>NZ_JBMMKT010000005.1:0-369200 GCF_057626615.1 Marinomonas sp. HM11-D | reverse complement strand
TCAATTTACTAGCAAAGATCACTCTTCGTCATCTTCATAAACATCTTCATAAACGAGTTCGGTGATAATCTTAGTACCACATTTTACACACTCGCCTTCGATCCAAGCACGATCACCCGCTTCAAACTCTTGTGGGTTCTTCATCCCTAGATCCATTTCCATACACTCGTTACACCAAGTCTGCTGTAAGAAGTCTTGTTGCTCTTCAACTGGTCGAGCATAGAAGTCTTTTAACACTGGCTTCGGTTCGGCTTCATTGGTCATTAGTTACTACCTTTACCTACATATTGATATTCAACCGCTGGCGCTAAATCTGGTGTCATAGCGATGACTGGCTTAGGCACCAACATGCTGTTTAACGCGACACTGTTTCTAAATTTATCAGCCGTGCCATTCAACACGACATTAAACACCACTTGCCCATCAACAATGCTGTTCAACTGAATCTGTTGCACTACCCCAATAGACGCTAAATAGTTTTTCAAAGCAGCCATGGCTTGGTAATCATGCACACCATCGACTTTGACATTCAATTCACTTTGCGCTGTGGTTCTAATCGATGCGTATCGTTCAGACAACATAGCAGAGAGGCCCTTAAGCACATCGTGAATAGCTTCATTCTTACTGCCACGGGTTGCCGAAATAGTACGAGACGCTTGATTAGCTGATAGCAACATGGCCTCAGCAATGGCATCGCCACGGTATTCACTTAGACGTAGCGCTAATACCACATCCGTCTCATAACGCTGACTGGCATTTAAAATATCACTTTCAAAGAAGCCCCATAAGGCGCTGCCATTCAACGCATTACGATCTACATCGTCCACTAATGGCGCATAGACCGGCAACCCATAGCGCTTAGCTTCATCAAAAACAACAGACAACTCTCGTGCTGGGCGATTGGTGCCCAACATTTGTCTGGTGCCAGTACTGTCATCAATCATCCACACCAAAATACTTGGGCGTTCATTGCTCCAGACTGGCAAGCCTTGCTCAAATAGAAAGCGATCCACAGACTCTTTATAGAAGGTAACATTGACCTCTTTAGTCGCTTCTACACCCTCTAACACGTCTTTCACGGAATGCTGAGCGACCCAACTGGCTGCCGAATTGTGCGCCATATTCAGCACACTACTAGACAATTGATTCTCTTGACCGGAAACGCGCACCAAGACATCGTCAATCGCTTGACTAAATGCTCGATTCAACAATTGTTGATCGCCCAGACTGGCTGGCACCTGCACTACTGACGAATATAAATTGGAGACCTGTGCCGCGTGACCGAGCGAGGACAGCATTAACAGCCAAAATAAGAAAATACGCTTCAAAATAATCCCCTTGCTTGTCGTATTTGCTCTATTCTACTGTCTTCTATGCAAAGAACCATAGCCCTTATTCTCCACTGTGTTAAAATGCCGTTTTTCCCACACCATGATAAGGCTTAGGCAATGACCGAATCGAAAAAAACCTCGATTAGTTACAAAGACGCAGGCGTAGACATTAATGCCGGCAACGAACTTGTTGAGCGCATTAAAGGCGTCAGTAAAAAAACACGCCGCCCTGAAGTACTAGGTGGGCTTGGCGGCTTTGGCGCGCTAACTCGTCTACCACAAAAGTACAAAAACCCAGTATTGGTTTCAGGTACTGACGGCGTGGGCACTAAATTGCGTTTGGCAATGGATCTAAACAAACATGACACAATCGGTATCGACCTTGTGGCAATGTGTGTCAACGATCTAGTGGTTGCAGGCGCAGAACCTCTACTTTTCCTTGACTACTACGCGACTGGCAAACTAGACGTAGATGTTGCGGCTGACGTTGTAACCGGTATCGGTGAAGGCTGTCTACAATCTGGTTGTGCACTTGTGGGCGGCGAAACAGCTGAAATGCCTGGCATGTACCACGATGGCGACTACGACCTAGCAGGCTTCTGTGTGGGTGTAGTTGAAGAAGATCAAATCATCGATGGCAGCAAAGTTGAAGCTGGCAACACCTTGATCGCGCTAGGTTCATCTGGCCCGCACTCAAACGGCTACTCTTTGATCCGTAAAATCCTAGAAGTAAGCGGTGCGAAGCTTGAAGAAGAAGTTGGCGGCGTAGCTCTTAAAGATGCCCTAATGGCTCCAACGAAAATTTACGTTAAATCTATCCTTAAATTGATGGAAACAGTCAACGTAAATGCTTTGGCACACATCACGGGTGGCGGTCTACTAGAAAACATTCCTCGTGTATTGCCAGAAGGCGCGGCTGCTTACATTGATGCAGCAAGCTGGACTCGTCCTGCGATCTTCGACTGGCTACAAGAGCAAGGCAACGTTGAACAAGAAGAAATGTACCGCGTGCTAAACTGTGGCGTAGGTATGGTTCTAGCAGTTAACGCAGCTGACGTTGATAACGCACTAGCTATTCTTACCGCTGAAGGCGAAAACGCTTGGGTAATCGGTGAAATTCGTGAGAAATCAGGTAAAGAGGTTGTAATCTCTGACCTTGAGGCGTCTGCATGAGTTTTCCCGTCGTTGTTTTAATTTCAGGCAGCGGCAGCAATTTGCAGGCTTTGATTGATCAAAGTCTGCAAGGTAATCTCGATATCGACATCAAAGCCGTGATCAGCAACAAGGCGTCCGCTTACGGGTTGGAACGCGCGAGTAATGCTGGCATCACAACGCATGCATTAGATCATAAGCAGTTTGAAAGTCGCGAAGCGTTCGATCAAGCTCTGATGGCTCTAATTGACCAGTATCAGCCTAAGCTGGTTGTACTTGCGGGCTTTATGCGTATTCTAACGGAAGAATTTACGCGTCACTATGAAGGTCGTATGTTAAACATCCACCCTTCATTGTTGCCAAAGTACAAAGGATTAAATACTCACCAGCGTGCCATTGACGCGGGTGAAGCGGAACATGGTGTGTCCGTTCATTTTGTTACTTCGGAACTGGATGCTGGCTCTGTGGTCTTACAGGCAAGCACCGAAATATCGTCAGATGAAACTGCTGACTCGCTGGCTCAGAAAGTTCATGCACTTGAGCACATCATTTATCCCCTAAGCGTTAAATGGTTTAGCTCTGGTCGCTTAAGTCTAGAAAACGGTCAAGCCGTACTAGACGGAGAACCTTTACCTGAGTCAGGTGTGCGTTATACAACGGATTTAAGCGAACACTAGGAAATATTAAGATGGGTATTATCAGAAACCTTACCGCAATCGCATTATTATTTCAGATAATACCCTCTTACTCAGCCACGACTGAGCAATTGGCTCACACTGCTTCAAAACCCGCTACTAAGACAGCCACTGCGCAAGCAACAGTTGCTAAAAGCACTGAGTTTTTCAGCCCATACCGCGCCGTTTACAGCACTGTCTACAAAAAAGGCATTACTTTAAAAGTAGAAGGTAAACAGACGCTTACCGAAACTGCTAACCATCAATATAAGTTTGATTTTGTAGTCGATACCTTACTTGCCAGCCTTAAAGAGTCGAGCCAGTTTATACTGCAAGGCGATAGTCTACGCCCGACAGAGTACCACTACGCTTCCAGCGTGCTGGGCAAGCGCAAAGATGTCATAGTTACGTTTGATTGGGACGATATGAGTGCCATCAATACGGCTAAAGGCAACTCTTGGTCAATGCCCATCAATGACATCACTCTTGATCGGCTGACACTACAACTGCAACTGAGATACGATTTAAAAAGCCATCGCGAGCAACTCGATTACAATATCGCCGATGGTGGTAAACCTAAGCTGTATTCGTTTGAAAAGCGTGATCAAGAGACGATCAACACCAAGCTAGGTCAGCTTGAGACAATCAAAGTCGTACGTACCGACAATCTAACGGACAAGCGCCATCAATATTTCTGGTTTGCCCCTAAGTACGACTACTTGCTGGTAAAGATGGAACACTTTGAAAAGGGTGAGTCCTACACACTTAACCTAGATAAAATCACTCAACTAGCCACACCTACCCCAAAACAGTAACTAAGGCTCTAGTTGCTCGAGATAGTTGATATTGACTAACTCTTCGTCCTTGTCCCAGTGAACTGCATTTCTACCGATTAATTTATAAAAACTCATCACGCCATAATACTCAGCTTGCGCTAAGAATTCCGGTAAGTGTTGTTTAAGCGCCGCCACGGGCAATACCGCATGCAACGGCTGAGGCCCTGACTCCGTTTCAATAAAGTGAACACGTTCCGGAAACTGCTCTGCAGTGACCAATAAATGTTGCAGAGCCGCTGCAGAAAAACGCGGGGTGTCACAGGGTAATAACAACAGATGACTGGTATTCAGTTTATCCAACGCGGCATATAAGCCGCCCAGAGGTCCGATACCCTGCCATGGAGCAACATCTGTAATGACATCATCAACTAACGTTTGGTAACGCTCAAGGTTACGGTTAGCACTGATAAATTGCTGTACGGACACTGGTTTTACTAATGTCATCATGCGCTCGATTAGCGCTTGCCCCGCGAACAACTGCCAACCTTTATCCACTCCCCCCATGCGCTGGGCTTCACCGCCCGCTAATACCAACGCCGTCACATCAAACTTGTCGCTCATGCCTTTCTAAATTGCCTTCCAGTACCTAAGATAATCTCGCTGACGCTCATCCCAGATTTTCTGCGCTAAGTTTAGGCAATAAATCTGATCGTCTACGTCGTAGATCAATCCTAACACGGAGGCCAGAGTCTGTAGCACCGCTTTTTCGCCAAACGGATCACTTTGCTCACCGGTCCAATGCTCAATCATACGGCGTAACGACAAATTACTCTTATTACGGGTATGGTCCTGCCCAATGCGACGCCACTGCTCCCAATGCAGAGTAGAATGTTTGACCTTGGCTAAGGTCACTTCTCGTTCAGGATTCACCTCGGCCTCGCCATTGCCACCGCGAAAAATCAGTACCGAGGGATCATTTAATTGCAAACATGAGTGGGCATGAAGATCATCGTAGCCCTTATGAAACACTCCATGGACACTGTGTGCCGCTTGATAAGGGTTCATCATGCGCACCACAGTATTCACCGGAGAGCGCAAGCCAAGGATCAATTTTAAGTCCATCATTTGCGCCAAAGGCTGACTAATCGTTTCCAATGGTACATACAAAAAATTATTACGCGCCAAATACTCATCCACGCGCGCGCCATTGATCTTAGGTAAATAGGGTAAGCTCAGGGACTTTACGACCTCATCCACATAGATGCGGTCCTCTCCTTTAAAGGAATGACCATGCATCACGACTTTGTAGCCCGCATCCGCCAGAGCTAAGGCAGCTAATAAGAACCAAGGGAGCTCATTGCGTTTCCCGGCATATGCAGGCCAATCAATATCAATTTTTGTGGTGATGGGATTTTGTTGTTTAAGAAAGGCCCGCACGGCTCGCGTAAAGCCGACGGTTTCTTCGACCGTTTCCTCACGAATACGTATCAGCATCCAAAACGCCCCCACCTGCTCTGGTGCGGCTTCCCCATGCAACATCATAGTCATGGCTATTTGCGCTTCTTCAGTCGTCAGTGGACGTGAGCCTTTTTTACCTCGCCCCAAAATTTGTACAAAACGCGAGAAGAATTCACTCATAACACCACCTCCATCACTGGGATAAATTGTTTGATTTCAGGAATGCAGGAACCACAATTAGTCCCGCACTTTAAAGTCTTACCTAACTCACTGACTGAGCTGGCTCCGGCATTGACGGCTTGCTCGATCTGCTTTGCTCCCACTTGAAAACAGGAGCAGACAATGGCGCCCTTGTCCTCAACATTCACCGCTCGACCTGCGAGCAAGGCCATGCGCTGCATTTCAGTCATAGCGCCGCAGCTAAACAGCTGCTCTTCTAACCATGTCGAAGACGGTAATTGAGGAGAAGGCTGTAGCAAGACAAAGGCCACCACTTTTTCATCGACGATATAAACGCGGCGCTGCTGTTGTTTTATGGGATTTTGATAGCTGAGCCACTGCCCCGGCGGCCACTGATGTTCGATTTGTCGGCACAGCTGTTCGATCATGGAAGGCTGACGGCAAGCCACTTCTAGGCGCTCGCCTTGCTCCAGGGTGACTCGACACCAGTAATCCAATTCGGGCATATCCGGCAGTTTTTTAGAGACCACATAACCATACTGTAAACCTTGAATGGCATTCACATTAACGATGGCATGTTTGGATTCTGGCTGGCCCGATAAAGCATCACAGATTTGCGGGATTAATGACGAAACGATGGACTGGCTGGCAAACTGGCGTGTCCAATGAATCGGCGCGAATAGATTTTTCGGTCTCACTTGAGCGGATATTTTCGCCCTTAATTTTATGCTTTGCAGTGAGGACGAGACTTGCACCAATGCATTGTGCTGAATCTTAAGCTCAGCAGCATCCTCTGGGTGAATTTCCAAATAGGGCTCGCTAATATGATTCGCCAGAATGGCAGCATCGCCCGTTCGGGTCATGGTGTGCCATTGATCACGCACACGCCCCGTATTGAGCACAAAGGGGAATTCCTCGGTAGTGTTCGCAACCGGTTTTTCTGGACAAATAGGCACAAAGTTCGCCTTACCGTCCAAGGTAAAAAACTGACCATCGCCAAACATCCGAGCACTGCCGTGAGGCTTTTCTTTGGTCACCGGCCATTGAATCGGCGCTAACGCTTGGTACGCCTCAGCGCTGATTTGACTGAAATAGCTGATATCAAAATCGCGCTTGCCGTTATTTTCAAAGCCAGATAAAGCCGCATGTTCACGGAAAATGTCATCTACTGAACGGTAAGCAAAACCGCTGTGATAGCCCATCGCTCGGGCGACTTGGCAAATCGACCACCAGTCTGGCTTGGCTTGCCCAAGTGGTGGCAACAGCCCACGTTGACGTGAAATACGACGTTCTGAATTTGTAACTGTGCCATCCTTCTCACTCCAAGGCAGTGCTGGCAAGAGTACATCCGCGTAGGCCGTGGTATCCGTATGGGCTTTGCAATCACTGACAATCACCAATTCACACTTTGCTAACGCCCGTCGCACTTGCTCAGTGTCTGGCAGGCTCACCAAAGGATTGGTCGACATAATCCAAAGCACTTTGATTTTACCCGCCTCAATGGCTTGAAACATATCCACGGCTTTGAGGCCATTTTCTGTCGCCATGTTCGGTGCCTGCCAAAAGCGTTGCACCAGATCTATCGCACCAGGTGTGGCGAAATCCATATGGGCTGCCAGCTGATTCGCTAGCCCGCCCACTTCGCGCCCCCCCATCGCATTCGGCTGGCCCGTGATGGAAAATGGTCCCGCACCTTCTTTACCGATGCGCCCCGTAGCCAAATGACAATTAATAATGGCGTTACATTTATCCACCCCAGAAGAGGACTGATTCACCCCTTGGGAATAAAAGCTGACGGTTTTTTCGGTGTGACACCACCACTCGGACAGCCTTGCTAAATCCGCTTCAGAAACATCACAAAACTTGGCCACGGCGGCAATATCAGGCTGATGCTTTTGTGCCGTCCACAGGGCGTTAGCAAAACCCTTGGTATGCTTTTTAATAAATTTCGCATCGAGGATTTGCTGGCGCTGTGACTCCAACAATAGGAAGTTAAAAATCGCCGCATCACTACCAGGCTCGATCGCCAGATGTAAGTCGGCAATATCACAGGTCGCGGTTTGTCGCGGATCAATCACTACCACTTTCATCTCAGGACGCTTGGCTTTCGCTGCAGCAATGCGTTGGAACAGAATAGGATGCGTCCAAGCCGCGTTCGAGCCAACCATGATCAATAAGTCACAAAGCTCTAAATCTTCATAACTACAAGGCACGGTATCCGAGCCAAACGCTCGCTTGTAGCCCACCACGGCAGACGCCATACACAGACGTGAGTTGGTGTCGACATTGGCGGTGCCAAGAAAACCTTTGGCAAACTTATTGGCCACATAATAGTCTTCGGTCAGGATTTGGCCTGACAAGTAGAAGGCAAAGGCATCTGGTCCGTGTTGGGCAATCGTTTGCGTGATTTTCTCGGCAATATGATCCACCGCATCCTGCCACAACACGTCTTGACCGTGTATTTTCGGCTGTAACAAACGATCCTCTTGAACGAGGGTTGCCGCCAAGTTACTGCCTTTGACACACAGTTTGCCAAGGTTCGCTGGATGACTGTCATCACCTTCTAAGCGGGTAAAACCTTTAGCAGGATCCTCAGCGATCGTCACCTTGACGCCACAGCCAACACCACAGTAAGGACAGGTTGTTTTTGCGATCATACTTTCCTCTACCCATAAAAAAAGCCCTGCCTCCCATCTTGCTTACAAGAGGAAAGTCAGGGCTACATTGCCAATCACCAGATACCCAACACTGGATAGTCTGAGGTAAGTTAACTACTGCAAATTGCAGGCCAGCTTATAAGGGCTAATTCCGGTGAAAGGCCATCCAATTCAGCAATTATGTGCGCTAACATGAGGCTAAACGCACCATTTCAGAACACTTACGCACTAGAGTGCGATATACACCTCGTTATCCACCATCTTGGCAGACCATACTTTTAAGGCAATGTCCTGTTCCAAGCATTGGCCTGTGGCGAGATTAAAGTGCTGCTTATACAGTGGGCTCGCAACCACCCATTGGTCCTGTAGGTGTGCCGTTAGTCCTCGCGACATGACATTGGCTTTGCCAATCGGATCCCAGTTGCTCACCGCGAACACCTTGTCTTCCGCTTCAGGTAAAAAGAAGATCGCCACCTGCTCGCCATTGACCATGGCCGCAACGCCGGCGTCTTCCACTAAATCGTCTTTGCTACAAATTAAATTCCAATTCATGGGATGCTCCTAACCAGCTTTGGCAATCAGTGTTACTTTCTCTTCATCGGTAGCTGGGCGAATTTGATTTCGCTCTTCGACAAAGACCACGTTTTCGTCTTGACCATCATGATTTACAAACTGACGGAAGGTCTTAAGGGCTTTCTCATCATTAACGGTCGTTTTCCATTCACACTGGAAGGTATCGACGACATGCGCCATTTGCTGCTCAAGCTCCTCACAGATGCCTAATGCATCATTGATTACCACGTCTTTTAGGTAATCAAGCCCCCCTTCTAAACCGTCCATCCAGACCGAGGTACGCTGCAAGCGATCCGCTGTTTTCACATAGAACATCAACACACGGTCAATGTATTGAATCAGTGTTGCATCATCCAGATCGGTGGCAAATAAGTCCGCATGGCGTGGTTTCATACCGCCGTTACCACAGACATAGAGATTCCAACCGCCTTCGGTGGCGATCACACCAATGTCTTTGCTTTGCGCTTCGGCACATTCACGGGTACAACCGGATACGGCAAACTTCAATTTATGGGGCGAACGCAAGCCTTTGTAGCGATTCTCTATCTTGATCGCCATGCCGACACTGTCGTTCACGCCGTAGCGACACCAGGTACTGCCAACACAGGATTTAACAGTACGAACCGACTTACCGTAGGCCTGACCGGTTTCAAAGCCTGCATCAATCAGACGTTTCCAGATCTCAGGTAGTTGCGGCAGGGTCGCACCAAATAGGTCGATACGCTGACCGCCGGTGATTTTGGTGTAGAGATTGTAATCTTTCGCCACCTGGCCAATCACAATCAATTTGTCAGGCGTGATTTCACCGCCTGGAATGCGTGGCACCACAGAATAAGTCCCGTCTTTCTGCATATTGGCCAAGAATCGATCATTGGTATCCTGCAAACCGATATGTTCTTTGGCAAGCACATAGTCATTCCAAACCGAGGCTAAGATAGAGCCCACCGCCGGTTTACAGATTTCACAGCCATGACCTTTACCATGTTTATGTAAAAGCTCTGAATAGGTACGAATGCCTTCAACTTTGACAATGTTATAAAGGTCTTGGCGCGTATGAGGGAAATGCTCACAAATGTCGGTGCTGACTTCGATGCCTAACGCGGTCAGCTCATTGTCCACGACCTTCTTCAGTAACGCCGCACAACCGCCACAGCCCGTCGCCGCTTTGGTGGCACTCTTAACATCACCCACGGACATAGCGCCCGCCGCTACCGCATCCGCGATACTTTGCTTGGTGACGTTATGACAGGAACAAATAGATGCCGTAGCAGGCAAGGCATCTACCCCAAGACCAACAGATTCACCATTACTAGCCGGCAGAATCAAGGCTTGCGGTTGTGCCGGTAAATCAATGCCGTTTAAGTAGTATTGAATCAAGGTATCGTAGTAGCTGTTATCGCCCACCAAGACCGCACCAATGACTTTCTTGCCATCTTCGCTCACCACCAACTTACGGTATTCTTGATTCATCTGGTCTTGATAAACAAAGCAGCGTGCCCCTTGGCTAGTGACATGGGCATCACCGATCGATCCCACATCACAACCCAACAACTTCAGTTTTGTACTCATATCGGCACCGGTGAAGGCGGCCGCGGCATTTCGCATAAGATGCCCCGCCACCGTTTTCGCCATCATGTAACCTGGTGCCACCAAACCAAAAATTCGACCATCCCACAGAGCACATTCGCCAATCGCATAGACACTGTCATCACTGGTGATACATTGGTTATTGATCACGATACCGCCACGCTCACCCACTTCAAGCTTGGCTTGGCGCGCCAATTCATCCCGTGGACGAATCCCAGCCGAGAAAAGAATCAGATCCGTTTCCAAGTGCGAGCCATCAGCAAAATTCATGCGATGGTGAGCCGATTCACCATCAACGATCTCATTGGTAGCCGTCGCGGTCAGCACCCTTACCCCCAAACCTTCGATCATTTCACGCAGCAAGGCACCACCGGTTTCATCCAGTTGCACCGGCATTAAACGCGGAGCAAATTCCACCACACTGGTTTCAAGACCTAGGTTTTTCAATGCGTTGGCAGCTTCCAAACCTAGCAGACCGCCCCCCACGACCGTACCTGTCTTAGCGCTTTGCGCGCAGGCTTTGATCGCATCAAGATCTTCTAGTGTCCGGTAAACAAAGGTATTGCCGCGGTCATGACCAGGCATAGGCGGCACAAATGGATAAGAACCCGTCGCCAGCACCAATTTGTCGTAAGCCAGCTGCTCCCCATTTTCAAGGGTTACCACTTTAGCGTCACGGTCCAGCACCACTACTTTGCTACAGGTATTAAAGGCAACATCATGCTCTGCATAATATGCGCTAGTGGTCATAGCAAGATCCGCAGCGCTTGCGCCATTAAAGTAGTCGCTCAAATGAACTCGGTCGTAGGCTAGGTTCGCTTCTTCACCAAATACGGTGACGCGGTATTCGTCCATACCACCAAGCTCAATCAGCTGCTCGACAAAATGATGGCCAACCATGCCATTGCCGACCACAATAATGTGCTGTTTTGTCTCATCGTTTGAATGTGTAAATGACGTCATCATGTTCCCCTTTCTAAGCCTTGCGGCCAGCAACATCTGACGTTGGAGTTCTAAGCGTTAACAGACTGGCAGTACGCTTCGCCAAAGGCCAGACACTCCAACATTTCAGAAATATTGGTTTGGTTCTGAATCAGCTGGTGATACCAGCTGCCATCGGCGACGTTGCCATAAAGAATTGCGCCCACCAGTCGGTCACCATTGACTACCAGTTTGCGATAATGATTAAGACCAGGATCCAGTAATGTAATTTCTTGATCCGGTTCGGCGTTGATTTGCCCCACCGAGTAGAGATCAACACCCGAAACTTTTAACTTGGTGGGTACTGGTTTGATATCAAACTTAGCCTCTTCGCCAAGTAAGGTGTGCACCAGTACTTCCAATTGATCCCAAATAGGAGCGACTAAACCAAAGGTATGTTGGTCAAATTGACTGCATTCCCCTAATGCATACACATCTTCAATCGATGTCTGCATGTTCGCACTCACTAAGATCGCTCGGTCAACGCTCACACCCGCATGCTTAGCAAGCTCTACTTCCGGTGTAATCCCCGCAGCGACCACCACCATATCGACATCGATACAGCCTTTATCAGTCACCACGGCACTTGCACGTTTACCGTCTTGATCCATTGAAATCTGCACAGGTGAAGTCTCGGTTAAAAACAATACACCCCTGCTTTCAAGATTCTCCTGCAAGTACTGTGCCGATACTCGATCAAGCTGACGGTTCAAAATGTATTCTGAGCGCTGAATCACCACCGGTTGATGGCCATTTTTCGCCAACCCCACCGCTGCTTCAAGCCCTAATAAACCACCGCCAATCACCGCTACCTTTGCCCTAGAAGGCAGTGATAGCAAGGCTTTCACATCATTCCAATCGCGAAACCCCACCACATTGTCAGCTCCGACTTGAGCCCACTCAGGTAAGAATGAACGCGCCCCCGTAGCAAACACTAAACGATCGTAACAAAGCTCTGCACCACTGGCTAAAAACACTTGTTTGCATTCTGTGTTAACGCTCACAACCGGATCACTGGCGATGATGTTTGCACCATTCTGTGTCATAAAAGACACATCTACTAGGGCGATATCTTGCTCATCCATTTCCTTAGATAAAACAGAGGACAACATGATACGGTTATAGCCCACCTGTGCCTCTTCACCGACCAAGGTCACATCAAAAGGCGCTGATGGCAAAGATACCAAGGCATGGGCCAGCTTTGAGCCCGCCATCCCCGCGCCAATAATGACAATATGCTCTTTGCCCATATCTATACCCTATTAACCATTGACTGCCAGTTTCGGCTCTTTGCTTTTGCTGTCAGCCGTTGACTTAGAAATCGGCTCTACCTTGCGTTGTTTTTCATACAAGAAGGTCAGCACTTGAGCACGGTAGTCCACGTATTTTGGATCATCCGCTAGCGCCAGACGGTCGCGAGGACGCTCTAGATCCACCGTTAAAATTTCACCTACCGTTGCGGCTGGGCCATTGGTCATCATCACAATCCGATCCGACAATAAAACAGCTTCATCCACATCGTGGGTAATCATAATCACGGTATTATTAAGATCTCGCTGAATCTCCATTAGGGAGTCCTGCAGGTGCGCACGAGTCAGGGCGTCCAACGCACCAAACGGCTCATCCATCAGAAGCACACTTGGCTCCATAGCCAAAGCACGGGCAATACCGACACGCTGTTTCATACCACCGGAAATCTCAGAGGGACGCTTATCAGCCGCATGAGTCATGTGCACCAGCTCAAGGTTATGCATGATCCAATCGTGCATTTCTTTCTTAGACTTCTTGCCCTTGAACACCTGTTTCACCGCCAACTCAACATTCTGGTAAGAGGTTAACCAAGGCAGCAAAGAATGGTTCTGGAACACCACCGCACGCTCAGGCCCCGGTCCACGAACTTCTTTTCCATCTAACAAAACCCCCCCTTCAGTGGCATCATAAAGGCCAGCGACAATGTTCAGCACGGTCGACTTACCACAGCCTGAGTGGCCAATCAGCGAAACAAACTCGCCTTTGGCGATTTTTAGGTTTACCCCATCGAGCGCCTTGAAGCTTCCCTTTGGGGTCGGAAACTCAATTGAAACCTGACTGATATCTAAATGTGTCATCGTATCGCTCCTAATTAACGAAGAATCTGAGTTTTGTCCCAAGAGAAGTAACGCTGCGCAAACAGCATGGCACGATCTAATAAGAAACCAATAAAGCCAATCATCAGCACCGCCACCATGATACGTCCAAGTGAATCCGAGCTGCCGTTTTGGAATTCATCCCAAACGAATTTGCCAAGACCAGGGTTTTGCGCCAGCATTTCTGCTGCGATCAACACCATCCAAGCAATCCCTAGCGACAACCGCAGACCGGTAAACATCATTGGCATCGCCGATGGAATGACGATCTTCAGCACGTGGGTTAACCAGTTCAGGCGCAGCACTTTAGAGACGTTTAATAAATCCTGCTCAATCGCAGCCACACCCACCGCGGTGTTAATCAAGGTTGGCCACATGCAACACATGGTCACGGTAAACATGGAGGTTAAAAAGGATTTCGAAAACATCGGATCAGCAGATACATAGGTCGCACTGACCACCATGGTCACCAATGGCAACCACGCCAACGGTGACACGGGTTTGAAGATCTGAATCACCGGATTCAATGCGCTGTACACCATGCTATTAAGGCCTACCAAGATACCCAACGGAATAGCAATCAAGGTTGCCAAGCCAAAGCCCGCTAACACGGTATAGAGACTGGTAAAGATCTGATCAAAAAAGGTTGGCTTGCCGGTATATTCACGGATTTTAGGCTCATAATTCGGGTCTTTTGCTACGCGATCTGCATTACGTTCATCCTGGCGCTGGTAGAAAGTCGCTTCTTTGTCACGCTCGCGCTGATGATCACTGAGCAACCCTTGCCACTGTTCATACACGGCAACAGGACCTGGAAACTTACCCAATGACGTATCGATTCGATCCGCCCCTACCTGCCAGATAAACAGGAACACTATGATGCCAAGCATTGGCATCAGCAGATTCTTAAGACGAAACTCTGACAGCTTCTGTAATCCAAAGGATTTCATTGATAGCACGATAGCGCTCATAATCCATTCTCCCATTTCGCGGGAAGACACTGTGTCCTCCCCGCTGTGTCTAACGCGAAACACTGTTACAGTGTTTCATCACCTTTTAAGCCGATTGCGAAGCTATTGATGTAGTCATTTGGCTTATGACCATCGAACACCACGCCATCAATAAAGTCCGATTGCGGGGCTTTGAAGCCATCTTCTTTTGTGAAATCAGGGAATTCAGATGCCGCCATCACACCGTCTTCAATTAAGGATTTCGCTGCTTCAGCGTAGATATCTGGACGGTAAACCTTCTTAGCCGTTTCCATGTACCAGTCGTCTGATTTGCCTTCCGCAATCTGCCCCCAACGACGCATTTGTGTCAGATACCAGATGGCATCGCTGTAGTATGGGTAGGTCGCGTTGTGACGGAAAAAGACGTTGAAGTCTGGCACGTCACGTTTATCGCCCTTCTCGTATTCAAAAGTACCTGTCATCGAGTTAGCAATGACGTCGGCGTCCGCTCCCACATACTCAGAGCGAGATAAAATATCAACCGCCTCAGGGCGGTTGGCATTGTTGTTTTCATCCAACCACTTCGCCGCGCGAATCATGGCTTTCACCACACGGATATGAGTATTTGGGTACTCATCGGCCCACTCTTTACTCACCCCAAACACTTTCTCTGGGTTGTTTTTCCAGATTTCGTAATCGGTAATGACTGGCACACCAATGCCTTTAAAGACCGCTTGCTGGTTCCAAGGCTCACCCACGCAGTAACCGTAGATAGTACCGGCCTCAAGGGTGGCTGGCATTTGCGGTGGAGGCGTCACCGAAAGCAATGCATCGGCATCTAGCTGACCACTGATGTCGCCTTTTGCTGGCGCGTAATAACCTGGCTTAATCCCCCCTGCGGCTAACCAGTAGCGCAACTCATAGTTGTGTGTAGAGACGGGGAAAACCATGCCCATATTGAACGGTTTTCCTTGGGACTTATAAGAATCCACTACCGGTTTTAGCGCCGAAGCCGAAATCGGATGTACCACCTTGCCGTCTGGCCCAACAGGGATGTTCTTCTTCATTTCTTGCCAGACATCGTTGGAAACTGTGATGCCATTGCCGTTTAAGTCCATGCTAAAAGCAGTAATGATGTGAGCTTGAGTACCAAAACCAATAGTCGCACCCAGCGGTTGGCCAGCCAGCATGTGCGCACCATCTAGTTGGCCGTCAATCACACGATCAAGCAGCACTTTCCAGTTGGCTTGAGCTTCCAAAGTGACATACAGGCCTTCATCTTCGAAATAACCCTTTTCATATGCAATCGCTAAAGGCGCCATATCCGTCAGCTTAATAAAGCCAAACTTCAGCTCTTCTTTTTCTGGGTAGCCCAGTTCTGCAAAAGCGTGAGTCGCCAATACAGAACTTAGTGCTACCCCCAAAGTCGCTACTTTGACTGCACCCATTACCTTAGATAGTCCAAGTTTTGTCTCAAATACTGCTTTCATTCGCCGTTACTCCAATCCCGTTTATCAAGCCCAGAAACGAAAAAGGCGCCTGCAGCGATGAAGCTGCAGGCGCCTTTGCCATATCTTTCTAATTGATTAAGCCAATCCTAAATACCACGCCATTGCGGTAAGCATTGATTAGCTAAATTGATAACCATTATAAAGCATATCCTGTGCCAACTTGGAAAAATAACGTTAAATCAAAGAGTTATATGAAATATTAGGAGGCCTTAAGAAAAAGCGAGGCGGCTAATCGCACAAAAAGTGTTCACACCACATAGGGCATGAACCTTTTTAAGGCGATTTATTAGGAATTTGCGAGGGCGTCGTCCGCCTCAGATGGGCCGCGTTGCACTAATAACGCCAACGCTAGGCGATCTTTGATATGTAGCTTTTTAAAGGTCGCAGTTAAGTGCGCTTTAATCGTACGCTCGGTTACATCTAGTTCACGGGCAATCTCTTTGTTAGAAAGACCTTTGGCAACGCGATCAACCACATCCAATTCACGTTCGGAAAGCAGATCAGCCCCAGTAAAAGCATGGATGTCAAGTTTCACTTCTGACTGATTGGCAGATCGTTTAATCAGTTGTTGTATTAACTCTTTACCGCCCCAGATTTCGCCTGAATCCACCACAGACAGCACCAACCCCAATTGCTCTTTGGCAATATAAGGCGAACACTGTGCATTAACCCCCATAGACAACATACGGATTGCAGCAGACTGACTGCGCAAATAGGGGAAAGCGACAATTTTTATATCGGAGAATTTTTCACGCAATTGAACGACGAGTTCAACTCTCTCAGAGAAGGCATCGTTATCAAGGTAGACAAAGCAATAGTCAAAAGAGCCACTAGCCAACTGGCTAAGCGTTTCTTCAAACTCCTCGCTTTGGACTAAGCTTGCACCTGACGGAGCAACCTTCTTCCAATGTTCGAAGACTGAACCATTTGCGTTCCAGCACAATACTTTCAAGATCCGCTCCTTAACATCTAACGATACAGAATAGTCATTCAATTATATTAGTGCGACCTAATGGCAATCGTTAACTTTTGTAAATAACTTCCTATCTAAATCAATGATTTGTAACTACCTTTCACGAAGAGCATTCTGTCGAGCTTTGAAAATTGGTTTTAGTATGTAATCTAGTATTGTCTTTTTACCGGTGATGATATCCACCGATGACTGCATACCTGGAATGATAGACAACGGCGAATCGTCAGAACCCAAGTGACTTTTTTCCGTCCGAACCCTAACGACGTAGAAGCTATTGCCCTCTTCATCAAGAATAGTATCCGCCGAGATATTTTCCACCTTGGCTTCTAAGCCACCGTAGATTGAAAAGTCATAAGCCGTCAGTTTTACCACTGCAGGAAGCTCTGGTTTAATAAAGCCAATGTCTTCTGGGCGTATCTTCGCTTCAATTAATAAAGAGTCTTCTACTGGGACAATTTCCATCAGGCTCATACCAGGCTTAATTACACCACCTACGGTATTAATTTGTACTTGCTTTACGATCCCTTTGACTGGTGAGCGCACCAGGGTACGTTCTACTTTATCCGCCAATGAGACGCTGGCTTCTCTTATCTGATCGAGCTGTGAACGCACATCGGTCAGCTGCTCTTGAGATTCGGCACGAAACTTAGCTGTACTCTCTGCCAGTTTGGTACGAGCCTCTTCTAGCGCAGATTGAGCCCTTGGCAAAGCTAAACGCGTCGCCTGTAAGTCACCCTGTAATTGGTTAACTTGTCGTTCCAACTGCAGTAATTCCACGCGTGATACAGCGCCTCGCTCAAAGGCAGGACGCGTTAATCTTAACTCTTCATTAGCCAATTCATAGCTGTCTTGGAAGTTGCCAAGCTTGGCACGTTGTTCGACGATTTCTTGCTGTCGCTGGGCAATTTGCTGCTCAAAAATCGCCTGATTCGCACTTAGAGAAGCCAATCGGTTACGATACAAATCCATTTCACGATTGATTACCTCTGGGTAATCTTTCTGGATAAATTCAGCAAAAATAGGTTCTTCACCATTCGCTTCAGCATCCAAGCGCGCCGCACGGGCCATCAAATTGGCACGCTCTACCTGACGCTCTCGCAACGATGACACCGCTTCCGTATTCTCGATGGTCATCAGCAATGCGCCCTGAGCGACAACTTGTCCGACTTTGACATTGATCTCTTTGACGATCCCCCCTTCCAAGTTCTGAATGACCTGAACTTGGCTAGAAGGAATCACCTTACCTTGGCCAACCGTCACTTCATCAATAGAAGTGTAATGGGCCCATACTAAAGCACAGATAAGGAAAGCAAATACCCCCCAGAGAATAATTCGCCCTCCTTGAGGTGCTTTCAACATAATGGCGGCGTTGCGATCTGTGAGAAATTCCAAATCTGCCTGATCAACTTTATTACGTTCGTTACTTCTAGACATCATTAGCTCACTTTTAATTTACCTTGGCGCAATGCTTCAAACACATGCTCTTTCGGTCCGTCAGCTACGATACGGCCGCTATCCATGACAATCAGGCGATCCACTAGATCCAACATCGACGATTTATGAGTAATTAGGATTAGGGTTTTATCATCGATAATTTTCGCTAAGCGACGGCGCATTCGTGTTTCCGTGGTGTTATCCATGGACGCAGTTGGCTCGTCCAGCACAAGGATATTCGGATCAAACAAAAGCGCTCGAGCAATCGCTACGCTTTGGCGCTGTCCACCCGATAAATGAAGACCTCGCTCACCGACAATACTGTCTAATCCTGCAGCTCGTAGGTTAGCGAACTCAGAAACCCCCGATAATTCCGCGGCACAAACAATGGCCTCATCTTCAATATAGGGCACTCCAAAACAAATGTTTTCCTTGATAGAACCATAAAACAAGGTTACATCCTGCGATACTGCACCAATACTTCGCCTTAAATCGACAGGGTTAATTTGTCGTAAATCAATGCCATCGATGCGTACTGATCCTTCTTTTGGCTCATACAAGCCCATCATCAATTTACCAACTGTGGTTTTACCAGAGCCAATACGACCGATAATGGCGACTTTTTCACCAGCCTTAATCTTTAGATTAATATGAGAGACCGCCATTTGGTCTTGGTCTGGGTAGCTAAATGCTACATTCTCAAATTCAAAGCTGCCATCAAAGCGGTCTCGATGAACAAACTTGACATCGTCAGGTTGTTCTACTGGCGAGGCCATAATCGCATTTAAGCCATTAAATGCAGACTTAGCGTGATTATAACGAGCGGCTAATGCCGCAAACTGTGCCATCGGTCCAAGTGCTCTGCCGGTCAACATGACGCACGCTACCAATGCACCCATACTCATTTCCCGTTCAGAGATCATATATACCCCAAACACTACCATGGCCACAGTGGTCATTTGCTGCGCGACCATGGCAAAAGAAGAACAAGACTGCGCCAACTGACGAGTTTTCAACCCCCAATCAGCAATGTTGCCAACCGCTTGCTCCCACTGTTGCTGCAATGCGCCTTGAGCATTATTGATTTTGACGCTCTCGGCATTGGATAAGCTTTCTATCAGCACCGCATTTTTCTGGGTCGCGGTTTTTTGGCCTTCTTCAATAGAACGTTTCAATGGTTTCTGAATCGCGAATGAATACACCAGTACCGCTAAAATCGTAACAATTGGGATCAAGCCTAACGGACCACCAATCAAATAAATCACTGCCACGATCAAAAACATAAATGGAATATCGACCAAGGTAGTAATAGACGCCGAAGTAATAAAATCACGAATACTGTCGAAGTCTTGTAGATTCTTGGCAAAACCACCGACGGAGCGAGGACGAGACGCCATGGTAATATTGTTAACCTTGGCAAAGATGTTCGAGGAAATCAGTATATCGGACTTTTTACCGGCTATATCGATAAAATAAGCGCGCAATATTCTTAGCAAGAAGTCAAAGAAGTAAACCACACTGACACCAATCGCCAGCACCCAGAGGGTTTCAAAGGCATTATTGGGCACCACTCGGTCATACACGTTCATCACAAACAACGGGCTGACTAAAGCAAATACGTTAATCAGTAATGAGGCGATAAATACATCACGATAAATGCGCCAAGAGGCTGATAGCGTCCCCCAAAACCAATGTTTATGGTCTTCTTGTGAGGCGTCAAAGTCTGAACGCTTATCAAAACGAAATTGAGGGCGAATAAAGAAACAGTAACCAGAGTACAGCTCTTGCAAGCTAGACAAAGGCAAGGTGACTTCACCATCACCGGATTCTGGCATCAAGACAGTGGCACTGTCCGCTTGATGATCAATACTCAACAACACACAGGCGCTTTTACCCTTTAGTAAAAGTACGACTGGCATCAATTCTTGGGCAATTTTATTGATTGGGCGTTTCACAAATCGTGACACAAAACCAATACGTTTGGCGGCGCGAGTAAACACTGATGGTGTCATGCCCTCACTAGAGGTCGGCAAGCCAGACAAAATACCTTCTGCCGTATAAGGGTTATTATAAAACTTTGACAGTAATACCAAGCAATCTAGTAAAGGATCAACGCTGTCTAATTGATCGGAATAATCTTTCCAAGAAGACCCATCTCGGACTTTCGAATCTTGCTCTGGTGCTGACTCAAGCTCCGCTTGATCATATTGTTGATGCTTAGTTGAATCATGATCTTCAGTATCTGAAGCCACTGTCGCTCCTTTGATTGTTAATGTGGATGTATTTTTTGGTTTAAACTCATTATTGGCTGAAGCGATTCTAGAAACATCCTTGCTATCTTCAACATGTGAGTCTGTATCCAAATTACGAGCGGCTTTGCTCTCAACAAAAGCTGTTTGGGGGGAGTGTAATGACTCGGATTGAGTCTTCTGATCAAGATTGGCTTGTTTCAAATGTTCTTGTTGCAGCCATACATTCGCATTTTCCTTAATGCGGTCATCCTGTGACACGTTTTGCCCCCTATCGCTGTGACTCTTACTTTTCCGAAATAGTGGCATAAAGAAAGACTCTCTAAAAGACTATATCCAGCTGAACTTAGATAGATAAAAGACAACATAAATATAATACTATGGTTTAAAATCAGCCAAAGCGCTCAACAATTCGAGGAATTATTCATGCTCTATGCAAAAGTTAATGAATTAGGTGACATTATTGATGTGGCACCCTACCAAAATAACGATTACAAGACGCTAGTTTCACCGAACGACCCGCATGTCGCTGAAATTCTTGCTCGGAAACTCGATCATGACTCTTCTCAAGAACTGCTTTCCTCATCTGATCAAGAAATGATGCGCGTTCTAGAAGACTTGATTGATCTTCTGACTGAAAAACATCTTATCCATTTTACTGAGCTACCGATGGCCGCTCAGAAGAAACTACTTAGCCGTAAATTCGTACGTGGCATTCACTCTGGTAACAATGACATTCTAATCGGTGACATTCGTGACGATGACGCTTTAATTTAAGCGTCATCGTTGCAAACCTTACTCCCCAAACGCTACTGGACGCCCAACCCCGTAACCTTGTACCCCACTGATATCAAAACGTTGCAACACTTCCACTTGTTTGTCCGTTTCAACACCTGTTGCGATGACATCAATATTCAAGCTGTTAAACATTTTACACAGCGTATGCATAAAGAAAGATTCGGAATCTTTACCCACAGCTAGTTTTGTATAAGACGGATCTACTTTGACATAATCAGGCATCAAGGTTTGTAAATATTGGAAAGCAGAGAACTGCTTCCCTACGTTATCGATACCAAATTTCACTTGGTGTCTTTTCAAGGTTTGTACCAGTAAAAACGCATGATCTTCAGCCGCAAGCACACTTTGCTCAGACACCTCAAACGCTAGCTGTTGTTTCACTTTATCCGGCAGACCCTGCAGTAATTTGTCCAACCAACTTACAAATGACATCTTGGCATAGGCAGATGTCGACAAGTTGACCACAAAAGGTCCCGCCAGATTGGTGGTCTTAATGGTCTCAATAACGTGTCGAATAATGACTTGGTCAACCTGTTCACCTAAGTCAAATTGCTCCGCCAAACCAATAAAGTAACCAGCGTGATATTGCTTACCTTCAAATTCTAGACTGGCGAATAATTCTTGTTGTAACAATTTGTTACGATCATTCGCCGCCGCCACTGGTTGGCGTCGTAGAACGAAACTACGATGCTCTATGGCATATTCCAACATCTCTTTCCAAGCGATACGACCAATCGCCATTTTTTGACCGGTTTCAGAATCGAACACACTAAATTGGTTCGCACCGGCTTGCTTCGCCGAACGTAGCGCCGCATCGGCCTGGGCCATGGCATTGGAACGATCCACAGTCGCATCAATCACCACCGCACCAATATTGGCGACGGCTTCGGAATAACTAGCCCGAGCACTGGCGAGATCTTGAAGATCCAGCATGGCGCCAGCCACTAGTTCTTTCAGGCGAGCTATTTCAATATTTGGGACCAAGGCGACAAAGTCCGCACCACTTAAACGGGCTAACGTGGCATGTGGAAAACTGGACAAATGAGTTTCCAAAATGTTGGCGGTACTACGAATAAAGTTATCCGCCGCTTCATAACCCATTTCATTATTAAGTTTGGCCAAGTCAATCAAACTCACCAGCATCAAACCATCGAACGTTCGGTCTGACTCTGCGAAGTGAGCTGAGGCTTGGCTTTCGAAAAAGTTACGATTGCCTAGGCCACTGACAGGATCTTTGAAGGCTTTGGCCTGCAACCACTGAGCCGTTTGCGCTTCGGCGGCGAACTCTCGCTCTAGATTGGCCGCCATACGGTTCATAGATTCAACTACCGACTTCAACTCACGGGTTTTAGGTAGTTTTTTCATTTGAATAAAGCGGCGCTGTTGAATAGCTTCTGCTTGTTTTTCCACCTCAGAAAGGGGCTTAAACAACCAACGCAGTAATAATCCGCCCAATAAAATCGAAACAGCACCAATTGCAAGGAAAGACAGCAATAGATCTCGGCTTGCTAACCACAATTGGTAATAGCCATAACCTGCACTACCTGTGATATAGACTTGCCCCAATTCATTCCAACCGTTGGAAATTACAGCATTGGCGGTTGGCACATCAAAATCAATGGCACTAATGAACCAATTTGGTACCCCTGAAATCTTGGTAATGTTAGAACGTGCAATGTCCTGATCTGTCGCATAGGCATGCACGCGCACTTCGGAAAAGTAACCACTGTCAAACACCGCATTGACATAGCTTTCTACCGAGACGTAATCATTCAGGGCCATGTAATCTGACACCTGCATACTTAACGAGGTAGCAGAGTCTTGAGTGGTTGAGCGTAACTGTTCAATCAAATAACTCTTGGTTGTTTGAAAGTTAATCAGCATAACCACCATGAGCATGAGAGACAGCAGCAAAACAATAGTCAAAAGTAATTGTCGGAATAGTGTCACAGTAAGTCTCCTAGCCCTCTAAATCCGTTAATCGGTTATTTAAGTCCGTCCATAAACTCAGACGAGATGAGCCCCCTACTAGCTGACCGCGACCTTTTTCTTTGGCCAACCATAAGTTCTCTGCGTTAAATGAGTATATCGGTAATAAATCGTTGCGCTGAATCGCTGGTTTGATGGTTTTATCGAGGTTATCCAGCAGCACAGGGACAGACGTCGGTGTATGGTAATAAGCCAGCACCATATGGTGTTGATTCAATCTTAGGGCTTTAACGTACACTAACCTCAGTTTTGCATCGGGCACACCCAGCTCTCGTAAGGCAAAATATTTAGCGATGGTAAAATCTTCACAGTCGCCACCACCAGTGCCCAGAAACTCAATAGGCGTTGCCCAGTAATCGTTCTTGCCCCAATGAATTTGGTCATCAACAAACTGCATCATGTTGAAAAAGTTATTAATATTCTGCAGTTGCTGCTCAACCGCGAGTCCTCTGGACTCCTCAATGGTACGGCGCCAAGCCATAATGCGCAGTTCGGCGCGGGGGCCGTATTTTGCGCCCACACGCTTCGCTAAACTGACGTATTTTTCAGAAATATCGGCGATGAGCCAAGAAGATGCCCCCATTGTGCTAAGCAAAAGGGAAAGCGCCAGCCCGTAACCAAGCCAGTAGCGCATTTTCCTTAACACCAATGGGAACTGTTTGAGCATGACATCACTCAGCAGGTGCGTTTTTCGCGAAATCAGCCAATTGTTCAGAAGTCGCCTCACGCTGATACTTAGTTTTCCACTCTGCGTAAGGCTCTTTGTAGATCACTTCACGTGCTTGTTCGTAATCCATTTCAACACCACGCTCTTGAGCGGCTGCTGCGTACCATTTACTTAAACAGTTACGGCAAAAGCCCGCTAGATTCATCAAATCGATGTTTTGTACATCTTTACGCTCATCCAGATGCTCCACCAAACGACGAAAGGCCGCCGCTTGAACTTCCAATTCTGTTTGCTTATCCATAATAACCTCAATTAAGAGCGATGTTTGTGCTCTTCTGGTTGCTTAGACCATTGTAGTGCGATTGCGTTACTAAAAAAGTGTCTAATGTTAGAAATTTGTAAATTACCCAAACATTCTAAGGCATACACGGCCGCTTCGAGGGTCGATAATGCCTCGCCGTTGGGGGATTTACGTATTTCGTATTGCGAACTGGGTGCATTGGCAAACTTGCCCTGCTCAAATTGCGTTAAGCGCTCATCGACGAGCAACATTTTCTTTGCCTTGGGCCAAGTGCCATCCAACAACACCAGATGTTTAATTACGGTTCGCTCCGGTGGCGTCAGTGCCTCTAAGGCAACAGCCTCTGCACTGGGATACAGCAATAAAGTACTTGCAGGATCCAGCTCCGCAAAAAATGCGGACATTTGCACTGCATCGGCAAAGCACACAATACGAGTGTTGTCATAGCATAAAGCAAATAAACGCGCGCTATTCTTAGCGTGCTTCGCTTCCTGCTTATCTTGGATCACCCAAACCGTCACCTCACCTGATACTTCTTTAATCAGATGACAGACACACTGCCCAAGTGGATAACGGCAGTGTGTACACAGTGATCGTTTTATAAGCAGTTGGCTCAAGCCAACTGCTCCAAGTATTTCTTCACCACATTGTCCCAGCCAAATTCTAGCGCTTCTATAGTCAAAGCATGGCCGATCGACACTTCAGTGATACGCTTTTCACCACACAGTAAACCCACGTTATCAAGGTCTAGATCATGTCCAGCGTTCGCTCCTAAACCGGCATCAAGGGCAGCTTGCGCGGCTTCTTGATAAGTAGCATTTACTTGATCACGTTGTTCCGTATGGTAGGCATTGGCATAAGCCTCAGTGTACAGCTCAACACGATCCGCACCGATGTTTTTCGCTAACGCCATATTCTCCGCCACAGGATCCATAAACAGCACCACGCGGATGCCCTTCTCCTGAAGTTTAGCAATGACTGGGCGTAATGCATCTTGATCACGGCCAATATTCCAACCATGGTCAGACGTCAGCTGGTTTGGATCGTCTGGTACCAAGGTACATTGATCTGGTTCAACTTCGAGCACTACTTCAAGAAATTTTGCATCTGGAAAGCCTTCGATGTTCAGCTCACGACCTGGATATTGCTTTAACAATTCTTTTAAATCGTAGGCATCGCGGTAAGTAGCATGACGTTGATCTGGACGTGGGTGAATTGTAATACCAAACGCACCAAGCTCTAGGGTACGTTGTGCCATGGTCAACATATTTGGGTAATCACGGCCACGAGAGTTACGTAACAGGCCGATCTTGTTTAGGTTTACACTTAGGTGGGTCATGGTACTTCCTATCAGTAAATTTACCCTCAAAGTATACGCGATAGCCCCCTAGAACTTTAAGAATTAAATTTGACGGATCAACCGCATAGCTCGAGCTATGTTACAATTGCGACCTAGTTAAGGAGCTTATTGTGACCTACGAACCTTTTGACCATATTTATCAACGAGCGGTCACGCGCTTTCATAGCGAGTCACTGCTTAAAGCCAGTTTAGCTACCCCAAAAACGACGCAAGAGCTCTCGAGCATTGGCGATGATCGCTGGCTCGCGGCATTCACCCAAAAAGTGTTTCAGTCCGGTATGACTTGGCAGGTGGTACGCAACAAATGGCCCAATTTTGAAACCGCCTTCTTTGGTTTTGATGTGGAAAAGATGCTCTTGATCCACGATGAAATGTGGGAAGAGAAAGCCAAGGACCCAAGCATTATTCGCCACCTTGGCAAAGTCATGACCATTCGCGATAACGCCATTATGATGGCAGAAGTGCAAGCCAAGCACGGTAGCTTTGCTAACTTCGTCGCCCAGTTCCCAAGCGATAACATTATCGAGCTTTGGCAATACTTGAAAAAGCATGGCGCCCGCTTAGGCGGCAACACTGGTGCCTATACCTTACGTATTATGGGCAAAGATACTTTTTTACTCAGCAAAGACGTGGAAGGTTACTTGCGCCATCAGGGCATTATCAGCACTGGGCGCGATACGCAAGCCGCACTAAAAGCTGCCCAACTCGCCTTTAATCATTGGCACGAACAATCTGGCTTGCCCTACTGTCAAATCAGTCAGTGCATCGCCTACAGCGTTAATTAACGGAGACATTATGGCCGATTTAACCATCGATATCGTTGCAGACCCAGTATGCCCTTGGTGTTACTTGGGCTACACACGTTTAAAAGCTGCTATGGAGCATTTGGGCGACGATTTCCGCTTTGATATCCACTGGCTGCCTTTTGAATTACACCCTGAGGTCGCTAAGGCAGGCGTTTCTCGTTCCCAGTACCTGGGCCAGAAATTTGGCAGCCAAGAGAAGCTGAATGAAGTAACCCATGCGCTACAAAACGTCGGTATTGAAGCGGGGCTTGAGTTTAACTTTTCTGATAAAGATGTAATCCCGAATACCAAACTGGCGCATCAGTTTATTGCTCAAGCGAGCCGTATGAACCTTGCTACACCTATGATGATGGCGCTGTTTTATGCTTACTTTACTAAAGGCGAAAACATCGGTGATCAAGACATTCTGGTGCGTATTGCCAAAGAAGTCGGTTTGCAAGAAGAAGACATTGAAGACGCTCTATCACGTGAAGCCGAGCTGCTGGTAGAAGAGAAAATGGAGCGTTTAGCCAAGCTTCAGATTCAATCCGTGCCTACCTACATCATCAATGAGAAGTTTTTGGTTCAAGGTGCTCACCCACCAGAAACCTTCGCCGAAATCCTTACCGATATCACCAAAGAAGATGGCGCTTAAAGCGCCATTTTTATTCTACTTTAGCAAACACTTATTTATTAGAGAAAATCTATTAAAGACAACACTTAAATAAATAATATTTTGTTGATAACCATTATCACTCCACATAAAATCGATATCAAATCGAATTGAGAGTGATTTTCATTTTATGTACGTTTGTCTTTGTAGTGCTGTATCAGATAAAGCGATTAAAAAATCCATCGCCAATGGTGCCACCACCATGCGTGACCTTTACCGCGAGCATAATTTGGGTAACCAGTGCGGCAAATGCTGTAAAGATGTGAAGGGAATTCTAAACGAGGAGCTAATCAAACTAGCGGACGAACTCCTCGTTCAAGTGGCTTAGTCGATCGACGACTCGCCCATTTGTGACTGTAGGTAGTTCTGAAGACCTGCAGTCTGAATCAAACTCTGTTGCGTTTCCAGCCAATCAATCTGCTCTTCTTGCTCGTCTTGGATCTTCTCCAACACATCACGACTGATAAAATCTTTCTTCGCCTCACAAATTTTGATGCCCGCTTGTAAATCAGGCAAGGTCGCCATTTCAAACACTAGATTTGAATCGATCATCTCTTGAGCATCTTCGCCGATACGCAGACGACCTAGATCTTGTAGGTTTGGCAAACCTTCTAGAAACAAAATACGCTCGATCAAACGATCGGCATTTTTCATCTTTTGGATAGAGGTTTTGTAGTCCGCTTTATCCAGTAAATCAAAGCCTTGGTCTTTGAACATACGCGCATGCAAGAAGTACTGGTTAATACCTACCAATTCATTTGCTAGTACCTTATTCAGACTAGCAATAACGTCACGATCACCTTTCATGATAACTCCTGCTTACATTTGTGATTGAATGTAGTTTTGCTCACCGATGGTATCCATCAGACGTAGCTGCTTTTCCAACCAGTAAACGTGATCTTCTTCGGTATCAAACAGCAGTTTCTCAAGCATCTCACGAGTTTGGTAGTCACCTTCTTGCTCACAAGTAGCGATCACATCGCGTACCGCTTCCACGACTTCAAGCTCTAGGGTTAGATCATTTTGCATGATCGAACGAACGTCTGTGCCCACCAGAATATCACGGCGCTTCGTTAGACATGGCGTGCCTTCTAGGAACAAAATACGCTTGATCAACCAATCACAATGATCTTTTTCTTCGTCCATTTCATGGTTTAAGCGCTCGTACAACTTACTCAAACCCATGTCTTCATACATACGAGAGTGAATAAAGTATTGATCGATGGCTGCTAGTTCGTTTTCCAATAGCGCGTTCATGCTATCAATGACTTTTTGACTACCTTTCATTGGGGTATTCCTCTTTTTTGTAATAGCTACTTATAACGTAGCATGAAAATATTTCTATGCGAGTTGCGCTTAGTAAAGCTTACGACTCGCTTGCCTTCCCTTCGCCCACTTTTACTTCAAGCTGGTCAATACGCTGGAAACCGCGTGGCAATTTCAGACCACGGCGACCACGTTCACCAATGTAGTCATTCAGCTCTTTCTCAGTAAACGAGGTAAATCGCTTACCGCTGTGCGCCAGTAGCAGATCCTCTGGCTGTACTGAGGCCATGGCACACACCCATTCCTCACGATCTTTAGCTCGTGCGGCCGAGATGCTGAGCATCTTATTGCCCTTACCTTTCGCCATCTGTGGCAAAGAAGCCACATTAAAGGCCAGCATACGCCCTTCATTTGACACAACAATAGCACGCGCCGTTTCTGGGTCAGCAATTTTCACTGGCGGTAATACTTCAGCATTGGCTGGCAAGCTCAACGTCGCTTTACCGGCTTTGTTCTTCGCATGCAGGTCGCCCAATTTCGACACAAAACCGTAGCCAGCATCGGAGCCTACCAAGTAGTAGGCGTCATCATTATCCAATGCCGCCGCAACAATATGGGTACCCTTTTCTAAACTGATACGCCCAGTAATGGGTTCACCTTGGCCACGAGCAGACGGCAAGGTGTGCGCTTTTACGGAATAAGTACGGCCATTGGATGCAAACAATACTAGGGTTTGGTTAGAGCGCCCTTTGGTCGACAATAAGAACTCGTCACCTGACTTATAACTCAAACCGCGCTCATCAATATCGTGGCCTTTCGCAGCACGAATCCAACCTTGTTTCGATAGCACCACCGTAATCGGATCATTCGATAACAGATCTTCTTCACTAAACGCTTGCGCTTCTTTTCGCTCAATGATTGGTGTGCGGCGATCATCACCAAAGTCGTTAATCGCTTCTTCGATTTCACCAATAATCAATTTTTTCAATTTCGCATCGGACGCTAGGTAAGCTTCCAGCTGCTGACGTTCTTTCTCTAGCTCGTCTTGCTCAGCACGAATGCGCATTTCTTCAAGCTTGGCCAAGTGGCGCAATTTCAGCTCAAGAATAGCTTCCGCTTGGGTGTCCGTCAGGCTAAAACGCTCCATTAACACCGGCTTAGGCTTGTCCTCGTTACGGATAATTTCGATCACTTCATCGATATTCAGAAACGCGATCAATAAGCCTTCTAGGATATGCAGGCGGTTTAACACCTTGTCCAAGCGGTACTGAATACGCTTGCGCACCACTCCAATGCGGAAACGTAACCATTCGCTGATAAAGGTGGTTAGCGGTTTCACTTGTGGCAAACCGTCCAAGCCGATCACGTTCATATTAACGCGGTAAGACTTTTCTAGATCCGTGGTGGCAAACAAGTGCGTCATCACACCTTCCACATCAACACGGTTGGATTTCGGTACGATCACTAAACGCGTTGGGTTCTCGTGGTCTGACTCATCGCGCAAATCCACCACCATTGGCAGTTTCTTCGCCTGCATTTGTGCCGCGATTTGCTCTAGGATCTTGCTGCCCGACACCTGATGCGGCAATTCGTAAACAACGATTTCACCTTCTTCGACCTGATAGCGCGCACGGGCTTTTACTTGGCCTTTACCGGTTTCGTAAAGCCTACGAATGTCACTGCGTGGGGTAATGATTTCACCACCGGTTGGAAAATCAGGGCCTTGCACATATTCTAAAAGATCATCCAGCTCCGCTTTAGGATGCTTCAGCATATGGATACAGGCTTGCCCCACTTCACGCAGGTTATGGGGCGGAATGTCCGTCGCCATCCCCACAGCGATGCCTGTGGTGCCGTTTAATAATAAGTTCGGTAAGCGCGCCGGTAATACAGAAGGTTCATCTAGAGTACCGTCAAAGTTTGGCACCCAATCAACCGTGCCTTGATTAACTTCCTTTAACAGAACATCGGCATATTTTGATAGGCGCGATTCGGTATAACGCATCGCTGCGAAGGACTTCGGATCGTCTGGTGCGCCCCAGTTACCTTGACCATCGACTAATGGGTAACGGTAAGAGAATGGCTGCGCCATTAAGACCATGGCTTCATAACAGGCACTGTCACCGTGTGGGTGGAATTTACCCAACACATCCCCGACCGTACGTGCCGACTTTTTATACTTAGCGGTGGCTTTTAAGCCCAGCTCACTCATGGCGTAGACAATACGTCGTTGTACAGGTTTCAATCCATCGCCGATATGCGGTAACGCTCGATCCAGAATGACGTACATGGAGTAATTTAGATAAGCTTTCTCGGTATAATCTTTTAGCGAAAGCGTTTCATTGGCTTCAAAGTTTGTCATGTCACTCAAAAGCGTGGTCCTTTCTTAAACGGGGAAGTAGGCGAAAAAGCCTAAACATTTCGATAACTTAAATATTGCCACCTACTATAATCAGGCACCTTTTAGCCTGCAACCGTTGTGCGAGATGAAATACAGATTAGTCGTTTTTTTCTTTCCGATATACACTGATTGGTATCAGTGTTAAGACAGGACACGTCAATGAAAGCAACGCTTGGTAAAGACAGCTGGCAAAAAATCGTACATCACTCGGATATTTTGCGCGTCTATGAGGTGCAGCTCGCGATGAATGAGCATGCCAATCACAACTTTTGTTTTCCTTTTGACAGTCTACTCACCGTCACGGAAGGACAGGTATTTCTCGAATCCCCGCACGAAGAAACTAGTTTAAAGGCCAACCAAGCCGTATGGCTCAGCCACAATCAGGCGATTCGCTGTGTGGCAGTGTCTCCTATCGCCCATGTCTTTGTCGTGGTGTTTATGGGGCAGAGTATTCGTCAACAAGATCGCTTTGAGCGTTTCGCTAGTGGTACCGAGCACAAACATGAATGTTCCAGCGGCGTGACCCACTGGCGGGTCGATAACAAAGATTTTGCCAAGATTGAATGGGTCATGTTACCAGCGCAATACCATGAACCTACTTACTATGTGAAAGAGTCGGAAGAGTTTATTCTGCCGCTAAATCATGATCACTCGTTGTGCATCGCCTTTGAAGAAAGCGAGTTAGCAGCCATCGGTGAAAGCGGCTTGGTAGTCACACAAGGCCGCTCTCGCAGCCTGGTTAACACAGCCAATAAACCCATCACCTATTTGAGTGTGGTGTCGCCCTACCCGAAACACAGCCGCATACTAAAGTTAAAGGCCCATCATTCTTAAATTAGCGCAGGGTCAGTGCCGTGAGGACATGGTCTTCCCACTGACCATTGATCTTAAGATAGTTGCGCGCCATGCCTTCTTTCTCGAACTTTAACCTTGCCAATACAGCAGCGCTCTTTTGATTACGCGGCATATAACAGGCCTGAATACGATCGATATTCAGCTCTTTGGAAATGTATTCAATCCCTGCTTTGAGGCATTCCTGCATATAGCCTTGTCCCTGAAGATCTTGCGCCAAGCTATAGCCTAATACACAAGATTGAGACACGCCGCGGGCAAACTGCGAATAGTTGCTGTAGGCCAGCATGCGTTCCTGTTTTGGATCGAGCAAACACAGCACACAACCGCGATCTTCAATGAAGTCTCGACGCATCTCTTTGATACGCAGTCGACAGGTATCTTCGCTGTAAAAGTCTTCAGTACGCAGGGGTTCCCAAACCGCCAAATGCTCGCGCTGCTCATTCACATAGGTTTTAAGCAACCCAACATCATCGTGATCTAATAGTTTCAGCACTCCCCTTGGTGTTTTAATCATGGGAAAGCGAGCGTTATCGCGCCAACCTTGAGGATTCAAAACCACCTTCTCCTTATGCACTTCCATCAATTTTAAACTGTAACGATCAAACCAGAATTGACTACCAATCGACAGGGTTCGGTTCATCATGGTGTGATGCATCCATGCTTCTGCCTGAGATTTTTCACGCCAGTAAAATGCCAATCTAGAGGCTTCTTCCGCCACCCATTCGTAATACAGAAAGCCATCTTGCTCTGCCGCCAGCTCAATAACTTTCTCAGTCATTACACGATACATAACATCGTCACGTAGAACCGATGTATCAATACAGACCGCGTAATATGGGGTCGCAAATTCATTGCCCATCTAGCCATTCCCTTAAACACTTTATAAATAATAAACCCAGACTCACCAAGCTTGACTATACTAAAACAAGCTGAGAATAAGGATAGTGAGCTAAGTCTCAGCTCAGGCTGACACCTAGTACAGTATGTTTGTTACAGCCTCGGATTCAGGTTAGCTCAATCATGCATTCGGCGCTTACTCCCCTTAGCGCCAAATACGGATAGCTTTTCAGCCCGCCTAAACAATCAAGGCGGGCTTTTTTATGCCTTCATTTCAATAAGATACAAAAAAAGCGAGGTGTTTGACACAACCTCGCTTTTATTAAGTCCAGATAGCCTGACTTACGACACTCGCTCACCGTGCGCTTGCTTGTCGGCATGGTACGAAGAACGTACTAGCGGACCACAGGCAGCATGTTTGAAGCCAAGTTCTTTTGCCACTTGTTCGTAGCGCTCAAACTCTTCTGGATGCACAAAGCGATCCATCGGGAAGTGATGTTTCGAAGGCTGCAAGTATTGACCGATAGTCAACATATCTACGTTATGGGCACGTAGGTCTTTCATTACTTCAACGATCTCTTCAAAAGTTTCACCCATACCCACCATCAAACCAGATTTAGTCGGTACGTCTGGGCAACGCTCTTTAAATTTCTTCAATAGGTCTAACGACCACTGGTAATCAGAACCTGGACGAACCTGGCGGTACAAACGCGGAATCGACTCTAGATTGTGGTTGAATACATCTGGTGGTGCCACTTCAAGAATGTCTAACGCCACATCCATACGACCACGGAAGTCTGGCACTAGAGTTTCGATTTCAATGTTCGGGCTTTGCGCACGTGTTTCGCGGATACAATCAACAAAATGCTGAGCACCACCGTCACGAAGGTCATCACGGTCAACCGAGGTGATCACTACGTATTTCAAACGCATGTCGCGAATAGCAACCGCTAGCTCTTTTGGCTCATCTTCACTTAACGCGTTTGGTCGACCGTGAGCCACATCACAGAACGGACAACGACGGGTACAAATATCACCCATGATCATAAAGGTCGCTGTACCGTTAGAGAAACACTCGCCTAGGTTCGGACAGTTCGCTTCTTCACAAACGGAAGCCAGTTTATGCTCACGCAAAGTACTCTTGATACGAGCGATCTCTGGCGATGCAGGCATGCGCACACGCAACCAATCCGGTTTACGTGGAATTTCTTCCGTTGGGATAACCTTGACAGGAATACGTGCCATCTTGTCGGCACCACGAAGTTTTTCACCCTGTACAACTCGCTTTTGCTGAGTAGTCATTCTTATTCACCCTTGTTGGATAATCGGATGAGAGTATCCGAGACGTTCAGCCAATACGTTTGCCAGCTGAACTTTAACTTGCGCCATCTTGGTTTCAGGCTGCAAGCGCTTCATATCAATCATCTGTAGACCTTGATAGCCACACGGATTAATGCGCAAAAATGGGGACAAATCCATATCAACATTTAATGCCACGCCATGGAACGAGCAGCCTCTTCGTACTCTCAACCCTAAAGAGGAAATCTTCATACCATTCACGTAAACGCCCGGTGCATCCGGCTTGGGGTAAGACTCAATGCCGTGCTCTTTACAAACATCGACGATTGAGTTTTCGATAAGTGTTACCAGATCACGTACACCGATGCCCAGACGTTTAAGGTCAATCATGATGTAAGCAATCAATTGCCCTGGACCGTGATAAGTCACTTGACCACCGCGGTCGGCTTGAACCACGGGGATATCCCCCGCGTCCAACAAATGCTCTTCTTTACCAGCTTGTCCCTGCGTGAATACAGGTGGGTGTTCTAGCAGCCAAATTTGATCAGGATCGTCTTTGGTTCTCACTTGAGTGAAGTCTTTCATCTTCTCCCAAGTGGATTCATAAGGCACCACGCCAAGATCGCGGCACAGGATAGTTTCTGGCATCGGTTACATAACCATTTTAACCGCTTCAACCACCATTAGGTCTTTGTGCAAGCGAGCCAATTGGTCTTCACTTTCAGCATTGATGCGGAAGCTAAAGCTAACAAAGCGTCCTTTAGAAGACACATTTTTACTGATCAAGGATTCATCGAAGTCAGGTGCGTGCTTAAGCACGCACTCAACTACGCGAATGTGGGTATCATCAGCATCCATCGCCACAACTTTAATCAGGTAGTTGGCGCAAGGAAACTCGATTTTAGGGGCATCAGGCGCATCCTTGGCAACAACACCTTGTTTATTAATTAAAGTCATATTTCTTGAATTACCGTCTTTTAAAACAAGTTCATAAAGAACAATTTAACTTTGTCGAATAGGCGCTTAAAGAAACCGCCTTCGGCAACTGGCTCAAGTGCCACCACATCACGCTCTAGTAGGATATTGTCAGGCGTACCAACAATAATCTTACCTAGCACATCGCCCGCATTGATTGGGGCTTCAATTTCAGATTTCAACTCTAGAGAAGCTGGAATTGAATCTGCGTTTTGACGCGGCATAGTGACCAACACGTCTTCCGCAAAGCCGACTTTGACACTATCAGCTTCACCGCCCCAAACTTGGGCAGTGCTCAGCACCTGTCCAGCGCTGTAAAGCTTACGTGTTTCGTAGTAACGGAAACCGTGGTTTAACAGTTTCTGCGTTTCAGAAGCACGGGCTTCATCTGAGCTTGTACCCATTACCACAGCGATCAAACGTGTGCCGTTGCGTACCGCAGACGCTGCTAGACAGTAGCCTGCTGCTTCCGTGTGGCCTGTTTTTAGGCCATCAACGGTGTCATCGCGCCACAATAGCTTATTACGGTTTGGCTGACGGATATCGTTGTAAGTAAAGTATTTCTCAGAATACATTTTGTAGTTTTCTGGGAAATGAATAATGGTCGCACGAGCCAACAAAGCCAGGTCATACGCACTTGAATAGTGATCTTCCGCTGGGAAACCCGTTGAGTTCATAAAGTGCGAGTTATTCATGCCTAGCAGCTTGGCGTGTTGGTTCATTAGATCAGCAAATGCCGATTCGCCACCGGCGATGTGTTCCGCCACAGCGACACTAGCATCGTTACCTGATTGGATAATAATACCGCGCATCAGATCTTCTAGATCAACTTGTGTGCCTTCACGAATAAACATTCGTGAACCTTCCATACGCCAAGCTTTCTCACTGATGGTTACTTTATCATCCAGTCTGATGTTGCCTTTCGCCAACTCAAACTCCGTGATGTAAGCCGTCATCAGCTTAGTCAAACTCGCTGGAGGTAATTCCTCACGACTATTATGTTCAACCAATACATCACCGGTGTACGCATCCAATAGCACATAGCTGCTGGCTGAAAGTTGCGGTGGTGCTGGAATCAATGAAGGTGCGGCGTGCACCAAGGAAGTCATTAAAGAAATAGTAAAAATAAAAAGTGATAACAGTCGTTTCATAGTTTTAAACGTCTTAGTCAAATCCGTGAGGCCTGCATGATACTAAAGGGAGCTTCGAATCTCTAGCCTAGTTAAAGTTTACTCTAGGGAGCTAACGCGACTTTTACACTTTTGCCAAAGCCCGCTTGTTCCAATTTCTGTTGCCAAGTTTGTAGCATTTGATCGTTTTCATAAGGACCAACCACTACTTTATAGAGTCCATCCGGAGCATGCACTACTTCGATGTTGATCGATGTGTCAAAGTTTTCAAATAATCTTTTCTGCAAGCTACTGGCCGATTCTTGTTTTGAAAAAGCCCCTAATTGCAAATGACTAAACAATAAGTCATTTTCGGGTGCCGATACTGCAATAGGTTTGACTGCTACAACTGGCGCTGGAGTCGGTATTACGACTGGTTTTATGGGGGTGGTTTTAGTCGCATTGGAAGCCTGATAACGCTCTCCTGGCTTGGGCGTAATCGCCTCCACCCGTACCCGTGCTAAACCCTTTTTGTGGTAGCCCAGTCGCGCGGCCGCGGCATAAGATAAGTCAATCAGACGATCACCGTGAAACGGACCACGATCGTTAACTCGGACAATCACTGAGCGCTGGTTATCAAGGTTGGTTACCTTCAAAAAAGTAGGCAACGGCAGAGACTTATGGGCTGCTGAAAACGTATACATGTCATAAGTTTCCCCATTTGAAGTTCTGTGACCATGAAACTTCTGACCATACCAAGAGGCCGTGCCTTCTGCAGCATACCCCTCAGCCGAATCCATTACGTAGTACTCCTTGCCCCAAACTTCATAGGGAGACTTATTGCCGCCACGACTCTTCGGCTCGTATCTCGGAATCAAGTCAGGTAGATGATCTACCTTTATGTCACCGCTTGGCGCATGATCCTGCAAAATGCTGTAACGCCCACCACCCGATGCTTTGTCATAGTCGATCGAATTTGTATGATCAGTGCTGGCACAGCCCGTCAAACCGACGACTGCAATTACTCCCAGCCACTTAGTCACCTTCATGCTGTGCAATCCTATTTGCTAATTCTAAAACGGACATAGCATAGCGGCGACTTGGGTTGTAATCCATGATGGTGAAGAAGTTATCATAGGCTAACCAATAATCCACTTCCGTTTCACTCTCACGCAGCCCTATCAGACCCGCTTTGCCGGCATTGTAATTTGTCGTTGCCCAAACGCCCTTGTCACCCCATTCATTCATAGTATGTAACGGGGCACGGCCTTTGTTGACTAACTCTTTTACCGCCTCAGGTTGATCGACTCGTGCCGTTACCGCAGCAGTCTGTTTATACTGCCAACCATGATGACGTAAGTAGTTGGCAATGCTACCAATGGCATCCGCTTCGGACTTCCAAAGATCAATACGTCCACTTTGGTCATAATCGACTGCCAACTTGATATAGTTACTCGGCATGAACTGCACCATGCCTAGCGCACCACTGTACGACCCTTTGGTTTCGCCAACTTGCCAACCTTGATTACGAGCTAACAGCAGATACGCTTCCAATTCACTTTTGAAGTAACTGCCACGACGTGGGTAGTCAAACGACAAGGTGGTTAAAGACGTAAACACGTCGCGATTACCGGTGACCTTACCATAAGCGGTTTCTACACCGATGAGCGCCACAATAACCTGCCAATCAACGCCGTAGTCTTTTTCTGCTCTGTCCAACCACTGTTTATTACGTTTGGCAAACGCAACCCCTTGTTTGACACGCACAGGGTCAATAAAGTTCGCGCGATATTTGTGATATGGCACTAATACTTCAGGTTGATTATCAGATTTAGTAATCACCTGCTCACGCTTGTAGGTATTGGAAAACATTTGCGTGAGCAGTGTACGATCGTAGCGGTGTTTAGATTCCATCTCATCGATGAACTGACGCACTTCTGGAAGCTCAATATAGGGCACCGCTTTAACTGCTTTTGTGACCGTCGGCTTGGCTTCTACTTGATCACCAACGCTAGAACATCCATACAACCCTAACGCCAAACCTATGGCTAAAATTCTTGGAAACATTACCTTGCCCTTTTATGAGTTTGAATCGACATTAAGATCCCGAATGTCGCCATGATGGTGATGATTGAGGTGCCACCATAGCTCACAAGAGGTAACGGTACACCGACAACCGGCAAGATCCCAGAGACCATGCCAATATTTACAAACATGTACACAAAGAAGGTTAAAGTAATACTTCCGGCCAATAAACGTGCATAGTTATCTTCCGCATTCGCCGCGATGTATAAGCCTCGGGCGATAACCAGTAGATACGCACACATCAACAAGCCACAGCCCAACATGCCAAACTCTTCTGCCAATACGGCGATGATAAAGTCGGTATGACTTTCAGGTAGGAAGTCCAGTTGTGCTTGGGTCCCTTCAAGAAACCCCTTACCATAGAGGCCACCTGAACCAATGGCTGTTTTGGATTGAATAATGTTCCAACCCGACCCTAATGGGTCACTCTCAGGGTTCAGGAACGTCAGTACCCGCTGCTTTTGATAGTCGTGCATCACATGCCACAAGCTATATGCTGCGGCCGGTGCGATGGCTGCCGCGCCTAGGATATAACGCCAGCCAATACCCGCTAAGAAGAGTGCAAAGATACCCGAAACACCCACCAACAATGCCGTACCCAAATCCGGTTGCTTCGCCACCATCAATGACGGCACCGCGACGATCACTAATACCGTGACAATTTCTTTTAATGTCGGTGGCAATGGGCGGTTAGCAAAATACCAAGCCACCATCATCGGCATGACAATTTTCATTAATTCCGAAGGCTGAAAACGCGGACCGCCCGGAATTTGTAACCAGCGCTGGGCACCTTTCGCCCCCACACCGAACAACAATACGCCAATCAGCAAGGCAACAATTACAGCAAATAAGAATGGCGAGGCACGACGCATGTATTTGGGGGGCAATTGGGCGAGTATCAAACACACCACCATACCCACACCTAAACGAAATACCTGACGCTCAACCATTTCAATATCTTGGCCGGATGCTGAGTATAGAATGGTTAACCCACCCGCCATGAGGAGCAACAGCGCCATCAGCAATAACACATCGACGTGTGTTAAGCGCCATAATCGGGCATTGGTAAAAGCGATGATGCGCTCATAAATCGGCATATTCATCGACCTTGCTCCTTAAAGTAATCGTACTCAGCAGGATAATTGTCATACAGGTAGGCATCAAACAGTGCCTTAGTCAGATCGGCTGGCTTTGAACTACTACCACCGTTTTCAAAGATGGCAAACACCGCAATTTTCGGTTTATCTGCTGGCGCAAAGCCGATAAACAAGGCATGGTCATGTAAACGCTTATCTAGATTATCCGCATTGTATTCTTGGTCATCCGCCAAACTGAATACCTGCCCAGTCCCCGTTTTACCGGCAATTTGATACTCAGTGCCCTGTAAACGTCGCCCTGTACCATGGGCATCAGTGACGACCTTTTTCATTGCATTGATCATGCGCTCCCAGTTGCGCTGATCCTTTAAGGTGATCTTATGCTCCACACCCTCATTATCCTCAAAGGTAGCGGGCAGATCATTGATGGTTTGCACCATGCGCGGGTAATACATATGGCCACGAGCCGCCATCGCCGCATTCGCCGTGGCAATCTGAATCGGTGTCGCCACCATAAAGCCTTGGCCGATCCCTACGTTGACGGAGTCTCCTGGGTACCAAGGTTCTTTATAACGGGCTTTTTTCCATTCATTAGAAGGCAGCAAACCTGGGCTGGCGCCATTAAGGTCCAAAATCGAGTTTTGCCCATAGCCAAATTTTGACAAGAAAGTATGAATCGGCGTAATGCCCATTTTATGAGCTAACTGGTAGTAGTAGGTATCGACCGATTCAATAATGGAGCGTTCTAGATCAATCATGCCATGGCCGCCACGCTTCCAGTCTCGGTAACGACGTCCATTCGGATTAATTTGATAGAAGCCACGGGCATAGTATTTTTCAGTCCAGGAAGAGAAACCGTACTCAAGCCCCGCTAAGCCCATAAAAGGCTTAATGGTAGAAGCAGGTGGATAACCGCCGCGTAATGCGCGGTTAAACAAAGGCAGGCGCTTGTCATCACGTAGCTCTGCATACTGATCAAGGGAAATACCGCGGACGAACAAGTTGGGATCAAAGCCTGGCTTAGACACCATCGCCAGTACGCCACCATTGTTAGGATCAATGGCCACTACTGAGCCCTTATAAGTGCCCAACAAATCGTAGGCGTACTGCTGTAGCCGCGCATCCATATACAGATGCAAATCTTGTCCAGGCGTCGGGTTCTGGCGTTCGATTTCAGACATGATGCGGCCACGGGCATTCACTTCGACTTTTGAAATACCAGGTTTACCGAATAAGGTGGATTCGTAGTATTCCTCAACACCCGTTTTACCGATAAAAAGCGCCCCTTGGTAAGACAAGCGGTCAACACGCTCTAAATCTTTTGCGGTAATGCGCCCCACGTAACCAATCGCGTGAGCGAAGGCTTCGCCATAGGGGTAATAGCGTGTTAATTGAGCTTCAACTTGCACACCGTCAAGCTTGTACAAATCCACCGAGACACGAGACCACTCCTCATCAGAGAGCTGCGTTTTCAAGGTAAGCGATTGATACGGACGACGATATTCTTTTAGGCGATCTTCATAGTCCGCCCACTCCTCGTCGCTAATGTCGATCAAAGGATTGAGCAGCTCTTTCAGCTCAGGCAGTTTCGCCGCACGTTCCGGAATCACCGTTAAACTGTGTATGGGACGGTTATCCGCCAACACCACACCATTGCGGTCATAAATCAGTCCCCTTGGGGGCGGTTCAGTGACCAGCATGACGCGGTTATCATTGGCCTTGGTTTGATAGAGCTCAAACTCCATCACCTGCAGATAGAATAAACGCGCCATCAATACGCCCACCAACAACAACACGAAAATGGCGGCAACGATTACCCTACGCTTAGTTAGGGCATGTTCCTGACGGTAATTACGAAAGACCTGATGATGCTTGCCCAAAACAGAACCCTAGCGGTGGTATGGGTGATTATTCATTAGGGTCCAAGCACGGTAAATCTGCTCGGCCAAAAGAATGCGTACCATAGGATGAGGCAAGGTAAGCTTGGACAGTGACCAAGCTTGATCTGCGCGGGCAGTACAGCGTGGATCTAAACCATCTGGACCACCCACTAACAGGGAGATGTTGTGGCCATCCATGCGCCATTGTGCAGTTTGCTCAGCCAATTGCTCGGTACTCCAGGTTTTACCCAGTACTTCTAGGGCAATCACCTTGTCTCCTGCGGGAATCGCCGCCAACATCGCATCACCTTCCTTTTGGATGGCCTTGGCAATATCGGTATTCTTACCGCGAGGTGACATTTGAAGTTCAACCAGCTCTAACGAGAAGTCTTTGGGCAAACGTTTGGCGTACTCTTCGTAGCCTTCCGTCACCCATTTTGGCATTTTCGTACCCACTGCAATCAATCTAACGCGCATGTCTAAACCTTAACGTTTCTCTGGTTTGATATCCCAAAGTTTTTCAAGGTCGTAGAATGAACGAGCTTCTTCAGTCATCACATGAACAACCACGTCATATAGGTCAACAAGAACCCAGTCGCTGCCCATATCACGACCTTCACTGCCTAGTGGCTGAAGACCTTTGCTTTTCGCGTGTTCAACCACGTTTTGACCCAGAGAGTTCACGTGACGCTTAGACGTACCCGTACAGATGACCATGTAATCCATCATGTCAGTTAGTTCGCTAACGTTAAGTACCGTGATGTTATCGCCTTTAATATCCTCTAGTGACTCGACAGCAATTTCGAGAATTTGATCGGCAGATAATTGAGTTTGGCTCATAGTTTCGGATAACCCTATTTATATAAAGAATGTGCTTCGATGAAGCGTTGTATTGTTTCTGGAACCAAGTAGGCTATAGACGCGTTTTTGCGGCAAAGGTTTCGTACTTGGCTAGATGAAATCGCAAGAGGCGTGAAGCTCTGCATCCAAATCTTACCAGCGGGCGCGGATTGTAACTCAGCCGCGCTCTCGGCTCGATGTTTTTCATAAAAAGACTCTAGCGTAGAAATAAAATCAGGTTCCCACCCAGGTCTTGAGATCACTAAAATGTGCGCCACGTCGAGCAACTCCTGCCAACGGGCCCAGGTTGGTAAAGACAAGAAACTGTCCATACCCACCACCATGATCAGTGGTTCCTCATCCCCCAGCTCTTCACGCAGCTGGATCAAGGTATCAATGCTGTAACTACGTCCTTCCCGAAGTATTTCCCGCGCGTCGACACTTAAGCGTGAATCCGCTTGAATACCAAGCTCCACCATTTTTAGGCGTTGCTCAGCACTAACACTCGGCTCCCCTTTGTGTACCGGTTGGTAACAAGGGATCAAACGTAGCGTTTCAAACTGGAAATAATCGAGGATATCGACCGCAGAACGCAAATGGCCGTGGTGAATGGGATCAAATGTCCCCCCCATCACGACCGTTCCTTTTTTTGCTGTATTTGACAACTCAGTTGTCACGGGTGTGACCATCCCCTAACACCACGTATTTTTGGCTGGTCAGACCAATCAGACCCACAGGGCCACGGGCATGAATTTTATCAGTAGAAATACCAATTTCTGCCCCTAGACCGTATTCGAAACCGTCGGCAAACGCTGTTGAAGCGTTGACCATGACGGAAGACGAATCCACTTCTGCCATAAAAGCACGTGTTTTCGAGTAGTTCTGTGACACGATAGCATCAGAGTGATGAGAGCCGTATTTATTGATGTGGGCAATCGCCTCATCCATATCCGCGACCACTTTAATCGACAACTTCGGTGCTAGGTATTCCGTGTACCAATCATCTTCCGTTGCTACCGCGGCATCAATAATGGCGCGAGTTTGCTCACAGCCTACTAGCTCCACCCCTTTTTCAGCCAAGGCATCCGCTAAGCGAGGAAGGATGTCTGCTGCCACAGCAGCATTCACCAGCAATGACTCCATGGCGTTGCAGACACCGTAACGACGAGTCTTTGCATTCATAGCAATTTTAAAGGCTTTGTCTAGATCCGCTTGGTCATCAATGTAGACATGACAGTTACCGTCTAGGTGCTTGATGACTGGCACACGTGCATCTTTACTAATACGCTCAATCAAGCCTTTACCACCACGTGGCACAATCACATCAACAAACTCAGGCATCGTAATTAACAAACCAACCGCTTCACGATCGACCGTATTGATCACCTGCACCGCATCTTCTGGCAAACCCGCTGTTGCAAGACCAGACTGAACCGCTTCGGCAATGGCTTGGTTTGAGTAAAAGGCTTCACTACCACCGCGTAAGATAGTTGCGTTGCCAGACTTCAAACATAGACTCGCCGCATCAATGGTTACGTTTGGACGTGATTCGTAAATGATACCAATGACACCCAGTGGCACTCGCATTTTACCCAGCTGAATACCCGATGGACGGTACACCATATCAGTGATTTCACCGACTGGATCTGGCAAGGCTGCTACTTGCTTAAGGCCTTCGATCATACCGTCGATGCGCGCATCGTTCAGTTCAAGGCGATCCAATAAAGCCGCATCTAGCCCTTTTTGCTTACCATTTTCTAAGTCCTTAGCATTCTCTTCTTTCAATCGAGGTCGTGCGTGCTCCAAAGCATCGGCCATGGCAAACAAGGCTTTGTTCTTTTGCTCAGTGGTAGCACGAGTCAATTGGCGTGACGCAGCACGAGCCTTTTGACCAACTTCGTTCATGTAAGATTCTAAGGACATTCGTTTCTCTCTTCTTTATCCAGCGATGTCTTTTCCCTTTATGGGACGCTATAAAAATAGATAAGCGGTATACTAACACATCTTATTCAATCTGATTCTCAAATATTCAACGTCCTAACGATTAATTTACCCATGACCAGCACCTTTCAATTTCAGCAAATCGGCGTCGTTCACTCTTGTTACAAACAGAAATTTGGCATTCCTCGCCAACCAGGACTGGTCACCGAAGCTTCAGCCTCAATTGAGCTATTACCACCTTTCAACCGTCTTGATGTACTCGACGGTTTGGATGGATTCTCACATATCTGGGTTCATTTCATTTTTCATGAGTGCATGACCGACAACTGGAAAGCGAAAATACGCCCACCACGTTTGGGCGGCAAAGAAAAAATGGGGATTTTTGCGACGCGCGCCACGCACCGCCCTAATCCACTAGGCTTATCAGTCGTGGAAGTCAAAGGCGTACGCAAAGAAGGTAATCGTGTCTTTATCGACATTATTGGTGCTGATTTACTGGATCAAACGCCGGTGGTCGACATCAAGCCTTACCTACCTTACGCCGATGCCTTGCCAAACGCTAAAGGTGGCTTCGCCCCACTCCCCACTACGCTAAAATCCGTGCACTTCTCAGAACTAGCGCTGCAACAGGCCAACAGCTATAAAGAAACGTATCAACGAGATTTAATGCCACTGATTGAGCAAGTTATTGGTCAAGATCCACGCCCGTCTTATCTGGTTGGCTCAGAAGGTCGTGACCACGGCAATCAACTGTGGAATGCTAATATTAAGTGGACCGCGAAAGAGGATTACTTTCTCGTGACGCAAATAGAATTTCCAATAGGTGAGTCCAATGAACAAGTCAAAGATGCTTAATGCCTACAAGACTGTGAATAACTTGAAAAAGACTCAGGCAAGTGAGGTCGACTCCAGCCAAAATAGTCCCAAACTGTATCGCTCGGAATACGATGAAAAGTTGATAAAAGACTACCATTTTGCCAAATTTCAAAAGAATTTAGACCAGATTCAAAACAACCCTGATCTGACTGAATTACTCGAAAAACCTGAATGGAATGAAGAAGATATCAAAACACTTTTAGCCAATTTTCGCTAACCTAAGAGCTATACCCACGTTTATCCACATCTTCTGTGTATAGTTTATTTGTCAATCCGATCTTAAAAAAAACATAAAAAAAGCGGACCCAAATGGGTCCGCCTTTTAAAACATATTCTATTAAGCGTTAGCTCAATAAAACTTAGTTTTGGTTCTCAAGTTGAGCTTTGATTAGGTCACCGATTGTAGTCGGACCGCTAACTTCAGCTTGTTGCTTCTCAGCGTGAGATTTAAGAGCAGCTTTCTCTTCAGATGCATCTTTCGCTTTCACAGAGATAGCGATAGTGCGTGCTTTACGATCAACGTTAGTGATCGCAGCTTCTACAGAGTCACCTTCTTTAAGTACAGAAGTCGCATCTTCTACACGGTCACGGCTGATTTCAGAAACTTTCAAGTAAGCTTCAACGCCTTCAGCTAGAACAACTGTAGCACCTTTCGCGTCAACTTCAGAAACAGTACCGTTTACGATAGCGCCTTTGTCGTTTTCAGCAACGAAAGCAACGAATGGATCTTGCTCAAGTTGTTTAACGCCTAGAGAGATACGCTCACGTTCAGCATCGATAGAAAGAACAACAGTTTCTAGAACGTCACCTTTCTTGTACTTACGTACGGCTTCTTCACCAGCTTCATCCCAAGATAGGTCAGATAGGTGAACAAGACCGTCGATACCACCGTCAAGACCGATGAATACGCCGAAGTCAGTGATAGACTTGATTGCGCCAGAGATCTTGTCGCCTTTGTTGAAAGAAGTAGCAAACTCTTCCCATGGGTTCTGAGTGCACTGCTTGATACCTAGAGAAATACGACGACGCTCTTCGTCGATGTCTAGGATCATAACTTCTACTTCGTCGCCGATTTGAACAACTTTAGATGGGTGGATGTTCTTGTTCGTCCAGTCCATTTCAGACACGTGAACAAGACCTTCAACACCTTCTTCTAGCTCAGCGAAGCAGCCGTAGTCAGTTAGGTTAGTTACGCGTGCAGTAACTTTAGTACCTTCTGGGTAACGAGCTTTGATTGCTACCCATGGATCTTCACCTAGTTGTTTCAGACCTAGAGATACACGGTTACGCTCACGATCGAACTTAAGAACTTTAACGTCGATCTCGTCACCTACAGCGATGATTTCGCTTGGGTGCTTGATACGTTTCCAAGACATGTCAGTGATGTGTAGAAGACCATCAACACCGCCCAAGTCAACGAACGCACCGTAGTCAGTAAGGTTCTTAACGATACCTTTAACTTCTTGACCTTCTTCAAGGTTAGCAAGAAGAGATTCGCGCTCAGCACTGTTAGTAGCTTCCATAACAGCACGACGAGAAACAACAACGTTGTTACGTTTTTGATCAAGCTTGATAAGTTTGAACTCAAGTTCAACACCTTCAAGGTGAGATGTGTCACGGATAGGACGAACATCTACCAAAGAACCTGGCAAGAAAGCACGGATGTTAGCGATATCAACAGTGAAGCCACCTTTAACTTTACCGTTGATAATACCTTTAACGATTTCACCTTCTTCGTATGCTTTTTCAAGCACAGACCAAGTTTCAGCGCGCTTAGCTTTCTCACGAGAAAGTTTAGTTTCACCGAAACCGTCTTCTACAGCATCAAGAGCAACTTTAACTTCGTCGCCGATGTTTAGAGTGAATTCGCCGCTCTCGCTTAGGAATTGAGAACGTGGGATAACGCCTTCAGATTTAAGACCTGCGTGAACAGTTACCCAGTCGCTATCGATGTCAACAACGATACCAGTAACAATCGAGCCTGGCGCCATTTCTACGCTTTTTAGGCTTTCTTCAAACAGTTCTGCGAAGCTTTGAGTCATTGTGATTCCTATATACATGGAACAACTAAATGTTCCCTACCACATCGCCAGCTTATGTGGGGTTAATTTGCATTGATTGCGACTTGGCAAGAGCTGGCGCCAAATCGACTTGTTTAATCGATCTATTTTAGCACAAAGTTTGAACATAAATACAGATCAAACTGCAATGTATGATGCTTTTGCTGCTTCCGTCATAATCACGTCGACAACTTGATCAATGGTCATATCGGTACTATCGATCACTAGCGCACCAACGGCCGGTACTAATGGGGCAACCGGACGGTTAGCATCGCGCTCGTCACGCTCTTTGATGGTTTTGACTAACTCATCCAGCTTCACTTCATCGCCCTTTTGCTGCAATTGCATCAGGCGACGTTGAGCGCGCTCTTCTGGGCTAGCGGTTAAAAATACTTTTATGCTCGCTTCTGGGAACACCACTGTGCCCATATCACGACCATCGGCAACTAATCCTGGCGTTTGCACAAAGGCACGCTGGCGTAATAAAAGCCCGTCACGAACATCTGGAATCGCTGCCAATTTTGAGGCTTGATTACCAATAATTTCAGTACGGATCGCTTGGGTAACAACTTCCCCCTCCAATACAATCTCGACTTCATTAGTATCCGCTTGCAAGAATTGGATATCTAAGTGCTCTGCCAATACTTTGAGCGCTTCCACATCATCCGTTTGAATACCGTGATGAGAAGCGGCCAAAGCCAATAAACGATAAAGCGCACCACTATCAAGCAAATGCCATCCCAGCTTCTCGGCGACCAACTGACTAACTGTACCTTTACCGGCACCACTTGGGCCATCAATCGTAATAACTGGGGCTTGATTCATCATAACTGTTCCTCTTATTTAGCTATGCACTGAACACTTGAGGCCCAGCACAGTCGCAATTTCTTCTAAGTTTGGAATTTGCGCTAACAATTTTTGACAATCCCTGACTGTCGCACCATTGCGGCAACGTGCTGCAAGTAGTAGAAAAGCTAATGCCACTAACTCGTTCCCTGCACTGTCCAAATCCCCACCCTGAGGGGGACATCCTTTTATTATTAGTGTTCCGGCCTGCCACTCAATGGCACCACCGATATGATTCACACCATCCATCAATGTGGTGATGCGATCTTCGTAGAAATAAGGCAATTGAGGAATACCCTCGAACTGACTTTCACCTTCCGCATACACCGCTAGAACCGCCAAAAGAGAGACGAATTCACGCAACTCATAAGATTGTTCCGCCGTTAATGCAAAGGCTTTTAAAGGCGCGAAACTGACTCGCAACGTTTGAGTATTAAAGACCCCTAAAGGTTCACCCAACCAGACAAACTTAGCGCCCGCCTGCTGCAACACCTTCAGCAGAACATTCATGCGCCCATGACGCGCCACACCTTCTAATTGCAAAGCAGAGCCCGGTAAAATGGTGGCTAGCAAGACACTCCATAGCGCCTGTTGCATATCCGCCGGTAACTCAAGATTAGCCCCCACAATACTTTCATGATGCACTGTAAAGCTTGCCTCACCCTTAACCTGCACCCCAAAAGATGCAAACAGCGCTCGCACTTGTTCATCAAAAGGCAGTGCAGACTCAAACTGGCCATCTTGATCAGCAAACAAACTCACAATCACCGCCGAAGACATGAGGCGCGAGGACGCTGGCCCAGGCAATGTCGTTGACAAAGGAGATAATTGAGCAGGCGCAAATTTAAACGGCAAACAATCCGCCGCCGCCGACACCACATCAGCATCGACACTTTTCAGCAAGGCCAATAGATGTGTGAACGGGGTATTGAGTAAAGAGTCTTCACCGACTACCTCAACAGGGAATGTCTGCCCTGCTAAAACTGGCGCCAACAAATACAAGCTGGTGGCAGAGTTATGGACATTGATTGGCGCGATCGGAGCACGCAACCCTTTGCGCCCCACACCATGCACTCGCACTGAGCCATAGCCGAATTCCTCGATCACTACCCCCATATCACGCAGGGCTTGCATGGTCACTTTTACATCACCAGCTAGATCGATATTAACTAATTCACTGACGCCATGCGCTAGGGCGGCCATTATAAGCGCTCTATGTGACAAAGATTTGTCACCGATCAACTTAACGTCACCGTTAATCGCCGATGCAGGGCTCACCGAAATCGAAACTTGCTTTTCTTGGGGCTTACCTAAGGTACGCTGCTCGAGCAAACGCAAGAAGTGATCACGAGCCGACTTAGCACGAGTAAATACACCGTACATAGAGGCTCCATCGCCATCGACGATAGCCTGACGCATCTCCGCCAAACGATCTGTAAACAGGTCTAACGTCGTCAAGGTCGCGTCTTTATTGGCCAAGAACACATCACGCCACATCACCGGATCACTCGACGCAATACGGGTGAAATCACGGAAGCCACCGGCCGCAAAACGGAAGATATCTTGACTGCGTTCCGCATTCGCCAAGGCATCCACTAAGGTGTAAGCCAACAAATGAGGCAAGTGACTAGACGCCGCCAACACATGATCGTGATGATCCACATCCATACTCACGACATCCGCACCTACAGCACGCCATAGGCGGTGCAGTCGGTCGAGCAATTCAGGATCGGAATAAGGCAATGGCGTAATAATCGCCATATGCTTTTCAAATAAATGAGGGTTGGCCGCCAGTACGCCGCTTTTCTCCGCTCCGGCAATGGGGTGCCCAGGAATGAAATTAGCAGGCGCCTCACCAAATACTTTGACCGCAGCGGCCACCACACTACCTTTGGTAGAACCGACATCGGTCACCAAAGTAGTTGGCTTAATAAATGGTTTAATTTCAGATAACACAGACTCCATGGCGCGCACTGGCGTCGCTAGGATAATAATGTCCATGTTTGAAATAGTCGCTTCATCCAGCTGAGCAGGATGATCAATTACGCCGGTCGATACCCCCAGCGTCAGCTCTCCCGCGCGACGATCCGCCCCATACAAGGTCGCCAGACCTTGTTGCTTTAGACTTTTCGCGAACGAGCCACCAATCATGCCCAACCCAACGATTAGAACATTACCAAACTCTTTTTTATTGTCTTGCATAGTAAGCGCCTTATAACCGAACAAACTTAGCGCTTACAGCACTGCAACCGGGTAAGAACCCAGCACTTTCACTTCCGATGCACGTTCACGCAGTTCATCAATCACGGTCTTGCAAGCACCCTCTTCACAATGCCCCCAAAAGTCGATGTAGAACACATAGCCCCACTTACTGATCAAAGAAGGACGAGTTTCAAGGCGTGTCATATCCACACCGTGACGCTCGAATGACTCAAGCAAACGGTACAGAGCACCTGGCTCATTCTTAGCGCTGACCAATAAAGAAGTTTTATCTTTACCGCTTGGTGGCGTCTTCTCGTTACCGATAATCAAGAAGCGCGTGGTATTTTCTGGGTGATCTTCAATGTTCGCCGAGACGATTTCTAGATCGTACAGCTGACTGGCGATCTCGCCAGCAATGGCCGCAACTGCTTTACCATTGCGACCCGCTTCAGCCGCTAGACGCGCACCTTCCGCATTTGAACTCACGGCAACACGCTCTGCGTGGGGCCAGTAACGATCCAACCAGGCACGACATTGCGCTAAAGACTGCTGGTGCGAGTAAATATGCGTGACATCATCAGGATTGATATTTGGCGCCACCAACAAGTTGTGGTGAATACGAACCTCGACTTCACCACAAATTTTCAAACGTGAACCACGGAAGCTGTCTAGCGTGTGATTGACCACACCCTCGGTAGAGTTCTCAACCGGAACCACACCGTAGTTGGCTGCACCCGACTCCACTTCGCGGAACACTTCATCAATGGCCGCCATCGGCGCACTGACAATCGACTGACCAAAGTGCTTTAGCGCCGCTTGCTGTGTGAAGGTGCCTTCCGGACCCAAGAAAGCGATGCGCATTGGGCGCTCAAGTGCTAAGCAAGAAGACATGATTTGACGGAAGATCTTCGCCATCTCTTCATTGCCTAGCGGACCTTTATTACGCTCCATCACACGACGCAATACTTGGGCTTCACGCTCCGGACGATAAAACACGACTTTCTCATCACCTTGCTCGGCTAGCTTTACCTCAGCTACCTTTTGCGCACAAGCTGCGCGCTCATTTATCAAATCTTGAATCTGCGCATCAATTGCATCGATTCGATCACGTAGCAGAGGCAACGTCATCGGGATAGTATCGTTTTTTGTCGTCATAGAGCGTGTGTCCTAATTACAATTAGCCGTAGCGTTTTTCGAATGCTTGCATGAAGTCTACCAATGCCTGCACACCTGCAAGAGGCATAGCATTGTAGATACTCGCACGCATACCACCGACTGAACGGTGACCCGCAAGGGTACGAAGCCCGACTTCTTCTGACTCTTTTAAGAAAGTCTTTTCAAGTGATTCGTCCGCCAATACAAATGGCACGTTCATACGTGAACGGTAACGAACATCGATTGGGTTGGAGTAAAAGCCGCTGTTATCAATCGCGCTGTATAACAACTCAGCTTTTTCAATATTTAGTTTTTCCATAGCTGGAACGCCGCCTTGAGCGTCCAACCACTCAAACACCAAGTCTGCCAAGTAAATCGCAAACGTTGGCGGCGTGTTAATCATGGAATCATTTTGTGCAAGGCTTTCGAAAGACCACACACTTGGCAACACATCATTATTACTGCGCGCCAACAGATCTTTGCGAATGATATTAATCACCACACCGGCTGGGCCAATGTTCTTTTGTGCTCCGGCATAGATCATGCCGTACTTAGACACGTCCAATGGACGAGACAAGATAGTCGAAGACAAGTCCGCCACAATTGGTAAATTTGTTTCCGGCAGATCCGCAAACTCCAAACCACCAATGGTTTCGTTAGGCGTTAGATGCAAGTAAGCCGCTTTTTCATCCAGATTCAGTGTCGCGAAATCTGGCACCGTGGTGTAGTTCACATCTTTTGATGAGCCAGCCACCACAACATTGGTGTATTTCTTCGCTTCTTTTAGAGCCTTGCTCGACCAAGCACCGGTATCTAGGTAACAAGCCGACGCAAAACCATTGCTTAGGTTAGCCGGAATTTGTGCGAAGGACGTGGAAGCACCACCTTGAGTGAAGACAATTTCATAATCATCAGAGATATTCAGTAGCTTGCTTAGACGCGCTTTAGCCGATGCTAGGATCGACATAAACTCATCGCTACGGTGGCTCATTTCCATCACTGACACACCGGTTCCGTGCCAATCAAGAAGTTCTGCTTGCGCTTTTGCTAGTACAGCTTCTGGAAGCGCGGCGGGACCAGAACAAAAGTTGTAAACTCGGCTCATTCTGCCTTAAACCTCATTTAAAAATGTGTCTTACAACACAAAAGAAGGCGCACTCAAGGTGCGCCTAGGATTTTATTCTTCAGAGCTTGGGGGATTGCTCGTCAGTTCATCCGTTGTGTCGACTTGCTCAACGCCCACATCAACCTGCTCGGCTTCTGCTTCCGCATCATCGTCCTCCACAACACGTTCAACACCGACCAAACGCTCACCGTTTGATAGACGAATCAATGTCACACCTTGAGTGTTTCGACCTTGGCATGAAATCTCAGAAACGCGCGTACGTACCAAGGTACCCATATCGGTAATCAAGATCACTTCGTCCGACTCTTCAACTTGCGTCGCACCCTTAACTGGGCCATTACGCTCGGACACTTGAATACCAATCACACCTTGACCACCACGACCGTAAACTGGGAATTCACTGATCATAGTACGTTTACCGTAACCATTTTCACAAGCCATTAGTACCGCTGTATCTTGGTCTGCGCTTGGCACAATCAGAGACACCACTTTGGCATCTTCAGCCAGCTTGATACCGCGCACACCCGCTGCGGTACGACCCATTGGACGCACATCCGTTTCTTTAAAGCGGATCGTCTTACCTGAGCTCGACACCAACATGATGTCATCGTTACCAGACGTTTGTGCCACACCAACCAGTGCATCACTTTCATCCAGTTTCAACGCGATCAGACCACTTGTACGTGGACGAGCAAAGTGCTCCATGGCCGTTTTCTTAACGGTACCGTTGGCCGTCGCCATAAAGATGTAGCTGCTTGCAACAACGTCGTCACCGTCTTCTACATCCACTTCCACATCGCTGTCTACATCGGTTTTCTCTGGCGCAGTCAATGGTAATAGCGCAGAGATATGCTCACCTTCTGCCAATGGCAATAGGTTCACGATTGGACGGCCCTTAGACGCTCGGCTACCAACTGGAATTTCAAATACACGCAACCAGTACACTTTACCGAAGTTACTAAACAGCATCACGGTATCGTGACTGCTGGTTACCAACAAGTGACTGATATGGTCTTCATCTTTCATACCCGATGCTGACTTACCACGACCACCACGACGTTGAGCTTTGTACTCTTCTAGCGGTTGAGTCTTGGCATAACCGGTATCAGAAATGGTCACTACCATGGCCGCTTCATCAATCAAGTCAGCAATGGTTAGATCTTGCTTAGAAGTTAGAATTTCTGTGCGACGTGCATCGCCGAACTGATCACGCGCTTCTTCAAGCTCTTCACGAATCACTTCCATTAGGCGGTCAGGGTTGCCCAGAATTTCTAGCAACTCAGCAATCAAGTCGATCAAAGACTTGTATTCGCCTAGTAGTTTTTCGTGCTCAAGACCTGTTAGGCGATGTAGACGAAGATCAAGAATCGCTTGCGCTTGCTCTGGTGACAAACGGTAAACACCGTCATTGAAACCATACGCTGCATCTAGGTCATCTGGGCGACAGGCATCCGCACCAGCACGCTCAAGCATGGCCATAACATTGCCAGGCTCCCACGTCTCAGCGATCAGTTTTTCTTTCGCTTCTGCTGACGTTGGCGACTGACGAATCAACTCGATCACACGATCAATGTTAGCCAAGGCAACCGCTAGACCTTCAAGAACATGGCCACGTTCGCGGGCTTTACGCAGTTCGAAGATAGTACGGCGAGTCACCACTTCACGGCGGTGTTTGACGAAGCACTCAAGTACTTGTTTTAGGTTCAACAACTCTGGGCGACCATCTACTAGGGCCACCATGTTGATACCAAACACAGACTGTAGCTGAGTTTGCGCAAAGATATTATTCACTACCACGTCAGCATTTTCGCCACGACGCAGTTCGATCACGATACGCATACCATCTTTATCAGATTCGTCACGTAGCTCGCTAATACCTTCGATTTTCTTCTCTTTTACCAACTCAGCGATTTTCTCGATCACTTTTGCTTTGTTAAGCTGGTAAGGAATTTCAGTAAAGACGATCGCTTGACGATTGCCTTTTTCCATGTCTTCCACATGGTGGCGGGCACGCATATAAATACGGCCACGGCCAGTCTTGTAGGCTTCAACAATGCCTGCACGACCGTTAATAAATGCGCCTGTCGGGAAGTCTGGACCAGGAATGTGCTCCATCAGTTCATCGATGGTCACTTCTGGGTTATCAATGACATTCAAACAGCCATCGATCACTTCACCTAGGTTATGAGGTGGAATATTGGTCGCCATACCGACCGCGATACCCGCAGAGCCGTTAACTAGCAAGCCTGGGATACGTGTTGGCAACACTTCCGGCATAAACTCTGTACCATCATAGTTAGGTACAAAATCCACCGTTTCCTTTTCCAAATCCATCAGCATATGGTGCGACATACGCGCCATACGAATCTCGGTATAACGCATAGCTGCCGCGCTATCGCCGTCAACCGAACCGAAGTTACCTTGGCCGTCGACTAGCATGTAACGCATTGAGAATGGCTGCGCCATACGGACGATGGTTTCGTATACAGCAGAGTCACCATGAGGGTGATATTTACCGATCACGTCACCGACGATACGAGCGGATTTTTTGTAGGGCTTATTCCAGTCGTTCTTAAGTTCGTTCATCGCGTATAAAACACGACGGTGAACCGGTTTCAAACCATCTCGAACATCAGGCAATGCACGCCCGACGATTACGCTCATCGCGTAATCAAGATAAGAACCTTTCAGCTCATCTTCGATACTGACGGGAATAATTTCTTTGGCTAATTCACCCATAGATACTACCGTTCCTTATGTTTGGAGCGAGGCGACATGGCAACACGCTCCGGCCATCTTTTTGTAAGCGCGGCATTATACCACAAGCAAATCCTGAACACCCATCATCTATCGCGCTTTTATTTTTCGACAAACGTGCCACAGACACTGCACAAAATTCACGCAAGCTCTTGGTTACGATCAAAATTACGTAAAAAGCGACTCAGCATTGCAGTTCCGAGTTTGTCGCCAACAACAGAATCGCTATAATGCTTTGATCCACTTAGCGGCGATCGCTCGAATACTAGGAATAGACCTAATCGTTAACGCAGTAGCCACGATACAATAGGAAAAAGAGATGACCTCAAACCAGAACAACTCCACCAATGTCGATTTAGATGAAGTCGCTAAATTTGAAGCCCTAGCAAGCCGCTGGTGGGACAAGAACAGTGAGTTCAAACCTCTTCATGACATCAATCCACTACGCGCTAACTACATCAATGAGCGTGCTGCGCTGAACGGTAAAAAAGCCATTGATATCGGCTGCGGCGGCGGCATCTTGTCCGAAGCCTTAGCGCAAATGGGCGCGACCGTTAAAGGTATCGACATGGGCGAAGCACCACTGGCGGTGGCAAAACTTCACCTAGAAGAAAGCGGTCTTGAAATCGACTACGAGCGCATTACTGCAGAAGAAATCGCTGAGCGTGAAGCGGAACAATATGACGTCGTCACCTGCCTAGAAATGCTTGAGCACGTACCTGATCCTGCTTCCGTTATTCGCGCATGCATGAAACTTTGCAAACCTGGCGGCCACGTATTCTTCTCAACCATCAACCGCAACCCGAAGGCTTACCTGTTTGCCATTGTCGGTGCGGAATACGTCCTAAAAATGCTGCCAAAAGGCACCCACGATTACGCTAAATTCATTCAACCAGCGGAGCTTAGCAACTTTGCCCGCCAAGCAGGCCTTGATGTCACACACATGACCGGCATGACCTATAATCCATTAACTAAGGTTTATAAATTGAATGACCGTGATGTATCCGTTAACTACTTGATGCATACACAAAAACCGTCACAAAACTAGGAGGTCTACGATGCTGGATTACCAAGCACCGAGCGATTTATTGCAAGACAAAGTTATCCTAGTCACTGGCGCCGGAGACGGCATTGGTAAGCAAGCAGCGTTAAGCTACGCGGCTTGCGGCGCCACAGTGATTTTATTGGGACGTACGACCAAGAAACTGGAAGAAGTGTACGATGAGATCGAAAACCTAGGCTATCCACAAGCGGCAATCGTACCGTTAAACTTGGACACGGCGGTTGAGCACGATTACATCGACCTAGCCAACACCATTGAAACAGAATTTGGCCGTCTTGATGGCATTTTGCACAATGCCAGTATGCTGGGTGCTCGTACACCGCTAGCTAATTTTGAACCCAGCACCTTCGAGCAGGTAATGCGCGTCAACGTAACGGCAGCGTTTTTGTTAAACCAAGCTCTTCTGCCTCTACTACAAAAAGCCCCTAGCGCATCCATCATTTTCACTAGCTCAAGCGTTGGCCGCAAAGCCAAAGCTTACTGGGGCGCGTATGCGGTTTCAAAATTTGCTACAGAAGCCATGATGCAGCTATTGGCCGATGAACTGGAAAATATCTCCAACATTCGCGTCAACGCCATTAACCCTGGCGCTACTCGCACCAATATGCGTGCCCACGCCTACCCAGCGGAAGACCCCAATACACTCAAAACCCCAGAGGACATCATGCCACTTTACCTATACCTAATGGGTGAAGATAGCGTAAAAGTGAACGGCCAATCACTTGATGCTCAAATCAAATAATTAAAGGGCTTGCACTTCATCATGGGATCAGGCTAATCTGTGCCCATGATTAAATTTCGACCAATATTTCGCCCCCCATTCCTAGCGCAAATTTTATTAATTTGCGCTTCGTTTATTAGTCTTTCTGCTATAGCTGTACCCATGCAACTTATCCTAGGTAAAGGTCAATCAGACCAACACGAATACGCACGCCTCACTCTCGATAACGGCCTCACTGTCATTTTAGTTTCGGACCCGATGGCAGAGCGCTCTGCTGCGTCTTTGGCCGTTAAAGCAGGCAGCTATCAAGATCCTAGCAAGCACCTTGGCTTAGCCCACCTGCTTGAACATATGCTATTTTTAGGCACAGAAAAATACCCTGAAGCAGGAGCCTATCAAGAATTTATTCGTCAAAGCGGTGGTTCACATAACGCATTTACTGGCGCAGAGATCACCAATTACTACTTTGATACGCTCCCCGTGTCGTACCCAGAAGCATTGGATCGTTTTGCCCAGTTTTTTATTGCTCCGACTTTGGATCCGCAATACATAGAGCGTGAAATCAACGCCGTAGATTCTGAATATCGCGCTAAATTAGACGATGAAAGCCGCCGTAGTAATGAAGCCATCAAAACGCTTTACTCCGACGAACATCCTGCTGCGCGCTTTACCGTGGGCAATAAGGATACGCTTGGCAACGTTCCCGCAGAGCAGCTGCAGGACTTACTTTTAGGCTTTTACCATCGCTACTACACACCAGAAAACATGGCGCTTACCTTAGTCGCGAACCAACCATTGGAAACATTGGCCGCCTACGCACGCAACTACTTCGATGCGATTGAGCAACGCTCTACAGCAGAAAAAGCACCGCTACCAATGATTACAGCGCAAGCTGGCAAGGTGCAGTTATTCAAAACCCAAACCGAGAAAAACGTCGCCAAATTCTCATTCCAGATTCCTAGCCAGACCCTTAACTACGCCACGCAACCGGCACGCTACCTATCCTATGTACTAGGTGATGAATCAGAGAATTCACTGTTTGCCAATCTAAAGCAACAGCACTGGGTTCAAGCTCTTCACGCAGGCACCAATCTAGACGATGGTCAGCACGCCTTCTTCACCATCACCATGTCGCTAACAGAAGATGGCGTAGAGCATCGCGATGAGATTCTTGAGCGTCTCTTTAAAACCATTGCTAACTTGCAGCAAGCCCCTATTTCTCAGCAATACCTAGCAGAAACCAAAACCCTAAGCTTGCTAAACTTTGAATATCACGACTACCTGCAGCCAGTAAAACTGGCGCAGATTCTGTCTGGTCGTGCATTGGAAATTCCGGCTGACCAACTTATGCAAAGCTTCCACATTGCAGAGAACGCCAGCGAACAGGACATTCGTGGCCTGATGAATTATCTGCAGCAAGACAACCTAATTGTCCAGTGGCTAAGCGATAAACACTTCCCGAGTGATTGGATCTCTGGAGAGATTAACTGGTCAACTGAGCCTCTTTACGAGAGCCAATATGCCAACGGTGAGATGGCTTTTAAACAAGCTGACTTGGTGGCACAGAGCACTCTGTCTTCGGATTTTGGCTTACCGAATGCCAACCCATTTATGCCAGTCAACCTTGACCTGTACGCGCAAAACAAGAGCGCTGAGCCAAGCAACATTGACAGCAAAAAGGGCTATGACTTCTGGTACAAACCAAACACGCAGTTCGACAAACCGACCGGCATGATCTTTGGCTACTTCGGCTTCCTAAAGAATCCGGATAATCGCGATCGCCTACTGCTACAGCTTTGGGCGCGCCTATTCAATGACGCCGCAGGTGAAAGCACCTACCAACCTTATATGGCGGGATTGGGTTATGAATTGTATGCCCACAGTAACGGCCTGACGCTGCGCACCAGTGGCTATAACGATAAACAAAGCGACTACTTCTACTCACTTGTCGATAAAATGATGACGTTTCGCGCATCCGATAAACGTCTTGAGATTGCCAAATTAGATGTATTGAAAGGCCTGAACAACCTAGACAGCCAACCACCTTACGCCCTAGCGCGCCATTACTTTAGTCAAACGGCGATTAAAGGTAATGCACCTGTAGACGTGTTGCAGGGCTTGATTGCTGACATTTCCCTAGACGAAGTAAACGCCTTTATCGAGCAACACGTCACACGCTTCCAATACGTCGGCTACATGACGGGCAACTTCAGCAAAGACGATGCCCAGTTGCTGTCCGCCAAACTTGGGGACAAGGTAAAAACCTGCCTTGAAAAGCACTCTTACCGCCCAGTGGAACTAAAAAACTTTGGTTCGCAACAGAACTATCTGTACAACTTTGATACACGCAGCGCTGACAACACAGTGCTATACAGCCTGATTGCAACGGATAACAACGACGCTTCTTATACTCAGCGTGCCTACGTACGAATCTTAGCGCAGTTATTGGGCGCCAAGTTCTACAACGAATTTCGCACAGAGAAGCAGTATGGCTACATCGTAGCCGTTACCAACCAAACCATTGAACGCACACCAGCGATTGGCTTCTTAGTGCAATCTCCAAACACCAGTACTCAAGTACTGGTAAGCGAGATCGAGCGTTTTATTCAATCCACCAAATGGGGCGAGCAAGACGTAAGTGACAAGGAATTTGAACAAGCTCGTCAGGCGGTGTTGGCCGCTTACATGAAGCAACCTAACAACCTAAAAGAAGAAGCGCTAGAAGAATGGCCACATATTGTGGAGCCTGATCACAACTTCAATGACCGCAAAGAATGGGTCATAGCGCTTGAAGAGCTAAGCAAAGCTGATTTCTTGGCTTTTATGCGTGAGAAGATCGAGCAAAACAAAGCGGCACGCCTGCTAATCACCAATAACTGGCAGGACACTAAGGCATGGACCGCTTTACATATTGAATAATGAAGGAAAGGTTAACCACCAATGAGCTGTTCTAATTTCTGCTCATTGGTGAGTTCCGCTTGATTCACCGGTGCAGTGGCAGTGTCAGGCGTTTGAGCAGCTGGCTGTGCCGCAGAAGGCTGGATACGATTCCCCGGCACCACTTCCGTAAATTCACCTTCATCCAAAGCTGAATTATTCTCGGGATGCAACGCTGATTGATCCTGCTCTAACTTATCCTTTTGATCTCCGAAGATACCGATTTCTGGCATCATGCTGAGACGCTTCTGCTGAATTTCTTCTGGGATATGGCCGGTAAATAGCACCGTAAAAGGCGAATCTTTGGTGCGCTGATTCACTTCGCGATAGATTTCTTGCTCACGTTTAGCAATGGCCGATTCTTCTAAATAAGACAACTTTTTGGGATTGGCCGATATCACCATATTGGCAAGCATATTGTTCTTAGGCTGTTCTGCGGGAATGATGGTGACATCTTCAGGAGAGCTGAGTACAACCTGATGTTCACCATGATAAATCTGATTACCATACATTATCTCCACCGGCTCTACTCGCACCGTTTGCGCATATACAGGCACAGCCACAGAAGATACGGTTAACATACTAACAGTCGTGATTTTCTTTAAAAACATTCAAGCGCTCCTAAGACTTCCACCACTATAGAAGAATCTTTAAACAAAAAAAAGGAGACCTATGGTCTCCTTTGTTTATCGTCATGTTAACGAATGTCTTAAAGTGTAATTACGTCAAATTCCACTTGCGGGTCAACTTCCGCTTCGTAATCCACACCGTCTACACCAAAACCAAACAACTTCAAGAACTCGTCTTTGTAAAGTTGGTAATCAGTTTCAGCAAATAGATTTTCGTCTGTCACTTGTGGCCATAGGTCGCGACATGCTTGCTGCACATCATCACGAAGCTCCCAGTCATCTAGACGTAGACGGTTTTTGTCATCGACCAATTCCGCTGGATTGTTGTCGTTGTATAGACGCTCAGCGAACATGCGGTAGATTTGGTCCATACAGCCTTCGTGTAGACCTTTCTCACGCATTACCTTAAATACCATAGATAGGTAAAGCGGCATCACAGGGATCGCAGAAGACGCTTGCGTCACTACTGACTTCAGCACCGCAACGTTAGCACCGCCACCCTGCTTAGCAAGTTCAGCGTTGATAGCGTGAGAAGCACGATCCAAATCTTCTTTTGCTTTACCTAGAGCACCGTGCCAGTAGATTGGCCAAGTGATGTCAGAACCGATGTAAGAGTAAGCAACCGTACGTGCACCCTCAGCAAGAACACCTGCTTCAGACAGTGCAGACATCCATAGCTCCCAGTCTTGACCACCCATTACCGTCACCGTTTGAGCCACTTCTTCTTCGGTTGCCGGTTCGATTTCCGCATCGATGATCACATCACGGTTTGTATCAATCGCGGTTGAACGGTATGGTTCGCCGATTGGCTTAAGCACTGAACGAATCACTTCACCAGACTCAGGCATTTTGCGCACAGGAGATGCTAGGGAATAAACCACTAGGTCAATCTCGCCTAGGTCCGCTTTGATTAGCTCAATGACCTTGTCACGGGCTTCGTTAGAGAAGGCATCGCCGTTGATGCTTTTCGCGTAAAGACCTGCTTCGTGGGCCGCCTTATCAAACGCCGCCGCATTGTACCAACCCGCTGTACCTGGCTTCTTATCAGTGGCCGGTTTTTCAAAGAACACACCAATGGTTGCTGCGCCAGAGCCAAATGCAGCAGCGATACGAGAAGAAAGGCCGTAACCGCTTGATGAACCAATCACCAATACTTTTTTCGGGCCGTTTTTGATTTCGCCGTTAGCTTTCGTTTTAGCAATCTGATCTAAAACGTTTTTCTCACAACCAGTTGGGTGAGTAGTCGTACAAATAAATCCACGAATTTTCGGCTTAATGATCATAGTTAAGTCTCAACGTCATGTTTCCATAGCATGCTGCTGCGTCCTGTAGATGGGCAACAACACAAAGTTGGCGCCCATGATACAATACCCTGCAATACTTGTCCCTTTTCTTTATTTCTCTATAGATCAATCACTCGCCTTCTATGAATATTTTAATTATTGGTTACGTTTGGCCTGAGCCAAACTCCTCCGCGGCAGGCAGTCGCATGATGCAACTTATCAAAACCTTTCGCGCCCAAGACTGGCAGGTTGAGTTTGCTTCCCCTGCTCAGATCAGCGAACACATGGAAGACTTATCTCAATATGGCGTGAGCACTGCCGCGATTGAGCTCAACAGTGATAGCTTTAATGAGTATATTGCCGCATTGCAGCCAGAGATGGTGGTGTTTGATCGCTTTATGATGGAAGAGCAATTTGGCTGGCGGGTGGAAAAATTTGCACCGGACGCGCTACGGGTGCTGAATACCGAAGATCTGCACTCTTTACGTGATGCGCGCCACACCGCAGTCAAACAAAGCCGCGCCTTTGCACAAGCGGATATGTACAGCGATCTGGGAATTCGTGAAATTGCGGCGATTTATCGTAGTGATTTGACCCTGATGATCTCGGAATATGAAACGGAACTGTTAAAAACCGAGTTTAACGTCCCCGAGACACACGTTATGCATTTGCCGTTTATGCTCGACACACAAACCCTCAGTGCCAAGCCTTTTAGCGAGCGCCAAGACTTCGTCATCATCGGCAATTTCCGCCACGCGCCAAACTGGGATGCGGTATTACAGCTAAAACAAGTGTACTGGCCGAAGATACGTCAACGCTTACCCGAGGCAAAACTTAACATCTACGGCGCCTACCCGCCGCCGAAAGCCACTCAGCTACACAATGAAAAAGAAGGCTTCCTTGTCAAAGGCTGGGCAGACAATGCCTTTGAAGTAATTGAAAACGCGCGCATTATGCTCAGCCCGGTTCGCTTTGGTGCTGGCATCAAAGGTAAATTAGTGGAAGCCATGCAAGTGGGCACACCGAGTGTTACCACTTCAGTGGGCGCAGAAGCCATGCATGGTGCACTGCCTTGGAATGGGGTTGTCACAGATGATGTAGAAGAGTTTGTTAATGCTGCTGTCAGCTTGTACCAAGATCAGCAAAGCTATGAGCTGATGCAGCATAACGGGCATGCGATAGTAAAACAGCGTTATGAGCAAACACACTGGCAAGAAAAGCTGGTGGCACGATTAAAAGTTCAACAGCAGTTAAAACAGCGCTTACGGGAACACTTTTTCTTAGGCAAACTGGTGCGCCATCACTCAATGAAAAGCACCCAGTATATGTCTCAATGGATCACCTTAAAAAACGGCCAAGCGGTTAACACCAGCACTGAAACACAAGATTAATTCACAAAGCCACTTTCGCTTTCACGCTGGCGGACCTTATTCATCACCGCCAGCTGTTCCTCACGACTCATCTTGCCCCAGCGGCTAATTTCCTGTCCGGTGCGGTAACAGCCGACACAGACATTATCATCATTCAGTTCACAGATATTAATGCAAGGTGAACGGACCGCCTTTTGTTTGGCGGTGGCTTTTTTACGGTTCGTGTTTTTCATCTTGATTCTCGCTGGAGGACTCTGACTGAGTAACGGCTTGCAGCGCCTGCTGCTGAGCGTTCCATTCACGCAACGCTTCATTATAAGTATCCCAAACACATGGGCAGCACTGGCTTTCACAGCATTCCCAGTCTTCTGGTGGAATTGGCTTATTTTTCATGAGCTACTCCTAAAACAAAAAATCCCCCGTATCATTGATCATACTGCCATAGCAGCACCATCTAACACGGGGGATTTCGCGACGGACGATTAGAATTCAGCGTTGTGGTATACGCGCTGCACGTCGTCTAGGTCATTTAATAGATCAAGGAAACGTTCGAATTGATCAACGTCTTCACCTGAAATTGCAGTCGTCATTTGTGGGATAAATTGAATTTCATCCACTTCAAAGTCAACGTCACCGAACGCATCGATGATGGCTTGGCGAGCTTTACCGTATTCCGTGTTAGGCGTGAATACTGTTACTTTGCCATCTTCAGACTCGATATCAGAAACATCTACGTCTGCTTCTAGTAGCGCTTCCATTACCGCATCTTCGTCTGCCGCAGCAAAAACAAAGATCGCAGAGTGGTCAAACATGTGTGACACACTGCCTTGAGTACCGATTTTGCTCTTAACTTTGTTGAAACAAGTACGAACATCACCGAAGGTACGGTTTGGGTTATCAGACAGACAGTCCACGATCACCATGGTGTTACCTGGGCCAAAACCTTCGTAACGAGCCGTATCGAAGTCTTCACCGCCGCCGCCTTTAGCTTTATCGATGGCTTTTTCGATTACGTGCGTTGGTACCTGGTCCTTTTTAGCGCGTTCGATCATGCTACGCAGTGCTAGGTTACCCGCTGGGTCAATACCACCTGATTTTGCACATACATAAATTTCACGTCCGTACTTACTGTAAACCTTGGCTTTTTGATCCGAGGTTTTCGCCATGGACTCTTTTCGGTTCTGAAAGGCTCTGCCCATTAGATATTCCTACTCTATTAAGTCGTTTAGAAAGCGGAAATTCTAACGCTTAGCGCACACTTAGGAAACTCCCTAAACCCTTTTTCACGAACATTTACCTTGTTTAGTTCACCATTTCTGCTATGCAACACATTACAATGGCACCAACAAAGAAACTTTCCGTAACAGCTGATCTTAGCAAAGCATTCGTGGTATGATATTTTTTATTAAACACTCATTTAATAAAAATCATTCTGCGTAAACATTAACATTGGAGATACGCGATGTCCCAAACCCTGCATAAATGGCTGCCTTGGCTTACTTTTGTTAATAGTTCCAACGTAAAGGCAGATTTCATTGCGGGGATTACCTGTGCCTCCATGTCGATTCCACAGGGCATCGCCTTTGCCGCCATTGCAGGCTTACCAGCAGAATACGGTTTTTACAGTGCGATGGTAGCGCCCATCATCGCCGTTTTGTTTGGTTCCTCATGGCACATGGTATGCGGCCCAGCCACGGCCATTTCTGCCTTGCTGTTCTCCTCACTTTCGGGGCTATACGCACCGGGATCGGCAGAGTTTATTCAGGCAGCACTTGCTATTACCTTCTTAGCTGGACTGATACAGCTGGCGCTAGGGCTTGCGAAACTTGGCAACCTGACCAACTTCGTTTCCCATGCGGTGATGGTCGGCTTTATTACCGGGGCCGCATTCTTGATCATGCTAAGCCAAATACAACACGCCTTAACCGCTGACCTGCCGCGACCAGAAAACCTGCTGAGCTTTATCAATGCATTGCTTCATGTGGGTTCTCAGGTCAATTTATACTCTTTGGCGATCTGTGCCGTGACCATTGTTTCAGCCATCTTGATTCGCCAGATATCCAATAAATTGCCCCATTATTTGTTGGCATTAATTGCAGGCAGTGTGTTCGGCTACTTAATGCAAGCAGGTAGCCATGGGGTGCCCTTGGTGGGCGAATTAAACGAAGCCATTCCGCCGTTTGCACTGATTGAGCTATCTGGAACCACCTTACGAGAATTAGCACCAGGAGCAGTCGTATTGGCTCTTATTGGCCTTCTAGAAGCAGCGTCTATATCCAAAGCGATAGCCCTAAAAACCCATCAAGAAATCGATACTAACCGCGAGTTTATCGGTCAAGGTATGTCCAACGTGGTGGGCAGTTTATTCTCAAACTACATGAGTTCAGGCTCATTCACACGTAGCGGCATTAACGTTGAAGCCGGCGCGCGCACGCCGCTTGCGATTATTTTTTCAAGTGTCTTTCTACTATTGATCTTAAGCCTGATCGCGCCACTCTTCTCGCATCTGCCCATCCCTGCTATGGCTGGGATCATTATGTTGGTCGGTTGGCGTTTAATTGAATTCAAAGAGCTGGTTCATTACGCCAAAACCAGCCGTGCTGAAATCAGCATCGCTTTAGTGACTTTATTCAGCACCATTGGTATCAGTTTAGAGTTCGGTATTTTGGTGGGGGTGGGTCTAAGTCTAGCGCTGTTTTTAAACCAAACCGCCAAACCTAATGTGCGCATCCTCGCACCCATGGACACTGAGGAAGGTCGCTACTTCCATAACATCATGCACTTTAATTTGGAAACCTGTCCGCAGATTCACTTTATCCGCTTGGATGGCCCGCTGTACTTTGGTTCCGTGGATTACATGGCGAAGCAATTCCAAAACATCGAGCATGACCTACCCCATAAAGACCATTGGGTCATCTTATGTCGCGGTTTATCAGCCATCGATATGCAAGGGGCGCACTTCCTCAAACAATTAGTTGATCAGCGTCGCGAGTCAAATACTCAAGTACATCTAGTCGTTCGTTATTTATGGCAACTAGAATTGCTCAAGCAATTTGGCGTGCTGGATAAAGTGGGAGCAAGCCATACTTACCCAGGCAAAGGCATAGCGATTGAAAAAATTGAACGGGACATGGATATGTTGCAATGTGCTCAATGTGACAAGAACGTATTCAAAGAATGTCATAGCCGCAAGCAAAAAGGCTTCGATCTCATTGCCAAGGAACCGCTATCAAAGGATGGAAACTAATAGTTACTCCTCATTATTTACTAAGGTAATGAATAGTCACCATCTTGTTATCATTATACTATTATCAAACGATAGGTTAGATTTCATATAACTCTTATGACAATGATGATCCGTACTTTATGATTGGTGCAAAAGGTTTTCAAATCCGACACAAGTTATTCCTCGTGTTTGTGTTGAGTAACATTTTGTTGATCGTCTCCATGTGGCAAGTATTCCAATGGAGCTTCGACCGAGGCTTTGTTACTTACGCAACCGAGCGTGACCGCGACTTTTTGCAACAGATGGCGAACCGCACCGCCAATCTCTATATTTATTACGATGATTGGTATTTTCTGGTTCAAGAAAGTCGTCTAGAAAAAGAATGGCAACAAGCCAAGCTGGAAAATATCCGCGACCTTATTCCACCGCCAAGCACGCCGAATTTGGATTTGATTTATCCGTCGCAATATTACCGTCAGCGCTTCTTACTCTTCAGTAAGGACAAGTTACCGCTGATTGGCGATATCAAGTTTGATGATGCGGAAACCCACGCGGTGGTGGTAGACGACAAGCTCGTAGGTTATGTGGGGCTACGCTCTATGCGAGCACTGGTACAAGACCAGACCTTGCGCTTTGTACGTCAACAGGGGGAAGCCTTCCTATTGATTTCGGCCTTTATGCTGACCATCGCCGCACTGCTAACTTGGCCTTTGGCCCAATGGTTAAGTCGCCCTATTTGCACCGTTCGCCAAGCCACTAAACAGCTGGCGGCGGGAGAGTTTGAGACTCGCATCAAGATCAAAGGCACCGATGAGCTAGCCGACCTAGGTCGCGACTTTAACAACCTAGCGTCCACCCTTGAGCACATGCGTGACGCACGTAAAAAGTGGGTTGCGGATACTGCCCATGAATTGCGTACGCCAGTAGCCATCTTGCGTGGGGAAATCGAGGCCATGCAAGACGGTATTATCAAGGTCACCGACAACTCACTGGCTTCGCTACAACAAGAAGTGGTGCACATTGCGCGATTAATTGATGACCTTAACCAACTATCCATGCATGATATGGGCAGTTTGAGCTACCGCATGGAAGAAGCAAGCCTTAACGAGATTCTTGAGCAGACCGTTTCCTCTATGCAGCTGCCTTATGACGAAGCCGGTTTAGAGTTGGAGCTTGTAATCGACAAAAAAGCACCAATTATCATTACCGGTGACCATGACCGATTGCATCAACTGTTTGCCAATCTCATGAATAACACACTGAAATACACTAACGCGCCAGGCAAATTGACCGTGACCCTGACCCGTGAAGGTAAAACCGCTGTGGTCTTATTAGAAGACACGCCGCCGGGTGTCAGTGACGAAGACATTAAACATATATTTGAACAATTTTTCCGCGTGGAAAACTCACGCAACCGTGCGACTGGCGGGCGTGGCCTTGGCCTTGCCATCTGTACGAATATTGTCGATGGACATCAAGGCTCTATTTCCGCTTACCACTCTCCTTTTGGTGGGTTGGGGATACGTGTGGAATTCCCTTTAAATTGATATGGAATCGATAACTATGAGCAAAGTACTGATTGTAGAAGACGAACCAAAATTAGCTGAGTTGATGGCAGCTTACCTAGAGCAAGCTGGTTACGAACACCACCATATTGATCGTGGTGATCAGGTAATTGATTACTTAAAAAACAACCAAGCTGATCTAATGCTGCTAGACCTTATGCTTCCTGGTCTAGACGGCGTTGAAGTATGTAAACAAGTTCGTCAGTTTAGCGGTATGCCAATCATCATGGTTACAGCAAAAGCTGAAGAAATTGACCGTCTGATCGGTCTAGAGATGGGTGCTGACGATTACGTATGTAAACCATTTAGCCCACGTGAGATCGTAGCGCGTGTGAAAGCAAACCTACGTCGCGTTGAACTAGACCAAACAGAAGCGCCGAAGACTGATGGCTTCGACCTTGATGCTGACCGTCTACGCGCAACTTACAAGGGCGAGCTGATCGATCTGACGACGGTAGAGTTCCAATTGCTACAACTATTGATCAAAGAACCAGGCCGTGTATTTGGCCGTGATTTGATCATGAAGAGCATCTATACCGATAGCCGTGTAGTCAGTGACCGTACTATCGACAGTCACATCAAGAAGCTACGTAAGAAAATCGCAGCAGTTGCACCAGAGCTTAACGTAATCCATTCGGTTTATGGTGCAGGTTACCGCTTCGAAAATAACGACTAATTTTATTAATCGTTACGTTTTATATTTGTTTGAAAATTAGGCAGTTCTCATGGACGACTTTTTAGCCGTAGTGGAGTTTTCACTCTCCATTACCGCCCCGATCTTTCTAGTGCTTATCGTTGGTGTGGTATTAGAAAAAATTGGCATGATCAATGACAACTTCGTTGAAGTTGCCTCTAAGATCACCTTTAACGTGTCCATGCCTGCCTTAATTTTCATCAATATGACACAGCGCAGCACAGATCCAGGTAATCACCTGTCGTTGATGCTGTATGCGCTATTTGCCACATTAGTCACCTATTTTATCCTTGAAATTCTTGCTGCTAAGCTGATCAAAAAAAGAAGCGATCGCGGCATTGTTATTCAAGGTGCCTTCCGTTCTAACATGGCCATTATCGGCCTTGCTTACTGTGTTAACGCCTATGGCGATGAAGCCCTTGCCGTTGCCTCCATGTACCTAGGTGGTGTCATGGTGCTGTACAACGTACTGGCGGTGATCACCATCAACCGTTCGATGAATGCCAATAAAAGCATCGGCGATTCGCTAAAAGCGATTGCGAAAAACCCGCTGATTATTGCCATTGTCGTCGCTTGGATCGCGAATCAGGTCAACCTGCAGCTACCAGAAATTGTCACCCAGGCCGGTAACTACTTTGCGCGTATGACACTACCGTTGGCACTTTTATGTGCCGGTGCCTCGTTACGCTTTAAAGAGCTGAAACAAGACATCACACCTTCACTTTATGCCACACTGGGCAAACTGGTGGTGATTCCTTTCGCACTGACCTTCGGCGGCTATTTCATTGGTTTTAGAGGCATCGAGCTTGGCGTACTGTTTTTATTGTCCTCTGCTCCGTCTGCATCAGCTGGCTACATTATGGCACGCGCCATGAACGGCAATGCTGTGTTGGCCGCTAACATCATTGTTTTAACCACGCTTTTCTCACTGCTCACTACCAGCCTTGGTGTCACTATTTTGCGAGGCTTAAACCTCATTTAAAAATAATTTCACTTTTTAAATGAGAAGCACTTGCATTTAAGAATCAAAGGCTTTTAAATAGTAATCATTCTCAGGATTGAACGGATGATTACTCATGATCGTACAAGCAAGCCAACTTTTTGAAGCCAACGGCATGACCGACCAAAGCTACGCCTATTGGTTATCCGGTCGTCAGCAGGTACAAAAGCCTCTGCTTGGCGTTCATCTTATCCAACAACAGCTGCATGTGTTCGAGCCAGTGACGATTCAAGAACGCGTCCGCGCCGGTGTCTACGTAACGTTTAACAACACAGCTAACCCTGAGAAATCACAGAATAGCTCGCCTATCCAAGTACTCCCCGTTTACGAAGACGCGCAGGTGGATTGGGAAGTCACGCAACAAGCACAATTCAATTGGACTCAGCTATACATCAGCTGGGATCAGCTTGCGGCGATCACCGGCGAGGGCGAGCAACAGGTACAAGCCTTCTTCATGCGCCATGTGAGTAAGCAAACTGGCACACCTCTAACGCTAACGCTGACCACGACACTAAGTCATGAATTTCAGCAACTGATCAAGCGTGAAGGCAAACAGTTAGCGCTGGTTGGCAAGCTGTACAGCATCATTTTGCAAACCATTGAGCATGTACAAATCCAGCAGCATATCAGTCAATGCGATGACTGCCAGAAAAAATTATATGCCAGCCAAAATGCCATCGAAGCAGAGCAATTCAGTAGCACTGAAGCCCTAGCGCGAAAGGTTGGACTTACGCAAACCGCATTAGAACTGGGCTTTACCGTCATTACCGGAATGAGCATTGCGGAATACCAAATTGAAGTGGCGTTTCGCAAAGCGCTGGCGCAACCACAAACAGGACAATCTCTGGCCACTCGTCTCAACGCAGACACAGGTTGGAGCAAACAAGACATTGAAAAAGCCTGCCTAAAGCGTTTTGGGGTGATGAGCCACCAGCTTGGCAGTATGCAGTAACCTCGAGGAATTTATGAGCAATAGCATCGGCCTGTTTTATGGCACAGATACATCCAATACCGAAATGATTGGCCAAAAAATTCAGCAGCAATTCGCTGAGTTAGGCAGCACGGTCGAACTACACGACGTAAAAGACACAGACATTCAAACCCTGTTGGATTATGAGTTTCTGATTCTTGGTATTCCAACTTGGGATTTTGGTGGCATTCAAAGTGACTGGGAAGACATTGGTGACGCCCTGTCTGAACTTAATCTAGAAGGCAAAGTGATCGCCTTTTATGGCCTAGGTGATCAATTTGGCTACGGCGATTATTTCGTCGATGCCATGGGCTGGTTGCACGAAAAACTATTGAATACTGGCGCTACCTTTATTGGCCAATGGTCAACAGAAGGCTACGACTTTGAAGCCTCGCGCGCCGCGAATGAAGATAAATCGGAATTCATCGGCCTTGCCATCGATGAAGACCAACAGTTTGACCTAACTGATCAACGTGTTGAACAGTGGGTGATACAGCTTTATGCAGAGCAGGCACTGGCAGCCGCCTAAGGTTAGATAGACTGGCTCACGACTTTGCACACGACTCGTTTGGCTTCCACTCATTCGCTGCCCCGAATGACCAAATTCGTGCAAATAGTGATTAACCAAAGGTTAATTTCTGCATAAAACGCGCTTCCCCTTTCTCTCTCCTGCTTTTGGGGAAGCGTGTTTTCTTTTTTTCCATCCTTTTGTAAGCTTGCTGATCTAGCCAAACGATGACACAGCATGAATCTCACACTTCTCGATACCACGCTTATTTTTATTACCTTTATTCTGGTCCTGCTGATCTGGCAGCATTTTAAAGTACGCGAATTCACACTGCGGCGAGTGAAACAGCAGTGCGAAAAAATGGAACTACAAATGCTCGACGATTCTATCTATGGCAGTTACTGGTGCCCAGCCTTTGTTAATGGGCAAGTAAAGGTACGTCGACGCTACCGTTTTTATTTTACCTCAACCGGTGAAGGGCGCTATGAAGGGGAAATTGAAATGCTAGGTATGCAGCAAACACATATCTATTTTGAGCCTCATGCCTTTTAAAGCATAGGCTTTCACTTACAATAAAAAACAATTCCCCCCTTTTTCGCCCAGCTATTTACAAAAGTTACATTACGTTAAATACTCTAAGCTCAATCAGGGTATTGCCTGAAATAACTATAAATATAAATAATCATAGGTGGAATAACATGCTGGCGAATCTAAGTTTTAGAGCCAAATTATCGGTATTACTGACGTGTGGCGTATTGGGTTTTGTCATCGTTACCGTTGTTGCATTAAACGGTATGAGTGCCCAAACTTCAGCGTCTGAACGCTTTGAAGTGATGTCCAAAGTTCAAAATGACCTCTCCTCTTTGGTCATTTCTAATATGACACTGTATGAAAAGCTCGATCGTTTGAATAACGACTCCTATGGAGCTTTTGTCAGTGAACTCAATCAGAATCAAGAAGACTTTTCTAGCTTAATTCAGCAGGACCTTGAAGCGGTTGATCAAGCAGAGATTAAAACCGCGCTTTCTAATATCAATAGCTTGTTGGAACAATATTCTTCAACGCTTTTAGAGCTGGTCTCTCTTAACCAAACCCTTGGCTTTACCGCGAACTCAGGTTTAAAAGCCGATATTGGTCTAGTGGGTGAAGACGTGGTCGAAAAGGTTTCCTTTTTGAGTCTGGTTAAACAAGAATTTTTGCCGGTTCGCGAAGCAGAAAAGAACTTTTTGTTTGAACCGACTGCCGCCAATAAAACCGTGTTTGAAGAGCGTTATGAGAAGTTTTACCAACGCGTGGTGAACTTCGGTTTAGAAGAACGCTTTGCCGATGTCATTAAAAGCTACCACAGCAAGGTACAAGAGTACGATGTCGTCGTAGCAAGCTTAATTACTCAACAACAGAGCTTTGATTCACTGCGCGCAAATTACAATCAGGCCACTAACGATACGCAAAAATTGCTAAAACAAGCGGTCACCAATGCTCGTCAGCAAGCCGCAAGCCAGTCTCAAAAAGCCAGTGTCAGCGTAATTGTCGTGAGTGTGATTGTGGCTGTGATTGCCGGTCTAATGATGATGTGGATCGGCCGCAGTGTGAACACCACACTAAGCCAAATCATGCGCGATCTTGGTAAGGTAAAAAGCGGTGATTTGACCGCTCGCCTGTCAATCAACCACAAGCGCAATGACGAGTTCGACGCACTGTGTGGCTCTGTTAACGAAATGACTACTGGGCTAGGCTCTGTGATTGGCGACGTGGTCTACACCACCAACGATGTTAGCAACATGGTGAGTAAGCTTAATAGCGCAGTAGTCAATATTGCCGACAGTAACCGCTCAGTGAGCGAACAAACTAACTCTCTTGCAGCGGCAACCGAACAGATTTCCACTACCATCAGCAGCATTTCTCACACCACTGAAGAACTCAGTGAACAGTCGAAAAATACCTACGAGTCAGCGCGCGTCGGCGCCGATACCATTAAAGGTGCGCTATCTAACTTAGGACAAACCATTGAAGTGGTGAACCAAACGGGGCGTCAACTAAACGAGCTAGGACAGCTGTCTAAAGACATTGATAATGTGATTGGCATGATCAATGACTTGGCTAACCAAACTAACTTGCTTGCTCTAAACGCGGCAATTGAAGCGGCTCGTGCCGGTGAGGCAGGTCGCGGCTTCTCAGTAGTCGCGGATGAAGTCCGTTCATTAGCAGAAAAAACCGTGGACGCCACGGCCAAGATCACTGATATCGTGGGCACCATTCAAAGCTCAACTCAATCCGCTATTTCCACTATGAGCAGTGGCCAAGAAAACCTTCGCTCGATTGAGGAATACAGTGAAAAAGCGGAATTAGCGATTCGTGAGATCGAACAGAATGCACGCACCAGCTCGGCATCGTCTGTCGACATGGCGCGTTCGATTCAAGAAGTCGCGAAAACTGCGATTCATATGAGTGAAGAGATGGACCGCATTGCCCAGCAATTACAGCGTGACAGCTCGGACATCGGTAGCATTGAAGGCAACACACGTCATATTCATGACCAGGTTTCCACGCTTGAGAAGAAAACCAGCGTGTTCACCACTCAAGCCTAATCTGATACCCCATAAAAAACCGGCCATTGGCCGGTTTTTTTGTGTTTGCTAAAAGCTTAGAGATTTTTAAATCGCAGACCTTATAGCTCAGCGAATTCTTTTTCCCAACGCTTGGCTTCTTTCTTAGACGGACCACCCATTTCATTCACCGCATGGCGAAGACGGGCACGGGTCATATCTGGACCAAGAATGCTCATAGAGTCAAACACTGACACAGACGCTGTCGTTCCCGCTACTGCAACAAACAAGGGTGCAAAGAAGTCTTTTGGTTTGATATCCATTGCTTGAGCAAGGGATTTCATTTCAGCGAAGATCTTGTCTTTTTCCCAAGAACGCAGCGCTTCCAGTTTCCATAGGGCGAACTGCAATGCCTTACGTAGCGTCTCTTCTTCCATCTTGATCTCAGCAAAAGACGCAGCGGTCACGTTTAGTTGACCTTTGAAGAAGAAACCAGCGACGTCTGCCACATCAGAGAAGGTATCAATACGTGGAATGATCAATGGAAGGATCGCATTCACGTATTCGCTGTTTAAGCCCCACTCAGCAAACTTCTGTGCAAAATCCGCTACTGATAGGTCTTCACGAATCCAAACGCCGTTCAGCCATTTCAGTTTTTCAACGTCAAATACTGGACCGCCCAAGGAAACACGTTGGATGTCAAAGTGCTCAATCATTTCAGACAAGGCAAACTTTTCACGCTCATCTGGCATTGACCAACCCATACGGCCTAGGTAGTTGATCACTGCTTCTGGCAAGAAGCCCATGCGCTGGTAGTACAGAATAGACGTTGGGTTCTTACGCTTAGACAGTTTAGATTTGTCTGGGTTACGCAACAGCGGCATGTGGCACAGTGTTGGCATTTCCCAACCGAAGTATTGGTACAACAAAATGTGCTTCGGCGCGGAGTTGATCCACTCTTCACCACGGATCACGTGAGTGATTTCCATTAAATGGTCATCGACTACGTTCGCTAGGTGGTAAGTAGGTAGACCGTCTGCTTTTAACAGAACTTGCTGGTCAATTTGCGCCCAATCGATTTCGATGGTGCCACGCAACATGTCTTGTACCACACAGGTACCTTCTTCAGGCACCTTCATACGAATAACGTATGGCACCCCCGCTTCCAGCTTAGCTTGCACTTCTTCTTGAGTAAGCTTTAGGGCACGGCCGTCGTATTTCTGCGGTAGACCTTGCTCTTTTTGCTCGGCACGCATTTGGTCTAGTTCTTCAGGTGTTTCAAAAGCGTAGAACGCATGGCCTTTTTCAACTAGCTCTAGAGCGTAATCTTTGTAAATGTGGCCGCGCTCACTTTGACGGTATGGGCCGTGTGGACCGCCGACATCTGGACCTTCAGACCATTCCAATCCCAACCAACGCAGAGCATCAAGGATCATCTTCTCCGATTCTGGGGTACTGCGTGTTTGGTCAGTATCTTCGATACGTAGAATAAATTCACCGCCCATTTTTTTGGCAAAAGCCATGTTAAACAGTGCGATGTATGCAGTACCAACGTGAGGGTCGCCAGTTGGAGAAGGCGCAATACGAGTTCTTACCTCAGACATATCCTATCTCATTAATCGGGTGAATAATGGTGCGTATTATATGCCTGTTAACCAGTATCGGTAAGGGCTATTCACTATCTTTTCTGCGTTAGCATGCAACTAATAAGATTTTCCCGCTGTGCACCAATTCAAATCACCACCAGCACTGGCATTGCACACAATGTGCACATTGAGATTCCACTGTTCTCCTCTTAGCATCGGATACAAGCGTCTAAAAATATTTTTATATCATTGATATTTATTGACTTTATCAAGTATCCAAGACGTTAACGAAGCCTTACATTCGCACCCAGCCCTCTGGCCTAATTGTTGCTAAATCATTGAAAACACTAATAACAAAACACGCTTTGCCAATCCATAGAGGACCCATCGGATGTTACTAACACCAGGAACCTTACTGATCTCAGTACTGCCCTATTACGCTCGCTTAGCCCTGTTTCTTTTACTTGGAAGCATTGGGCTCATCAGCCTTTTCAGCTTACACAATTCCCCCTTTCTAACCCCCATACTCAGCAGCAGTTTGCTGTTACTGACTTACCTAAGCCTGTCACACATCACCTTGACCAAACTTCGCATTGAAGAAGTGCTAACCATCGAAACCGCTGATTCAGACAATAACTTACATCTGTCTCACAGTGACCGAGAGTTTAATCATGTTGCCAATCTGATCAATTCCTTAAAACGCGCCATCGGCGTTAAAGAAGAACTGCTAAAAAGCTGTGCCACCGAAGCCCAATACACCGCCAAAGAATTACTTAGTTCTTCCGATGAAGTGGCCCAAGGTGCTAAGAAAGAAGCCGCTGCGCTAGATGAACTGGCCTCCACCAGCGAGGAAATGAGTGTCACCATCAATGATATTGCCACTCGCTTAGGCACCACCACAGAGATGGCCGTTCAAACTTTGCTACGTTCAGACACTGGCTCCAAAGCATTGTCAGAGCTCGCGGATAAAATCGAGCAAATGAATCAGGCGGTTTTGAATAACCAAACTCAAATGCAAACTCTCACCCAAGCATCCGCCAACATTTCCGCCTTTGTCGCCCGTATTGGTGACATTACCGAACAAATTAACTTGTTGGCACTCAACGCTGCGATTGAGTCGGCACGGGCAGGTGAAGCGGGCCGAGGCTTTGCTGTCGTGGCAAACGAAGTACGCACTTTGGCCTCAAATACCGAAACTGTTACTCAAGAAATCTCAGGCCTAGTAAAAACCATGAATGAGCAAGTTAGCCTGTCTAGTCGCAATAGTGATGCCATGATTAATGAGGCTCATATGGCGCGGACTTCATTGCAAAGCGCCCAAGCAATGCTGGGAGAGATTGCTGATGCTGCGAAACAAACACAAGAGCAAATGGAACAATCGCGCAGCACAGTGTTTGAATTTCAGTCCGCCAATGACGGCCTTTGCCAGCGTTTACAAGAGATCGCCAATGTCAGCGAAAAGCAAAATCAAAACAGTCAAAACGCTAAAGATATGGTGCGCTACCTAGAGTGGCTGTCGACACGCTTAGCGTCTTCGGAGATGTAATATGCTGATGATTATAACCTGTGTGGCCTTATGTATTCTGTTATCGGGCATTGCCACGACTAGATATTACTTTGCAATGAAGGCCTCCAGAGCCATGAGTATCAGAGGACTAGATGGCTTACGACAACTGCTGGAGATTATTAAGTTAATCCAACAACACCGAGCTTTGCATGGTGGCTTCATCAATGGCAACCATGAGTTTGCCCAGAAGCTGAGTCTACTTGAAGCAGACTTAAACCACCGTTTTAACCAATTAGAGCAACTGCAAGCCCAGTCCAACCTGCCCTACGAATTGGGCACAAAATCCCTAAACGCCAAATGGCAGCACCTGCTTAACAGCTCTTTTCAATCCAGTGAACAAAGCTTTGCCGCTCATTCCACCCTGATCAGCCGCGCTCTAGACGGCCTTTGGGAAATTGCCGACAAATTCTCATTAACCACTAGCCAAGACGACGAAGTGAGAAATTTATCCAGCCAAATGGTAAAAGCACTGCCTGAATTGACCGAGTCTCTAGCACAAATTCGAGGACTGTCCGTGCAAGTAGCCGCGCGCCATGAAATCAGTGCCGATAAAAAGCTGCAACTCATGTATATCCTCAGTCGGATTGATGAACGCTTATCAGCCCTGCAGCATTACTTTCCCGAAACCAATCAGCAGCAACTTAACGCCTTTTTAAACATTATTCGTTCGGGCACGGAAAATGCCAACTTGGGTGATCAAGACCCCGATTATTTGTTCAAAGAATCGACCCAGGTGATCGATAAACTCTACGAGTGTATGTTAGAAGGCTTCCAAAACATCCATCGAAAAGTCAGTGCTTAAGCTGTAGTTGAGATAGGCGAATGCCTATCTCAACATCTAATTTAAGCGTCACCATGGTACGAGCAAACTGGCAATGCTCTAATTGTCCATCGAGTAATTTCTGGAACTTTTCTGGATAGACAGATAAGTCCGAAAACACCTCTTCAAGGCTCTGTTTATCTTTTAAAATCTCGACCGAGGATTTAGGGCCTATGCCTTTGACACCTGGAATATGGTTGGTGGTATCCCCGACTAAGGCCCAATAATCTGGCAATAACTTGGGTTTTACACCGTACTTTTGCTCCACCCAAAAAGCGTCGTAGCCAAGCTTAGCAAAATAGTCGTATTGCAGGATATGCGGGTACTGCAGTAGCTGGGTATAGCCTTTATCGGTGGAGATAATCATGGAAGGAATATTATGCTGGCTCGCTTTAAAGGCCAGAGTGGCCACCAAATCATCCGCCTCCCAACCGGTTAAGCGCAAACATGGCCAGCCATTAAAACGAAATACTTCAGCAAAGCGTGACATGGACTCGAGCAAGCTGTCGTCCATCGGCGCTCGGCCAAGTTTGTATTCTGGAAACACCTGATGGCGCCAAGTTTTCGCGGGCGAATCAAACACAATCGCCATGTAATCAGGTTCAAACTGATGTACCAGCTTAGCCAAGGCATCAATACAGAGACTCTGGGTGCGTTCAATACGTCTAACATCGTCGCTTTCACTGTCCAGTGCTGCGTGTAAACGTCTTATCAAGTTTAAGCCATCAATGAGTAAAAGCCCGTTTTGCACTGCTACCTTCCACTTTGTGTCCTACATATAGCGATACATTCTACGTTATTCTCAAATTGAATTGGGAGTTTGCAAGCCCACGTATTCCATGTTCAACAGAGGAAAAGTTATGGACACTAAAACAATTCTAACCAGTGCCACTGTCACTGGGTTGCTACTCACCTCCATGTCTACTCTCGCCGCACCAGAATCGATCGTGATTGAGCGCGATGGCAGCCAAGTGACCGAAAACCTCAGTAAAGCAGCAGAACTCAGCTTTACTCCCGTGGCTGGTTCCATCATTCCGATTGGCAAAAACTACGCACCATTTCAATTACCAGAGCTTTACAATACTGAACGCCGTAATTGGAGCGATCATTTGGGTCAACCCGTGCGTGTTGAGCATAGAAGCCGCGATCTATCCTTAGAAGGTACCCTAGAAGCGGTCAATGATCGTTACTTTACTTTGAGTGTAAAACGCGTATCAGCCGATTATCCACTGAGCGACTTCTATTTGGTGCCCACATTAGCCGCCTCAAAAAGCCGCACTAGCTTAAATTATCAAGGCCTGCTGACTTACCAAACGTCAGACATTCTTTGGCAACCAGAGCTGACCATGATTATCGATGATCAGGACATTACCTTGGTGCAGCAAGCAAACATCCAAAATAACTCTTCCATCGATGTCGACCTTGATTCAGCGCTGCTGCACTACAGTCAGAATCCTAATGTGATTCGGCCGATGATGATGAAAAGCGCCATGGCCAGCGATATGTCTATGGAACGCAGTGCCCCTGCGACAGAATATAACAACAGTGAAATCAGCCTTGAGTTGAATAAACTGGCTCTACCCGCTGCATCGCAAACTTTGGTAGACCTAGGTAAAACCAATAGCCGCATTAGCAGTCGCAGTAACGTCAGCTCGGTATACAGCTACCCATCTTCTTCCAAACTGAACCTCAGTTTTAATCAGCAAATCCGTTTTGACAACCCAAAAGATTTGATTCCTGGCGTGTACCAAACCCTGTGGCATAAAAAGCCCTATTATCTACAAGGTAATCCGGTAACCTTACAAGACACCCGTGAAGGCGCGGAAGTCGAGGTAATGCTGAACCGCAGCTTGGATTTGACGGGAGATATTACTTTGATTACAGCATCGAAAAGTAATCAAGGGGCTACTCAGACTTGGGAACTGACGTTAAAGAACCTGTCAAAACAGCCGCAAAACTACGCCATTACTCACCGTTTAGACGCGCCAATTCGAGAGCTGTCGTTACGTTCGCTTGAACAAATTGATGCGCAAAGTGTCGCGTTAAAAGGCACTATTGCCCCGAACACCACTTATCAAATCCGCTATACCGTGGAGCTGGATCAAACTCGATAAGCCGCTCAATGCCTCTTTACCACCTAGAGCTCAGGTGCGGGCTCTAGGTCCCATATAGAATTATTTACACAATAGGTCAGGTCGTTTTTGTGAATGGGTATGATATGGTCAGTAGTCATACAAGATATAACAAAATTGACAGTATTCAGTGTTTGCACCCTCAGGTAATATAAATTTATTTCATATCGAGGCAGAAAAGGAACCTATGAAAAAGCAAATCATCGCATCGATTATTGCGACAGCGGCGACCCTACCCGTTGCGCAAGCAGAAACCCTAAGTCAAGTATACGATCTAGCCAAAGCACACGATCCAAGCCTACGAGCAGCCAATGCATCGTACCGTGCGGACAAAGAACAGGTTGATGTAACCCGTGGTAACCTGTATCCAAACATCAGCTTCAGTGGCAACTTGGGCTACACTAATACCGACCCAGACAATGGTGAATCGTTTAACAACAAGCAAAACCAGCTTGCCCTAAACCTAGATTACCCGATCTATTCTCCAGCGTTAAACTACGGCGTTGACGCGGTAGAACTGACCTTCAAAAGTTCTGGCGTAGCATTTGAGCAAGCACAAGAGCAACTTATCTTCAACACTTTGAACGATTACTTTGCGGTCCTAACCGCACAAGCGACGTTGGATACCACTCGCTCACAAGTGAAGAGCTACGCAGGTCAACTTGACCGTGTGAAGAAACAATACGAAGTCGGCCTAGTATCGATTACCGATTTGCAAGACGCACAAGCGGCTTATGACTCTATCCTAGTAACGGAGCTAAATGCCGAAGCCCAGCTTACGATTGCACTAGAAGCGCTTTACCAGCGTACTGGTAAGAGCATCGAAAGCATCCCGCGCTTGTCTGAAAACTTCCCTATTCAAGTGGATCCAAACTTGAATGCGAACGACTTGATTCAACGTGCGATGACAGCGAACAAAAACGTGCGCATTCTGGATCTTTCGGTTGAATCCGCACAAAACAACATCAACATTCAAAAAGCCAGCGGTCGCGTTCCAACGGTTGCCATCACTGGCTCCCTTGCACGTACGGACAACGACTACTCGGTGGAAACCTCGTCTCGTACAGATGGCGTAACCAATACTTCTTCGATTGGCCTAGGCGTGAACATCCCACTGTACAGTGGTGGTGCGATCAATGCCTCGGTTCGTCAAGCGACGGCGAGCGCCGAAGCAGCGGTAGAAACACGTGCTAACTCAATCCAAAACATTGAGCTAAGCATCCGTAGTGCGGTACTTCAGTTGAAGACCCTAGCGGCTCAGGTGAAAGCTCAGAAGCAAGTAATCGTTTCTTCTGAAAGTGCCTTAGAAGCCACTCAAGCAGGCTACGATGTGGGTACACGTAACATCGTTGAATTGCTAGACGCACAGTCGACTTACTTCGATGCGAAGAACACTTACGAGCAACTGCGCTACAGCTTTGTACTACAGCAAATCACTCTAGATCAGCTAACTGGCGATCTGGATGAAGCGGACATTGCTGCCTTGAACCAATGGTTGATCTAATCAGCACGATTTAATCAAGCAGCCATAAAAAATGCCCAGCCTAAGCTGGGCATTTTTGTATGCATTTACGACGCAGGCTTTACTTCGTAATTAACTGCTCACGCTTGGCAAATTCCACTAGGATTTTGTACAGGTTAAAGGCATCGACACTGCCCGCTAGCTCACGGATCGAGTGCATCGCGAACGTTGGCAAACCGATATCTAGTGTCGCCACCCCAATCTCACCTGAGGTGATGGGACCAATGGTACTGCCACAAGCCATATCACTGCGCACGACGAAGGTCTGAGCTGGTAAACCAAGTTCGTTAGCAATGTCTTTATAAACCGCGGCTGTCTCGCTGTTGGTAGCATAACGCTGGTTATTGTTTACCTTAATCACCGCCCCTTGGTTAATCAAAGGCGCATGCAATTGATCATGCTTGATGGCGTAGTTCGGATGCATCGCGTGAGCATTGTCCGCTGAGATCAACATCGAATGCTGCACCGTTTGCGTGTATTGCTCTGGAATGGGCGTTAGACGACGTAGCACGTCCTCTAGGAAGGGACCATTGGCGCCACAGGAAGACAAGCTACCCACTTCTTCATGATCAGTACAAATCAAGAGTGTTGGTCGACCTGAATCCGCGTTTAATAGGGCTTGCATGCCCACATAACAGCTCAATAGGTTATCCAAGCGCGCAGCGCTAATGTAGTCACCATGTAAGCCCGTAATCGCGGCTTTTTGCACGTCGTACAGGCTTAATTCAAAGCTCAACACAGATTCCACAGTCACATCGTTATGTTGACGCAGAATTTGCTCTGACAGCAGTTTCTCCAATTCAAAGGTGTGCTCCACACCGCATAAAATCGGCAGGATTTCCTCTTGCGGATTCACTTTAAAACCATCCGTATTCACACCACGGCATAAATGAATCGCCAAGTTTGGCACTACTGCAATCGGGTCTTTAAAGTCTACTAGACGGCTTTTTAACTCACCGCTTTGGGTTTTAAAGGTGACGCGACCAGCAATGGATAGATCGCGGTCTAGCCAAGTATGCAACAACACACCGCCGTACACTTCAACCCCCAATTGGTGATAGCCAAAGCGCTCCACATGGGCATTGGGCTTCAATTTTAAGCAGGGACTGTCAGTGTGCGCACCAATCATGCGAAAACCCTGATGGGCGAAATCCAGGGTTGGCGTGGTGAAGGCAATGATGGAGGAATCATTACGGGTGACGAAATATTTGCCACCTTCGCTGATCACCCACTCTTGTTGTTCATCTAACGCTTGGTAACCTGCGGCCAGCAGATCACGCTTCATCGTCGCAACGGCGTGAAAAGGTGTGGGGGAATCATCAAGAAATGACAATAAAGAATGATTAAAGCTGGCTTGATTCATATTTTCCTGCTGAGTCAATAAGATAAAAAACGACTTTTTCACCACTGGACTGGTCTTGTCGATACGAGTCTAATATGATTTTAGCAATCACAGACAAATCAGTTTAAGGGAACCAATCGCGGATGATCTACAAACGCCTGTTGTTAAGTTTACTTCCAAGTATCGCGTTAGCCAGCGGTTCCGTTTCGGCGTATGAAAAACTCGAACCACCACACGATTACGACCAAGTCGCACAAGAAATCGTATCAACACTGGAAAGCGTTCACTATAACAAAACTCTGATCGACGATGAAATCTCAGAGCAAGCTTTTGATAACTACTTAGATGCGCTCGACCCATCCCGTAGTTTCCTTTTGAAAAAAGACGTGGAAGGCCTATCTAAATATCGTGATGCCTTTGACGATGCCTTGCGCAACGGTAATTCGCAAGTTGCCTACGATATCTACAACCTTTACCTAGAGCGTGCTGAAACACGTCTAGAGAAAGTCCTAGCAGGCATCCCTGAGATGGTTAAGGGCTTTAAATACGATGTGAATGAAAGCCTCAATGCGGACCCTGACAAACTGGTTTGGGCTGAGACCGAAGCCGAGTTGGATGACTACTGGCGTAAGCGCATCAAAAACCGCGCACTAACACTGAAGCTTAATGGTGAGACGCAAGAAGACATCATTGATGCCATCGAACGCCGTTACAAAAGTCAGCTAAAGCAAATCGACCAAACTAACGCAGTGGATGTATTCCAGAGCTTCGCTAACTCAGTGACGGCAGTACTCGATCCACATACCAGTTACTTTGCTCCACGTGCATCCGAAGCCTTTAATATTAATATGAGCTTGTCACTGGAAGGCATTGGTGCTGTGCTGCAAATGGAAGATGACTACACCAAAGTGGTACGTCTCATCCCTGGCGGTCCAGCTGAAGCCAAAAACGAATTGGCACCGAATGATCGTATCATCGCCGTGGGCCAAGAAGGCGAACCCATGGTGGACGTGATCGGTATGCGCTTAGACGATGTGGTCGATATGATCCGTGGTGAGCGTGGTACCAATGTCATTTTGGAAATTATTCCGGCTAACAGCAGCTCGCAAAACAGCAAAAAAATCACCATTACCCGTGAAAAGGTAAAGCTGGAAGATCAATCCGCACAAAAGAAAATTGTTGAAGTAACACGTGGTGGCGAGACCTTCAAAGTAGGCGTAATCGAACTGCCCACCTTCTACTCTGACTTTGCTGCGATTCAGCGTGGTGATCGTGATTACAAGAGTTCGACTCGTGATACCAAAAAGCTGATTGAAGAACTGCAAGCAGAAGGCATTACCGCACTGATTCTTGACCTGCGCAACAACGGTGGTGGTTCGCTACAAGAAGCCAACTCACTGACAGGCTTGTTTATCCCAGCAGGCCCTGTAGTACAAATCCGTGATGCCTCTGGCCGTGTCAGCATTCTAGGGGATCAGGATCGTGACGTGACCTATAGCGGTCCAATGGCGGTGATGGTTAACCGCATGAGCGCTTCCGCGTCAGAAATCGTTGCCGGTGCGTTGAAAGATTACGGCCGTGCCATCATTGTCGGTGACCAGACCTTTGGTAAAGGCACTGTGCAAGTGCTGCAAGAGCTGGATAAGGGGCAATTGAAGATCACACAAGCCAAGTTCTACCGTGTATCCGGTGAAAGTACCCAGCATAAAGGTGTGATGCCGGACATTAACTTCCCTTCCTTGATTAATACTCAAGAAGTGGGTGAAAGTGCCTTGGAAAAACCATTGCCATGGGACAAGATTCACGAAACACGTTACCCAGTGTACTGGAACTTTGACGAATACGTGGCGGATCTAACGTCACTGCATGAAAAACGCATTAAGCAGGATGCCAACTTTGTTGCCCTAGAAGATCAGATTGCTTACGTCAAAGAGCAAACGGAAAACTTCAAATCCATTTCATTGAACGAGAAGACCCGTGAGCAACAGCGCGAGCAAAACGAGCAACAGGAACTGGATCGTGAAAACAAACGTCGCAAGGCGCTAGATCTGCCGACGATCGATAACGTCGACGATATTGAAGCCCCTGAAGAAGATGTTTATGCCCACGAAGCCGCAGAAGTCATCCTAGACTTCATCGGTCTTTATCAGCAAAACCACTAAAAATCGGACATCTGTTTAGACTATCTGGTGATAGTCTAAACAGATCCGCCAAGAATTAGCTCAATCACCACACCTTTTAGCACAAAAGCTAGCATTCCAAGGCCCAAACCGCCGATAATAATAAAGGTGCCCAGTTTTCCGGCATTCGATTTACGAGCTAAGTCCCACATGATGAACAACATAAATAGGCAAAAGCCTGTAATTAGCACCGTCATCATAATGGATTCAAATTCTTCTATTTCCATTTACCACCTACAGATTAGATATTCGATTTAAGTTATGGCTAAAGCTTCTTCTGACCGCAATACCATTGACCTATTTGGCACGGTTCGCGGCCGCCCCCGTACTCACCCACTGCCACGTAAAGACCAACTTAAGGCCAACAAACGCGCGCAGCGTGTAAAAGAAAAATCGCTAGGGATGAAGCGAGTCGAATTAGTTGTCGACGAGGATACCGTAAAAAAGCTCGATGTGCTGTGTGAAATGTCAGGTATTAAGCGCGCAGATTGGTTAACCATGCAAGTGGCCTTGGCATTCAATAAAGCCAAAGTGCCCAACAAAGAAGGCTAACCCCCTGATGGCAAAGCTCTACTACTATTATTCGGCAATGAACGCGGGCAAATCCACGACCCTACTTCAGTCAGCCTACAACTATCAGGAACGTGGTATGAACACCTTGCTTCTGACCGCTGCACTGGACGATCGCTACAACCAAGGTAACATTACCTCCCGCATTGGCATTGCTGCAGCAGCAGAGCTTTTCCATGCCCACACCGAGCTGTACCAGCTGATCGAGCACAGCCACCAACAAGCCCCTCTTGGCTGCATCTTGGTGGATGAAGCGCAATTTTTAACCAAAGAGCAAGTCTATCAACTGTCCGAGGTGGTAGACCGCTTACACATTCCCGTATTAGCCTTTGGCATTCGTACCGATTTTCAAGGGGAATTGTTCCCCGGCAGCCAAGCCCTATTGGCTTGGTCTGATAAACTGATCGAACTAAAAACGATCTGTCACTGTGGTAGCAAAGCCACCATGGTTATTCGAGTCGACAGTGAAGGTCATGCAATCAAGGAAGGCACGCAAATCGAAATCGGCGGTAATGATCGATACATTTCCGTGTGCCGCAAACATTTTAAAGATGCGATGAAGGACTGATACATGTGGTTTAAGAACTTACAAATATTCCAACTCAAAGACACAGAAAACTTCAGTAGTAACGATTTGATTGCCAAGCTTCCAGAGTACCCACTGCGTGAATGTGGCTCTCAAGAAGAGTTTACCTTTGGCTGGATGCCATTAATTCGTAACAGCGAACAATGGTCAGTGGCCAGTGACCTGTGCCTACTGATTCGAGCGGGTAAAGAAGAGAAAGTCCTCCCTAGCGCTGTGGTGCGTGAAGAACTCGAAGCCAAGGTGGCTGAGATCGAAGTCGTCGAAGGTCGTAAAGTCGGTCGCAAAGAGAAAGCCGACATCAAAGACGAGTTGGTATTCAGCCTGCGTCCTAGAGCCTTTGCCAAACGCACCGACATCTGGGCCTACATTGATTTAAAAGCAAAATTATTGGTTCTCAACAGCACCAATGCGGGCATGACTGAACAATTGTTTAAATTGCTGCAAACCACATTAGGTAGCTTCCCCATGGTGCCGCTGCAAGCGCAAGTCTCCCCAGCCATGATCATGACTGACTGGCTGATGAAAAATGAAGTGCCTGCAAGCCTTGAAACCGGCGATGAATGTGAGATCGAAGACTCGTCAGAGGACAAAGCCAAAATCCGCTTTAAGTCCCTTGAGCCACTGTCTGAAGACGTGACGCGTCACCTTGAACAAGGCATGAGTGTGAAAAACCTTGCCCTGCGCTGGACCGACAAAATGTCCTTCGTGCTTAACAGTGACTTAACCTTGAAAAAGGTAAAATTCGACGACACCCTCAAAGAGTCGGCGTTTAATGATTCACAAGGTGGCGCCTTGTCCGACATGGACGCCAACTTCTCACTTATGTCGTTAACCATTCGTGAGTTTTTTGAGTCATACAAATTGTGGTTTGAGATCGTCGACGAATAACAGTTTTCCACAGTTTGGGTGGATAACCATGGGGAGAACGATGGCAATGCTAGCATTGGTAAGCACCCACCTTCTTTCTCCCCTAACAAGGCTTTATTTGAGCTAACAAACTAGACAAGGTTAACCCCGCGTAGGACTCATCTTCATGTCAAGAATGCAACAAGAAAAGGAAATAGCTCAACGAGTTACCGTCGTCGGAGCGATCTGGGACACCTTGCTCGGCATTGCCAAGATCATTGCTGGCTGGCTTTCTCAGTCACAAGCTTTGGTGGCCGATGGCATCCACTCATTATCGGATCTGGTGACCGATGTATTCGTGGTGGTGGCGTCCAATAACGCTCGTCAAGCGCCTGATAAAAACCATCCTTACGGGCATCTACGTTTTGAAACCCTAACCACGGTTATTCTCGGTATCGTGTTGGTGGTGGTCGCCACTGGCATTGTGTTTGAATCTTTCAACAACGAAAGTTCACCGACCACCACTTGGTACGGTGTGACCGCGGTTATTCTGACGATTGTCATCAAGGAAATCATTTTCCACTACACCAAACGTGCGGGGGAAGAGATCGGTAGCAAACTATTGGTTGCTAACGCTTGGCACAGTCGTAGTGATGCCCTGTCATCGGTGGCGGTATTGGCAGGCTTAATTGGCGTGTATTTCGGTTACGCTTGGGCGGACCGTGTGGCGTCTGTGGTCGTAGGCTTTTTCATCGGTAAAATTGCCGTGGAAATGATCTGGGATAACTTAAAAGAGCTGGTCGACACGGCTCCCGATCCAAAAACCATTGAACAAATCCGCGAAACGGCTGCTGGCTTGAAAAACATTATGGCGCCGCACGATATTCGTGCACGCTCCATGGCCGGTAAGATTTTCCTTGATATGCACATTCACGTGCCAGCCCACGCTACCGTTAGCGAAGGCCACTATCTAAGTGATTTGGTGGTGTACACCATCAAAAAAGCCCATCCGCAAGTGCAAGATGTGATGGTGCACGTGGATACCGATGATCATATCCAAGCGGAAGATACCTTGGATCATGAGCACACCGGCCGACCACCCGCGTTACAACTGCCAGCTCGCGATCAAATCTTGGCAGATTTAGGCTTTATGCTGCGCACACACCGCGACTACTTAGACCTTGAGCTAACCCAGCTACATTATCTGAATAAGACGCTAAACATCCATATCATTGCCAAAGCCTCAAAAGCGCCAAGCACGGACTTAAGCAAGGTGACGCAAAGCATTTTGTTTGACCTACAAAACATTCCTTACGGCAAAGACCATAAGGTACTGTGGCTGCAGGACTAGTCCTCAGCCTCATCACTAAAGTCTTGATCGTCTTCTGGGAGCGCCAATTGTTTGTTGGTTTTCGCTCCCATAAGACGCAAGCGCTCAGCACGACTCAGTAAATTCCCGCGCCCTACGGTAAGCTTCTTCATCGCCTGCTCGTGAGTACGCGATAACGCATCAATACGCGTGCCGATCTCATCCATATCCTGCACAAAACCCGCGAACTTGTCGTACATGGCCCCTGCTTGGCGGGCGATTTCCAAGGCGTTTTGACTTTGTTTTTCATTACGCCAAATGTTTTGCACGGTGCGCAAGGTGGCCAATAAGTTCGACGGTCCAGTAATAATAATGTTGTGTTCAAAGGCCTCCGAGAACAGACCATTTTCCGCTTGCAAGGCTAGGCCGTAAGCCGCTTCAATCGGGATAAACATAATCACGAAATCCAGCGACGTGATGCCTTTCAAATCATGGTAGTTCTTCGCACTCAGCTCTTTCATATGGCGGCGAATGGCCTCCAGATGCTGACGCAAGGCTTGTTGTTTCTGCTGTTCGTCTTCCGCTTCCACATAAGCCAAATAGCTGACCAACACCATTTTTGAGTCAATGATGATTTGCTTGCTCTCAGGCAAGTGCACGATCACATCGGGCTGATAACGCTTACCTTCTTCGGTATTGAGCGACACCTGCACTTCGTATTCACGGCCTTTCTCAAGTCCTGAACGCTCCAAAATACGCTCGAGAATCACCTCACCCCAACCACCTTGAATTTTATTTTGACCTTTTAGCGCTTCAGTCAAACTCATGGCATCGTCGCTGATGCGTTGGTTAAGCATTTGTAGATTTTTAATTTCTTTGACGAGCGAGAAGCGCTCGCGAGCTTCTTGATCGTAGCTTTGCTCCACACGCTGCTGGAATTCATGGATTTTTTGACCCAGCGGCGTCAGTAAAGCATGCAACTGACGTTCGTTTTCATTAGCCAAGCGAGCCCCCTGTTGCTGCATGATGTCTTGCGCGAGTTGCTTAAACTGCACCTCATTCTGACGCTTTTGCTGCTCTAAGAATTGCTCTTTTTGTTGCCAGATTTCCTGCGCTGCAGCGAACTGCTGCTCCAGAGTCAGGGCCTCTTTTTCTAACTGATGTACTTCTTGCTGTGAACGTTCCAAAAGCTGTCGCGTTTGAAGCAATTCCTGCACAGAATTTTCATGCTCAGCCTGCCACTTACGCTGGATTCTCTGTACAATACTTGCCGCGATGGCGGTCGTGATGGCAACACCTACAACACATCCCAAAGCAATCCACACAGATTGTTGCAACCAGTCTGTCATTTTATTCAACCCGCCACTTTACGTTTAAAAACAATCGCTAAGCGAAGTTTACATGGATTACTACCAGAGCCCAACACACGAACAGCGCTTTGATCTGGAAATTAAAAATAGCCAGTTCATCACTACCGTGCGCCGCACCCGTGGCCGCGAGGAAGCCAAAGCGTTTATTGAAGCAATGAATCTGCGCTATCCAGACGCCAACCATAACTGTTGGGCGTTTGTCGCAGGCGCGCCGAATAATGTGCACTTGTGGGACCAAAGTGACGATGGTGAGCCTAAGGGGACCGCCGGAAAGCCGATGCTGAACGTATTACAGCATTCTAACTTTGGCGAAATCACTGTGGTGGTGACCCGTTATTTTGGGGGAATTAAGCTGGGCGCTGGCGGTCTGGTGCGAGCCTACAGCCAGGCGGTGGTGGAAGCGCTAGACAAACTTGAATGGCAAGAAATTTACCCACGTCAAACCGTTTTCATCAAGATCGCCTATCCTTTGTTAGGTAAGGTGGACTATTGGTTAGAGAACAGTGACATCGATGTGGATGACAAACAATTTTCCGAAGACATCGAAATAACGCTCGCGGTAATCGAGCGTACTTGGCCAGAACAAAGACAGGCTCTGATCGATTTATGTCAGGGCAACATTAAGATTATTGAAGACGACAAAGAGTAGTTATGTACCAAATTGGACAACGTTGGAGCAGCCGAAACGAACCTGACTTGGGGATCGGCATCATTATTGAATTACAACCTAAATCTTTTGTCTTATATTTTTCCGATGCTGAAAGCGAGCGTAACTACGCCGTTTCACAAACCAGTTTAGTGCGTCGCACCCTAACCCCTGGTGATCAATTAATTTTTGATGGGGAAGCACACACCGTTGAGGAAGTGCGCGAATTTGATTCCTTGATGGAATACAAAATTGGCGACGAATGGGTCGACGAATCCGAAATCCAATTCCCGCGCAATGACAAAAACGAATTGGATTCTATCTTGGCGTTGTCCCCAGCCCGCCGTATGTGGTTTGACCTGCGTCGTAAAACCCTTGAGCACCAAGCAGCTCATTCCGCCAGCCCAGTGCGCGGTTTAATGGGTTTGAAAGCAGAACTGCTACCACACCAAATTTACTTAGCTCATGACATTGCCAACCGTCCTGCGGCGCGTGCCTTATTGTGTGACGAAGTGGGTATGGGTAAAACGCTGGAAGCCGGCCTGATCCTGCACCATCGTGTGCTCAATGGCTTGTCTGAGCGTGCTTTGATTTTGACGCCAACTAACCTTCAGCACCAATGGTTGGTGGAAATGCTACGCCGTTTCAACCAGCCGTTTACGCTGATTAATGAAAGCGTGTACGAAGACTACATGGATGGCGACGACAATCCATTTGAAGGCCAACCATTTGTGATCGCGCCAATCGACTTTGTTTCCAACAATGGCAAGGTAGCGAAACACATGCTATCGGCGGAATGGGACATGGTCATCGTCGATGAAGCCCATCACTTGGCTTGGGATCCTGATACTCCAAGCATTGCTTATCAATTAGTGGAACAATTGGCGCACACTTCCGAGTCGCTACTGCTATTGAGCGCCACCCCAGAACAAACCGGTGAACGTGAACATTTCTCGCGCCTGCAACTGTTGGATCGTGAGCATTACCATAGCTTTGAAGTCTACCAAGCGCAGCAAACTGAGTTTAAACGTGCTGCGGAATTGGCGGAAAAGATCCTCCCCTTCACCGAAGTGAACGCAGACATTGCGCAACCGGATTGGAGTGAAATCTTTGCCGACTACTTCCATGATGTGCAGTCAAAAGATTGGTTCTCTGACCTGATTTCGGGCCAGCAAGACAAGCTTCTAAGTGCCGCCCAAGACGCCGTAAACTGGCTGATTGACCGCCATGGTACTGGCCGTGAAATGTTCCGTAACACACGTGCAGCAATCGGTGGTTTCCCTGAGCGTCAGTTAAACGCTTACCCATTGATGAACAATGAAGCCTTTGCCAGCGCTGAGCGTCATATCTTGCCAGAGTATGAAGTTGACCATGGTTTCTGGGAAGCGGACCCTCGCTGGCATTGGCTAAAAGAATTCTTAGGCGATCAAAAAGCCAAAACTAAGGTGCTGGTGATCTGTCATACCGCTGACACGGCACGCTGGCTAAACGATCAGCTAACCTTCGCTGGTTTCCAAAGTGCGGATTTCCATGAGCAAATGCCACTGATTCACCGTGACCGAGCAGCGGCTTACTTTGCCGACCCAGAAGGGGCGCAGGTGTTGGTCTGTTCTGAGATCGGCAGTGAAGGTCGTAACTTCCAGTTCAGCCATAACTTGGTCATGTACGATCTACCTGAACACCCAGATCTGCTAGAGCAACGTATTGGTCGTTTGGACCGTCTAGGCCAAACCAGCACAGTACAAATTCATGTGCCTTACATCGAAGGCAGCGTACAAGAACGTTTGTACCAGTGGTACCACAATGCCCTGAATGCGTTTAACCGCACCACAGGCTCAGGCGACAAGGTAAACTCAGCTTTCAGAGAACAGCTGCAAGCCTTCTTGTTTGGCAACGATGACGACAAAGCCCTGCTAGAAGAAGCCTACATTTACCATGAAGCGCTGTTAAAACAGATGGAAGAAGGCCGTAACCGTCTATTGGAAATGTCTTCTTGTCGTCCAACAGTGGCCAAAGCCTTGATCGATCAAATCAATGAACAAGCGACTCACGGTCTGCATAATTACATCGAGCAAGTGACCCATGCATTCAATATTTACGCGGATTGTGTCAATGATGTAGCGGAGCAAGGCGCGTGGTTTATTCGTCCGTCGACGGACATGATGCTAGAAGCACTACCAGGCATTGAAGAAGAAGGCAAAATGCTGATGCTGGATCGTCGTCAAGCGAGCCAGCGTGAAGACGTAGCCTTTGCCACGTGGGAACACCCGTTGATCACCATGTTGATGGATGAAGTACAAGGCTTCGATTCCGGTAAGCTCACGTCTGCGATCCTGCCGATTGCAGCACTGCCAGAAGGCACCGTATTGGTAGAAAGTATGTTTGTGATTGAGGCAACCGGTCACCCACGCTTGAAGCTGGCGCAAACCTTGCCGCTGACACCTATTTGGCAACTTTCAGATGCCAACGGTAAATTCTTACACGGTCAATTTACTGCCGACAAATGGGCGGAAAAGCTAAAAGGTGTACCAAACCGCGTCGCGGAGCAATGGGTCGCAGCCCTGCGTTCTCAGCTACTGGATATATTGCAAGGCCACCAGCTAAAGGCTCAAGACCAAGCGCGCCCGACGGTGCATGCAGCAAAAGAAGCTTACCAGCGTAAATGGCAGGCAGAGATTGATCGTCTACGTGAATTACAACAGCAGAACCCTGCGATTCGAGATGAACACATCGCCGAATACGAAAGCTACCTAGCGGAAGGTCTGGTACGTATTGATGAACACCAAATTCGCTTGGATGCGATCCGTATCATCTTGACCACGAAGCCAGAGTAATTTGCGTACGTGTTAAACATTCTCTATGAAGACCAATGGCTGGTAGTCGTCGACAAACCAGCCAAGTGCCTATCAGTCCCCGGTCGCGGGGCTGATAAGTATGATTCAATCGTGGCTCGGGCGGAGCAGCTGTATGGCGAAGCCCATGCCATCCATCGATTGGATTACGCTACTTCCGGCCTGATTTTGATTGCCAAAGACCTAGAATGCCAAAAGCGTATGTACGCGCAATTCCGCGAGCGTCATGTGCAGAAGGAATATCGCGCCATTATCCGCGGAGAAATCAAAGGTCAATGGGGCGAGGTACGCAAACCACTGCGCTGTGATTGGGAACGACGCCCACGACAAATGATCTGCACGGAATGGGGCAAAGATGCCATCACGCAATGGAGGCCTTTAGGTGTTGAAAATGGTCACACGCGAGTCAGTTTAAAACCCATTACCGGTCGTTCGCACCAGCTACGGGTGCATATGCAGAGTTTGGGACATCCGATTTTAGGAGATGAGTTTTACGACTTTGAGCCAACCGCAGAGGAAGAGCGCCTGCTACTGCATGCTTATCGGGTAGAGTTCTATCATCCTTTTACCAATGCCTGGGTCAAGTTCGTCGCGCCCTGCCCGTTTTAGCCCCTCAGCGAGATAGGATTCACACTAGATAGCCTCGATTATCTAGTGTGAACTTAACGACTACAACTTCTTAGCCACTTCAAAAAAACTGTTCAAATGACCATCGCTCGAAGGTGCTTTTGCGTGCACTCGCTCTCCTTGTTGCGCCTGCGCTTCTAACGCTACGCACTGTTGGCAAATGCAGGCTTTGCCACGAGCGGCTTGGGGAATTTTCGCCAGCAAGGTTTTATCAATCACAATATCCGGCTGATGACACCAGCAGGTGGAAGGATCTTGACCTAGGGTCACGGCGCAATGGTTGTCTTTGCCGCACAAAGGGCAACGGGTTGGATCGATCGAGCTCATAGATTTACTACTCACACCAATTAGTCTTAATGAGTATATCGTTACCTTGAACAATAAATTTAGCGTTATAAGCAACAAAATCTGACAAAAGCTTATTTAATAAACAATTACAAAACCGTTTGTAATGTTATGTTACCAAATTGCTTTATACTAGAAGGCCATTTGTGACAACAAGGCAACTAGGACGCTATGCTTAAAAACACACCGATCGAAAAACCTTGGGAACTTATTCAGTTAGCTCGTGCCATCGTTCCTCCTCTGGGTATCGCAGGTGTCCTATTTGGCTTAGTCGCGCTAATTGGCTACGGTTCTCGCATAGAAGTGCTGTATCGCCCCTTTACCGACGGTCCTGCCACCCACCCTCTTACAGCGTTATGTATTTTGCTCATTGGCCTCAGCTTTTGTTTAAAGAACACTAATGCCAAGCTGTTGCAGTTAGGCTTGGCTTGTATTGTTCTTCTAATCACAGCTACGCGTTTTGCTGACCTAGGCCTGCACACAAATCTAACCGAGCTAGTTTCACCTTTTCACGATCAAGTTTTGCTCGATATCGAACAGGGTCAAAACAACAGTATGGGGCTCAATACGGCGATTATGTTTTTCTTTATTGCCCTGAGTCTGCTGTTGTATAGCCGCAATGTCTTAGCCTTATCGCAAGTTGTCGCTTCGATTGCCGTTGCCATTCCAACCATTTCCCTGACCGGCTACGCCTACAACCTCACGAGCTTTTATGGACAAATGTCGATGCTCACCACCATTGCTGGAGGAGCATTGGCGATTGCGGTGCTTTGCTTAACCTCACACTATGGTGGGTTAAGAGCCATTTTAAGTCCTTATTTAGGCGGTAAAATTGCCCGCAAGCAGACCATTGTCGGGTACTTAGTGCCCACCGTGTTTGGCTTTATGGTGGCGGAATCTTTTGCCGCGAATAAAGCGAATGAGTTTGGCATATTCGTCGTCGCCATCTGTTGGTTTATTATTATCATGGTCAGTGTATCCGCTATTTATCAGGAACGTATTGATAGCAAGCGCCGCGCTAGTGAGCGCATGTTAGTGCAAGCCGCCCTTAACGACCCACTCACCAATCTTCCCAACCGCCGCATGTTTAATGACTTTGCCGAGGCTGAGTTAGCACGAGCGCAAGGTCAAGCGGAGACTTTTTGGCTGCTGATTCTGGATATCGATCACTTTAAGAACATTAATGATACCGCTGGGCATGATATGGGCGATGAGGTTTTGGTGGCTTTAGGGCAGTGCCTTAAAGATTCGGTTCGAGAGTTAGACCTCGTCTGTCGGATGGGCGGTGAAGAATTCTCGATTATTCTATCTGGTAACTCACGCCAAGAAGCAGAAGTCGTGGCTGAGCGTATCCGACAGAACGTTGAAAAGCTTGATGTTAAAGGCTGGACCGATCTACACAGCCCTATTACCACTTCAATCGGCTGTGCAACTAATGGCACTCAAAGCACACTAGAAGACATGATTAAAAAGGCCGACTCAGCCTTATACAGGGCAAAACAGCAAGGGCGAAATCGAGTGCTATTCGCTTGAGCACCCTGGGAAGCATTGCACACAAAAAAGCCGCACCCAAGGGCACGGCTTGATCAAATATCTGTGCAGCTTACTGCTTTAGCGTGGCAATAAACTGATTCGATTCATCAATGGCTTTACTCATATCGCTGATCAGACCAGAGATGTCTGTTTTAAGGTTGGCAAACTCACCCTTAATGGCACTCACCGCTGCGGCATTCAAATTATGTTTCAAGTACAACACATTGTCATTCAAGGTTGCTAACACAGGCGCCATTTTCGATTCCGCCTGATGCATACTACGTAGCATCTGGTTGAACTGACGTTTGGTTTCATTCAATTTAGTTTCGCTGGCACGACGTAATTTGGCATTGGTGTACTGATCTAGTTCAGCTTCCCATTCATCAAACAGGTCTTCGGCTACTTCTTCAACATCATCAATGCGCTGTGTGACACGATCGGCAGCACTCTTGCTACTTTCATAATCACTGGCAAGATCATCGTATACATCCTCTAAATCACCGCCATCAAAATCGGTTAGCATCACCAAACGCTGGTAAGCACTTTGAAACTCTTCTTGGCTGTCTTGTTGACTATCACGCACATTCTCTACTCGATCCACCAAGATATCGCGTTTATCAATCCCGATCTTCTCCATGGCACCGTAGTAGGCAGTTTGACACCCGGCCAGAGACATGAGTAAAAGCGCACCAGCGGCTTTGATTGCCAGAGACTTCATATTGGCTTCCTTATAAATGATTCGACAAAGCCTTCATTTTTGCGGCTGTTGCTTAGGATTACAACCTTAACAAGCGAGATCCTTGTGAAAAAAACACCGGACATAAAAAAGCCCCACTCAATCGAGCAGGGCTTAAAGTTTGGGACGGCTCATTGCATGGCTTGGGCAAACCAATCTTCTAATTTGGCTCGCTCTGAAGCTTGCTGCTTGCTCTGGCCTATTTGCTGAATACTTCGCTCTAGCGCACCATCCAGTTCTTCTAGCCGGTTTTGGTAATCGTCTAATAGCGTCAGCGCTTCCTCTAACAACATTTGATCAGACATCACAAAGGGCTTCTTTTGCATATCTATCTCACCTTGATTAGGGGTTAAAGACTTTGAGGTTTTCATCACACATCCCTCCCGCTGGCAGTCAAGTAAGCTTAGCAGGCAATTTTTAATTGTGTTAATGGCTAAAATTCAAACAATCAAGCTGTTGCGCTAAATCAATTTCCTTTACTCAGCGAAAAAACCTATAAATCAATGTTATACCTGACGACAGCCACGAATGGGTTTATGCTGATGAGAATTTCTACTGATCAATGAGCGTTACATGAAAAAAGTTGCCCTGTTTGTCGATGTACAAAACATTTACTACACCACACGACAAGCCTACCAAAGCCATTTTGACTACTACGCCTTTTGGCATCAAGCGACCGATCAAAGACAGGTGGTACAGGCCTTTGCCTATGCCATTGATCGTGGTGACGCGAAACAAAAGGCGTTTCAGAGCATCTTGCAGAATATCGGTTTTGATGTGAAAACTAAGCCTTATATTCAGCGCGCCGACGGTTCAGCTAAAGGAGACTGGGATGTGGGCATCACGTTGGATGTCATGGAATACGCACCCGATGTTGATGTGGTGGTGCTGGCATCAGGAGACGGTGACTTTGATTTGTTGGTGCAAAAGGTACGAGAAAAACTTGGCAAGTCCGTTGAGGTCTATGGTGTCCCCACCTTAAGCGCCAACTCACTGATTCAAGCCGCCAGCCAATTTATCGCAATCGACACTACGCTGCTGAGACGCCAAAAATGATTCGCTCCCTCAAATGAAATATTAACCGCCCATGCAAAACATTAGATTTGCATAATATTTCGTAATGTGATCAATTTGTCATGTTAACTGTCTAATATTGCGATAGTTTTTCGTTCCAACAACATAATAACAAAAGGATTTGCGGTGCAGGTCGAGAACATTTTTAACCATTTAGCGCTCCATTCAGACAAAGAGCACTTTGCAGACTTAGTTAAAGCAGAAAATATTCGTATTGAAAGAATCGTCTCACCCGCCAACTGCGCATTAAGCAGTGAATGGTACGATCAAACGGACAATGAGTGGGTAACCGTAGTACAAGGCTTTGGCGTGATTGCATTTGAAGATGCACGCATTGTAAAGCTAGAAGCCGGCGATCATCTGTTGATCAAAGCCCACGAAAAACACCGAGTCATCAAAACGTCGACGCTAGAAACCACCATTTGGCTAGCGGTCTTCTTTTAGAGTACAAACTAGACTTTTATATCAATCAAGGTGCCAAGCATATCATCCGCGGCACCAATGACTTTGGCACTGGCCTGTTGCAGAGTATCTTGGCTACGCTGTAAACCAAGTTGACCATAGTAGGCGCTACTGCCGCTAGGAATTTGCATGGATCAATACCTCAATTACGTTTCATCAATAGGCCAATAGTAGTCTTGTCTGAGGGCATGTCTACGATCTTTGCATTCTAGATACAAATTGCTACCTAGCCTTACGCGCTTGCCAAACCTCACTGGCAGCCTGATGTAGCAAACTGTGGCGCATGGCCACTTTGCGATGATCATGGTCGTAGCCACCACCAATCACACAGGCAATCGGCACATCTACCGCCATCACTTGATCAATCACATAATGATCTCGATCCAAGATGCCCTGATCGCTTAATTGCACATGTCCTAATCGATCGTCTCGATGCACGTCAGCACCCGCATCATAGAGAACAAAGTCGGGCTGATGCCGCGCGAGCAATGTCGGAATATGGGACTGCAACAGGTCCAAATATTCAGTGTCATTGGTGCCATTGGGCACGGGAATATTAATGCCCCCAGACTGCTTCGTCATGGGGTAATTATCGTCACAATGAAACGAAACAGGGATGACACTGGGATCCTGATCAAAGAAGGCAATGGTGCCATCTCCTTGATGTACATCGCAGTCAATGATCAGCACCTTCTTCGCTTTTCCAGAGTGCACTAACGATTTAGCAGTCACAGCCAAATCATTAAAAATACAGAAGCCTGCGCCTCGATCGGGAAAGGCATGATGCGTTCCGCCGGCTAGATGACAAGCTAAACCATACTCTAAAGCGAGATCCGCGGTTAACAAGGTGCCAGACACCGCACGCAAGGTTCGCTCGACCAGCCATTCGCTCCAAGGCAAACCGATGTCTTTTTCTTCTTGTGAAGTCAGTTGCCCACGAATAAAGCGATGCACATATTCAGGGTCATGGGCTTGCATTAAAGTCTTGAGCGATAAGGGAGCCGGCTCATAGCAATTGCTGTCTTGCAATAATCCGAGCTCACGCAAATGTTCCGCGAGCAGACGAAATTTTGCCATCGGAAAGCGATGGCGTTCAGGAAAAGGAATGCTGTAATGGGGGTGAAAAACCAGAGGTAACTTCAAAATAACCGATCTTGCTTGGTAAAACGTTGCCTTACCTTAGCGCTAACGACGTTTGGCGACCAGTAGTTTTCGCACCGCACGGTTAAAGGCATCCACTAAGTGCGGCGGTAAACCTTTACCACTTTCAGAATTGACCTTTTGAATGGCGCGCATGGCGCTTTTCTTATACTCATCACCGGATTTGCCCCAGACCACGTCAATAAAACGCACCGCCATGGACAACACAAAAGCGCCTTGCGGAATCATGCCACCAACTAGACCTTCAGGGTAACCCGAGCCATCAAAACGCTCTTTATAGGTAATCACCATTTCTGAGGCTTGATCCCAGCCATCGTGCTTACTCAGTAACTGTGCACCCACCATAGGATGGTTATGTTCAGCACGCTGTTTTGCCTCTTCGTCATCACCACATTTTAGAATCATGGCCATGCCCATATTGTGCATGTACGCCGCTGCCGCAAGCTGTGCCTTGTCGACAGGATCAGAGCATTCTTGGTTAATCAGCTGACTCAGCTTTAGGATGCGCTCGCCGCGCTCTGGGGAATAACCGAGTAGTTTATTTAAACGATAACTAAGCTGACGAAAGTGTTCGATGTCCTGTTGCTGACGTTCATCAAACTCTACCTTGACGACCAAGCTCTCTGGCTCTTGCTTGGCTTTCTCTTCCTCTGCCGCGTCTTTGTCGTTCATTTTGGCTAAGAAACTTTCTGCGTGCTGAATGCGCAACGCGGGATCTTCTTCCCCATAGATTTGATCAAGATAAGCCTGTAAGAAATTCAGTAACGCCGTATCAGCACCATGAAATTGATGCAGCTGTCGTAAGAGGTGCAGGATTTTATCCAGCACTAGGTTAATTAATTCCCCCAATACCGAATCATAGGCGATGTAGCCGCCGCGCATACCGTCGACAATTTCTTCTAATCGATGCAAGGCATCCACCAAGGGATCCAGGAAGCAGACCGAACAGTTGCCTTTCATACTGTGCAAGGAACGGAACAGGTTATCGAGTTTCTCATGGGAAAAACCCGACGATTCGATGTTATTGACGATCGCTTCGATTTCTTGCTGCGCTTCTAGGTAGCACTCCAACAAGTCATCTTTGAGTTCTTTATCCAATCCGGAAAACTCTTTACAAGCAAACTGCCCCATATCTCTTCCAACCACACTCATACAAGGGTTATTCATTAATACTCTGAATTGTAGAGGCTAACCTTGGCTTAATGAATAAAATCTATGTATCTTTCTGCAACGTCCACCACTGAAATAATGAGGAAACATGGCTGTTTGGTTAATGAAATCTGAGCCAGATGAATTTTCAATTAACGATTTGAAACATCGAAAACAGGAAAATTGGGATGGCGTGCGTAACTTCCAAGCACGAAACTTTATGCGCCAAATGGCGCTTGGGGATACGGTGTTGTTTTATCACTCCAGCTGCAAAGTGCCTGGCATTGTCGGTACAGCAACCGTCTCAAAAACGGCACACCCAGATCCAAGCTGCTGGAACCCTGAGAGTCAGTATTTTGATGAAAAATCGACGGCGGACAAACCACGCTGGGACCAAGTGGAGCTGACCTTTGCTGGAAAGCTGAAGCGCCCTATTACCTTGACGGTTTTAAAAGCCATGCCAGAGTTGGAAGGTTTTGCTCTGGTACAAAAAGGCAGTCGTTTGAGCGTCATGCCAGTAGATGAGCTCTACTGGCATGCCATTCAAGGAAAAATGCAGTTTGAATAACCGCGATTAGGCGCTAGTGAAAGAAGCGGTCACGCTCTTTGATAGTGAAGCTACGGTCAAAGTAATAACGTAACTCCGCACCTAAATAAGGAAAACCAGCGCCCTTGCCATCACGGAAGATGGCGCCGTATGCCACCCGCTGCTCAAGTGTTTGCGGTTGCATAAATGCCTCCACACGCCAGCCCGTACCACGCTCTTGATCTTCGGCGTACAGCGCCAAGCTGCGATTGTCATCAGGGTACCAAACCGCCCCTAATTCCATCGACACGGCGCGATCAAAGTCTTCGTTGTAGTTGGCATAGTTCCAATTCAAGGTCACATCATCCCAGTAATAGGCAGCCAACAAATGACCTATGCCGACACGATCAGAGGCGAAGGAATCATCGCGTGATTCTTTTTCCAACACGCCAAAACCACCACCAACACGCCAACTCTGTTGACGATAGAAACCAATGGCGTTGAATTCAGAGGTGGAGTAGTCCTCATAAATTGGGTCATCAAAGACATAATCACTGTCTAAGTTGATCTGAGCTGAGAACCGTTCCGATATCGGAATATTAATCGTCAGGTCTATATTGAAGGCCGGTTCATCTTTTGCGATACCACCACCTAATGCCACCTCAAAATTGGGCAAGTCTGTGTCCGCATACAAATTCGGTGTTAAGGCCACCAAGCCAACTAATAGAGAGGATTTTAGGTACTTCATAGGTTACTTTTGTCTCTGTGAATACACTCAAGCATCAATAAAACGCTACTTTTTAGCGCTTGCGATCTGCCATAGATTTAGAAAATCCTATGGCTGCATTTCGACACCCTATGGGAATCGAGTCAAAACCTCAATATAATGTGCGCCAAAGTCACACGACGCACAAATTTATTAGGTTTACTTTTTACAATGGCGAAAAAACTCTTTATCCAAACGCACGGCTGTCAGATGAACGAATACGACTCATCTCGTATGGCTGACCTACTTGGCGAATCCCACGAAATGGAACTGACGGATAACCCAGAAGAAGCGGACGTTCTTCTGCTTAATACTTGTTCTATTCGTGAAAAAGCGCAAGACAAGGTTTACCATCAGCTTGGCCGTTGGAAAAAGCTTAAAGAGAAAAACCCAGATCTTAAGATCGGTGTGGGCGGCTGTGTTGCCTCTCAAGAAGGCGATAACATTCGTAAACGTGCTAAGCACGTCGACATGATCTTTGGCCCGCAAACCCTGCACAAACTTCCAGAAATGGTGGATGCCGCAGCCAAATCGATTCCAATTACCGATGTTACCTTCCCAGAAATTGAGAAATTCGATCACCTGCCTGCACCAAAAGTAGACGGTGCCGAAGCCTTCGTTTCGGTGATGGAAGGTTGCAGCAAGTACTGTACTTTCTGTGTGGTGCCTTACACTCGTGGTGAAGAAGTGAGCCGTCACTTTGAAGACATCATGAAAGAAGTGGTGCAACTGGCAGAGCAAGGCGTGCGTGAAATTCACCTACTTGGCCAAAACGTAAACGCTTACCGTGGTGAGAACGAAGACGGCGATGAAATGGATCTAGCAGATGTGATCCATGCAGTAGCTCGTATTCCTGGGGTTGAGCGTATTCGTTTCACTACCTCGCACCCTGTAGAATTTACGGACAGCCTGATTGAAGCGTTCCGCACGGAGCCGAAACTGGTAAGTCACTTGCACCTACCGGTTCAAAGTGGTGCCGATGCTGTGTTGTCCAACATGAAGCGTGGTCACGACCGTCAGTTCTACATCGACAAGATCAACCGCATTAAAGAAGCGCGTCCAGGTATCAGCTTGTCTTCAGACTTTATCATTGGCTTCCCAGGGGAAACTGATGAGGACTTTATCGATACCATGAACCTGATCCAAGAAATCGGCTTCGATCACTCTTTCAGTTTCGTATACAGCCAGCGTCCGGGCACACCAGCTGCGCAGCTAGAAGACACGACACCAGAAGAAGTGAAAAAAGAACGTCTAGCGATTCTTCAGCGTCGCATCATCCAGCAAGCTTACGACATCAGTTTGAGCATGGTGGGTAACATCGAGCGTATTTTGGTCAGCGGTTACTCTCCGCGTGATCCAGGCAAGCTACAAGGACGTACTGAAAATAACCGTATCGTCAACTTCCCAGCGGACAATCCAGCGCTGATCGGTAAGTTTGCCGACGTCGTCATTTCAGATGCTTACCCGAACTCATTGCTAGGCGAATTGGTCGGCTCTGAGTTGGACGCAGATTTCGAATTAACTAAATAAGGTCTATTTTGGACACATCATCTGTAATTTCTCAACAAATTCGTCTGGAGCCTGCGGAGGCTCCAGCACTGGCGGCACTGTGCGGTCAATTCGATGAACATCTAAAGCAAATCGAACAACGCCTAAGTGTGACCATCTCTCACCGCGGTGAACTGTTTGAAATCACTGGCGAAGACAACGAGCGTGTTGCAGCGACCAAGGTGCTACTTGAAAGCATTTACCGTGAAGCCCTAGCGCAAAAAGAAATCACCAAAGAAGCGATCCACCTGTACCTTCAAGAAAGTGCCATCGAGTCCCTTTCCAAAGGCAAAGCGGATAATGGCCAAGTGGTGATCAAGACCCGTAAGGCTTACATCAAACCTAAGGGTAAGAACCAACAAAGTTACGTGCAGCAGATTCGCAAGCACGACATCAACTTTGGTATCGGCCCTGCGGGTACGGGTAAGACCTACCTAGCGGTAGCCTGTGCCGTTGAAGCTCTAGAAGCCGATCGCGTCGAACGCATCATGCTAGTGCGCCCTGCGGTAGAAGCGGGTGAAAAACTGGGCTTCTTACCAGGTGACCTATCACAGAAAATCGACCCTTACTTACGTCCTCTATACGATGCCTTGTACGAAATGTTGGGCTTTGAATTGGTCGACAAGCTGATCGAAAAGAACGTCATCGAAATCGCTCCTTTGGCGTTCATGCGTGGTCGTACGCTGAATAACTCTTTCATCATTTTGGATGAAAGTCAGAACACCACCCGCGAACAGATGAAGATGTTCCTGACCCGTATCGGCTTTGGTTCAACCGCCGTGATCACCGGTGATAAGACCCAGGTCGACTTACCACGCGGCACCAACTCTGGTTTAGCACATGCCATGCATGTACTAGACAACGTAAATGGCATCAGCATGACTCACTTCTCCTCTTCTGACGTGGTGCGTCACCCATTGGTGCAACGTATCGTGGAAGCCTACGACAAGTTTGAAGAAGAAGCGGAAGCTGAGCGCAAAGAAAAAGAAGCGCAACGCCGTGCTGAACGTGAAGCTCAACAAAACGAGCAAGGTCAATAATCGTGGCAGAACTGTTTTTAGATCTTCAAATCGCAACTGAAAGTGAAGCTGGCCTCCCAAGTGAAGCTGACTTCGAAGCTTGGGCACAGGCCGCCTTACCAGACCAAGGTGAGTTTGAGATGACCATCCGTTTGGTGGATGAAGCCGAAAGCCATGAGCTTAATCATGAATACCGTGGTAAGGACAAACCAACCAACGTGTTGTCTTTCCCATTTGAAGTGCCAGAAGGCATTGACCTGCCCTTGCTAGGCGACCTGGTAATTTGTCGTCAGGTGGTTGAGCAAGAAGCAGCAGAACAACAAAAACCCTTACTGCATCATTGGGCACATATGGTTGTACACGGCATATTGCATTTACGCGGTTATGATCATATAAAGGATGATGAAGCAGAGGAAATGGAAGCGTTAGAAACGCAAATTCTGGCGTCGCTTTCCATTCCTGACCCTTATTTTGTTAACGAGTGAGTTTCACCACTATGAGCGAAGACCGATCGGGAAGTTCTAACGATCAACAGAAATCTTGGTTTGAACGATTAGCACAAGCCTTTCATGACGAGCCACGCAACCGTCAAGACATCATTGAACTACTGCAAACAGCGGTAAAATCAGAAGTCATTGACCGCGATGCCTACACCATCGCCGAAGGCGCATTGGAAGTCTCTGAAGTTCAGGCCCGTGACATTATGATTCCACCATCGCAAATGGTGGTGATTAAGTCAGAAGATGATCCTAAAACGTCCATCCGTAAGGTAATTGATTCTTCTCACTCACGTTTCCCTGTTGTCGGGGAAGACTCTGACGAGATTTTAGGCGTCCTACTAGCGAAAGATTTGCTGCCTTTGCTATTCAAAGAAGGTGACATCACCTTAGAAGACATTCTCGACCGTCTGCGTCCAGCAAACTTCATCCCTGAAAGTAAACGTCTGAACGTACTGCTGAATGAGTTCCGTACTAAACGCTATCATATGGCTATTGTTTTGGATGAATATGGCAGTGTCTCGGGTCTTGTGACCATTGAAGATGTCCTAGAGCAGATCGTTGGTGAGATCGAAGACGAAACCGATCGTCTGGAAAACGAAAACATTCAAACGACTACTCAAGAAGGCGTTTACCTAGTGCCGGCATTAGTCTCTGTCGAAGATTTCAACGAATACTTCCATGCGAATATCAGTGAAGAAGAATTCGACACTATCGGCGGTATCATAGTGCAGCAGTTCGGCCACGTACCTTCACGTGGTGAAGAAATCACCTTCGAAAACTTCCATTTTAATGTAGTGAAATCCGACGGACGTCGCGTCAAAACACTACAGGTTTCCAAAGTAAGCGAAGACTCAAGCCTTTAATATGACCTACAACGCCACCTTAACAACGGATGTAACGGGGTGGCGTTTACGCCTCCTACAATCGTTTGCAAACCGCCCCGCTCTGCATTGCCTTGGTTTACTAATCGCAGGCGCATTATCTACCCTGAGCTTTGCCCCCTTTTACATCTGGCCGATTTATATTCTGGCCGCAAGTTACTTAATGCTGGCTTGGCAAGGCGCAAACACCACTAAGCAGTCTTTTGGTTTTGGCTTTAGCTTTGCTCTAGGACTGTTTGGCAGTGGCATTTCTTGGGTCTATGTCAGTATTGCCAACTTTGGCCAAGTCGGCATTGTCATCTCCCTATTGATCACCTTAGGCCTGATTGCCGTTGCCGCCTTGTATTGGGGATTGGCGGGCATCGCCTACAGCAAGCTACGCCAGCACTTGAGCCTAGGCTTTCGCATCCCTTTATTTGTTGTCTTGGTCTTAGTGTTTGAATGGCTAAGAAGCACTTTATTTACCGGCTTCCCTTGGCTACTCCCAGGCTACATTGTCGAGAAAAGTTGGCTGTTTGAAATGTTGCCCATTGGTGGCATTTGGTTTACCAGTGCGTTAGTTGCTCTTACCTCTGCCGTATTTGCTATGACAGTGCTGATGAAGAAAGATTTTCGCTACTTTGCGCTTGCCGCTCTGTTATGGCTAGTTGCTGGTATCTTGAATATCAACACACCGAGCTATGTCACGGAAAAAGAAACCCACAGTGTCACTTTAATCCAAGGTAATGTGGCGCAAGATGTGAAATGGCTTCCGGAAACCGCCGCACCAACGCTGACCTATTATCAGCAAGCGACCTTTGAAAATATCAACAGTGATATTGTAGTCTGGCCAGAAACGGCCATTACCTATGTGCTGCACCAAGTAGAGCCTTATCTAAAGCCTTTTTCTGAAGACTTAGAAAAGCAAGGCACTACGGTCATCACAGGGGTGCCTGTATGGGATAAACAACGCAACAGCTATTTCAACAGCGTTTGGGCCACGGGCAATGGCTTTGGTGTGTATGAGAAACAGAAGCTGGTACCATTTGGTGAATACGTACCGCTCGAAGAGTGGTTTGGTCCTATCTTTGATCTGTTCGGTATGCCCATGTCCCAGTTCCGTAAAGGTCCAGCCAATCAGCCGACGCTGCAAGCAGGTGAACTGAGCATAGCGCCGTTTATTTGTTATGAAGTGGTCTATCCTGATTTGGTGCGCTCAATGGTGCGTGACAGCGATGTGTTACTGACCATTAGTAACGACGGCTGGTTTGGTCACTCGATTGGCCCGTTGCAGCACCTACAAATCGCACAGTTTCGCGCTAAGGAAGCTGGCCGCTATATGATTCGCGCCACCAATACTGGAGTAAGCGCCATTATTGATAGCAATGGCCAGATCGTTAGTGAATTGCCGCAGTTTGTACGCGCCACTTTAACCGGCTCTATCGCTACCGTGGATGGCAACACACCGTATGTAATGAATGGCAACCTAGCCCTTTGGCTATTGCTGGCTTTATTGATCGGTCTTGGCGTATTGCCAAGTTTCACATTATTCAAACGTAAATAACATCTAGTCGTACGACCCGATTCCAATCGGCGATGCAATGCTTTATCGCCATCAGGAGATGGCTCGTACGACCTGATTCCATTGGGGATAAAAGTCTCTTACTCGCCTTGGTAGTACATAACACCGTAATGACAGACTTCACAGGTGTTCAACATGCCGCCTGCGTGGCTGTTTTCATGACCACAGTCCATACAAATATAACGCCCTGCTTGGGCCTCTTTGCCAGCAACCACACATTTCTCTAGCGGTACTGGGTTGTTGTTGGCGTGGTTAATCAACCAAAGCAAGGCAATGTCTTCTTGCTCGTCCAGATCTTCTACCAGCTCTTCGCTCTGATCCATCACTAAATGCCAGTTAGCATCGACCCAAGCTTCCATATAGCCCATTTTGTCGTGCCAATAGGCTTTCATTAGCTCGACATCTTCTAGCAGCCAATCTTTGGCCCCAATTAGGGTTTTCTTGGCTTCTTCCACTAAATCTAGGTCTTGATCAGTATCTTTTTTCATAGATTGTACAACTCCATCGTTATGCGCCTTCTATTGTGCGCCTCATCTATATAAAATAGCGGATATTTCATTTTTCTGTTGGCGAAACTCGCAGCAAAGCGATGTACAGTATTGATTCGCCAAACAAACTTAACGCCTATTACGGGATGATCAAAGCACATGCAAGAACAATATAGTCCGCAGCAGATTGAAACCGCTGCACAAAGCTATTGGGATGAAAACAAAGTATTTAAAGCGGTAGCGGATTCGTCTAAAGAAAAATACTACTGCCTATCCATGTTCCCTTACCCAAGTGGTCGACTCCACATGGGCCATGTGCGTAACTACACCATTGGTGATGTGATCTCTCGCTACCAGCGTATGCTGGGTAAAAACGTAATGCAACCAATGGGTTGGGATGCATTCGGTATGCCAGCAGAAAACGCTGCGATCAAAAACAAAACTGCACCAGCAAAATGGACCGATGAAAACATCGCCTACATGAAAGGCCAGTTGAAAAAACTAGGTTTTGGTTACGACTGGGATCGCGAAATCGCGACCTGTAAACCAGAATACTACAAGTGGGAACAGTGGTTCTTCACGCAACTAGTCGAAAAAGGCCTAGCGTACAAAAAAACCTCTGCCGTGAACTGGTGTCCAGAAGACCAAACCGTTCTTGCTAACGAGCAAGTAGAAGACGGCGGCTGCTGGCGTTGTGGTACACAAGTGGTACGTAAACACATTCCACAATGGTTTATCAAAATCACGGATTACGCAGAAGAGTTGCTTAACGATCTAGACAAACTAGACGGTTGGCCAGAAAAAGTGAAAGCCATGCAACGTAACTGGATCGGTCGTTCTGAAGGCCTAGAATTCAGCTTTGGCGTGGAAGGCAAAGAAGAACGTCTATCGGTTTACACCACTCGTCCAGACACTGTAATGGGTGTCACTTACGTGGCAGTTGCGGCAACACACCCACTTTCTCTAGAAGCGGCTGAGTCTAACGCTGCACTGGCCGACTTCATCGAAGAAAGTAAACACACTTCTACTACGGAAGCAGACCTTGCTACTGTTGAGAAGAAAGGTATGGACACTGGCTTTAAAGCCATTCACCCAGTCACGGGCGAATCTGTACCCGTTTACGCGGCCAACTTTGTATTGATGGATTACGGTTCAGGCGCCGTGATGTCTGTACCAGCTCACGATCAACGCGACTACGAATTTGCTGCGAAATACGGCCTACCCGTTAAGCAAGTGATCCAGCCAGCCGGTGACGAAGCCATTGATCTAGCCAAAGAAGCCTTCACAGAGAAAGGCATTCTTTGCAACTCAGGTCAATTCGACGGTCTAGACTTCACAGCAGCCTTCGATGCCATTGCAGCCTTCATGACTGAAAAAGGCATTGGCGAGCGTAAAGTAAACTACCGCCTACGTGACTGGGGTGTTAGCCGTCAGCGTTACTGGGGCGCGCCAATCCCAACCATTAACCTAGCAGACGGTTCTGTGGTCACAACACCACATGATCAATTACCAGTGGTTCTCCCAACTGATGTTGTCATGGATGGTGTCAACTCACCTATTAAGAACAACCCAGAGTTCTCGGCAACGACTTACAATGGTGAGCCAGCTGAGCGTGAAACAGACACCTTCGACACCTTTATGGAATCGTCTTGGTACTTCGCACGTTACTGCTGCCCTGAGTCTGACGATGCCATGCTAACGGAAGAAGCGAACTACTGGCTTCCAGTTGACCAATACATCGGTGGTGTTGAGCACGCGATCCTACACTTGTTGTACGCGCGTTTCTTCCACAAATTGCTACGTGATGCGGGCCTAGTTAAGTCTGATGAACCATTCACTCGCCTACTAACTCAAGGCATGGTGAATAAAGACGGTACTAAGATGTCGAAATCTAAGGGCAACACGGTTGACCCACAAGAGATGATCGAGAAATACGGTGCCGACACAGTACGTTTGTTCATCATGTTCACTGCGCCACCAGAGCAATCACTAGAATGGAACGATGCCGGTGTAGACGGTGCGTCACGTTTCCTACGTCGCCTATGGTCTTTGGCTTACCGCCACAATAATGCTGGCACACCAGGCAAACTGGACGCAGAAGCATTGAATGGTGATCAAAAAGCGCTGCGCCGTAAAACGCACGAAACCATCAGCAAAGTAAGTGATGACATTGAGCGTCGTCAGACTTTCAACACGGCAATCGCTGCAGTGATGGAACTTTGCAATGAGATCAGCAAGTTTGAAGACAAGTCTGAACTTGGCCTAGCGGTTGAGCGTGAAGCCCTAGAAGCTGCAGTACTATTGCTGTCGCCAATCGTGCCACACATTTCTCACCAACTATGGAGTGAGCTGGGTCACGGCACTGATGTTATCAATGTACCATGGCCACAAGTGGACGAAGCAGCTCTAGTCAAAGACGAGCTAATCATCGTTGTTCAAGTACTAGGTAAGAAACGTGCTGAGATCACAGTATCAGCGAGCGCTGATGACAAAGAAGTGGAAGCTCAAGCACTGGCAAACCCGAATGTTCTAAAATTCATCGAAGGTAAAACAGTCCGTAAAGTGATCGTGGTACCAGGACGTTTGGTCAACATCGTTGCTAACTAAGTGACACAAGGGGTGGCTTAGGCCATCCCTTTTTGTATGGAATTGATATGATTTTGCACGCACGTACTCTTTGGTTTATTCCGGTTCTGATTTTGGCATTATTACTGTCTGCCTGTGGTTTTCAGTTACGCGGCCAAACTCACGTCCCACCACAATTGCAATCCTTGACCTTGGCACTGGGTACTGGCTCCCAGGACTTTGATCGTGATTTACGCATCGCCTTGGCGCAAGCTGGTATTCATATCGTGGAAGGTAAGCCAAGCGAGAACTTGTATGAACTTAAGGTCAATCCTCTGGAAATGGATGACACCGTTATGGCCCGTGCGGCCGACAACGACATTACTCAAGTGGAACGTCGCATCAGCGCCACTTACTTTATTCGTAATGAACAAGGTAAAGCCCTTTGGGGCCCACGCACTATCAGCCTATCCATCATGCTGAATAACCAAGACGCGGAACAAAGCCTTAAATCCGCTTACAATGCGGAACAAATGCAACGTGCCAGTAGTCAGCTTGCGGACGAATTAGTCTACGACCTGAACTACGCATCGTTCTAATCATGAAAATCCGTCCCGATCAGCTAACGCAGTCCTTAGAGAAAGGACTGCAACCCATCTATATTGTTTCCGGCGATGAAGTACTTCTGTGCCAAGAAGCTTGTGACAGTGTCCGCCGCTTTGCCATGCAACAAGGCCTAGATGAGCGCTTACGCTTTGTCGCCGATGCTCAGTTTGATTGGCAAGAAGTGATCAATGAAATGCAGGCCTTATCTCTGTTTTCGTCGCGTCGTTTGTTTGATATCCAAATCGATAAATTGGGCGAAAAGCACAGTAAAGCCCTCGCACAAGTCGTGCAATTACTAAGCCTAGATAATGTGGTGTTGCTGTCATTACCGAAAGTAGATGCCAAAACACAAAAAGCAAAATGGTTCAGTGCCCTCGAGCAAGCTGGCGCGTTTGTACAAGTCTGGCCAATTGAGAGCAATCGTCTACCCGCTTGGGTACAACAACGAGCCAAATCGTTAAACCTGACCTTATCACGTGAAGCAGCGGCGATTATGTGCGAACGGGGTGAAGGTAACCTACTTGCCCTGTCACAAGAACTGGAAAAACTGCTGCTCAGTCATGGCCCAGGTGCACAGCTGGACGAACAAACCATCGCTGAAAGTGTGGCCGATTCTAGCCGCTACTCCATTTACGATTTAAGCAATCGCCTGTTAACCGGCAAGCTTAAAGACGCCCTACACTGCTTGAGCCAACTTCGTGCCGAAGGGGTCGAAGACAGCATCATGTTGTGGCTGTACAACCGAGAACTGACTTCTTTAGTTCAGCTAAGCCAGTTAGCTCAACGCCAAGGCCTGCGCCAAGCTTGCCAGCAACTGCGTATTTGGGATAAACGCATTCCTATTTACGAAAGTGCTTACCAGCGTTTACCACTAAATAGTTTGGCATACATGCAGCGCTACATTGCCTTGCTAGATCAGAGCATTAAAGGGCTTGATGGCCCAGATATTGAGCTAGGCTTTCGTAACCTCACTCTGATGTTCTGTGGTATCAAACCGGTTACAACCGAGTTAGATTTCGCTTAACCAAGCCCCATATTTGATTCGTATCAAAAAGCCACCTAAGTTTACACAAAGCTTATAGGTTTAGCTTTTCGTGACTCGTACACTGAAATAAAAGTTTTACTTATATCAGGATGAGCAAATATGGCTTGGTTTAAACGCACTTCACTAGTTGAGCAGCAAACATCGAACAACGAGTTCTCCAATTTAGTCCAGATTTCTTCACACCAAATCAGTCATGAAGCCCTGGCTCCTTTAGCGTTTAAAAGCGCCCAAACTCAATTAATCATTGCTTACATTTCGCCACATATTAATTTTGAGTCTACTGTAAACAAAATAAAGTCTGCTGCCCCCTTCTGCTCAAAAATCGTCGGCGTCATGACCGCGGGCGAGCTGAATAGCTGCAAAGCGAATATGTATCAGGCCGCTGACAGCAGCTGGGACAACATTGTGCTACAAAGCTTTAGCAGTGACCTGTTTGAAAGCGTGAGTATTCATTCGGTACCTTTACACTGTGAAGACCTTCGCTCCGGCAATATTAAACTTTCCAAAGAGCAGCGCATTAAAGCCATTCAAAATGAACTGACTAAAGTAAAACTGCCTTTTCCAGTTCATTTCAATAACACCATCGCACTGACCTTTATTGATGGTTTATCCTCATCCGAAAACTTTTTCATGCAAGCCATGTATGCCACGGATGAGTTTCCATGCCACTTTTTAGGCGGCTCTGCTGGGGGTAAATTAGACTTCCAACAAGCCCTAGTTCACGATGGCAGCAAAGTTGCCCATAATTGTGCCGTCATTGCTTTTGTAAAAATGAAAGAAGACGCTCGCTTTGGTATTTTAAAAACCCACAACTTTGAAAGCACCAATGAAGCCTTTGTCATTGCCGAAGCGGATGCCATGCGCCGTAATGTACGCAGCATCATCAGTAAACAGACTGGGCAGTTAGTCAATATTGTCGATCATCTCAGCCGTTACTTTCACTGCCAGCCCCACGAACTCGAAAGCAAATTAGTGGGCCACACCTTTGCCGTTAAAATTCGTGGCGAACTCTTTATCCGCTCCGTGGCAGCCATCGATACCAACGAAGGCTTAATCCATTTCTTCTGCGACTTGGATTTCGGTGACGAATTGATTTTAGTGAAATCCAAGGACTTTGCAGGCTCCACTGAACGTGCGTTCCAAGATTTTATGCGCGATAAGCCTTCAGCACCGGTTGCCATGATCGCGAACGACTGTATTTTACGTCGTTTAAATAACCCAAAAGAGCTCAATAAGATCACCAGTTTTAAAGACATTAAGGCCGCAGGCTACTCAACCTTCGGTGAGATTTTGGGCATTCATATGAACCAGACGCTAACCAGCTTGTTCTTCTTTAAAGTGGCAAAAGGACAAAGCTTTAAAGATTATTTCGTCGACAAGTTTCCTGTGCATTACGCAAATTTTCGCGAGTACTTCCTGCTCACTCAGCTGAACAGCAGTCAACAGCTGAATAAGCTTCAAGATAATTTAATCAATCACCTCTCTGAATACCGTCCTCTTTTACAGGAAGTGACCGGCAGTTTTGAGCGTGTCACTAACTATTCGGGATCGACTCAAGCGGTGGTTTCAGGGGTGACTTCTGAGTTTTCGAGTTTTAGCCAAGCCATTCATGCTCAAGAGAAAGATAGAGCCGAAATGGTCGCCAATGTAAAAGAACTGAAACAAAATGCCGATCGCGTACTGAGTATTTTGAAAGTGATTTCCGGCATTGCCGATCAAACCAACTTACTGGCTTTAAACGCAGCTATTGAAGCCGCTCGTGCAGGCGAAGCTGGTCGCGGCTTTGCCGTGGTTGCAGACGAAGTACGTCAGTTATCGCAAAATACGCAACAGAGCTTAAATCAAACTGGAGAAACCATTCACGCGGTCGACGCATCGGTGGGTTCGATCGAGAAAAGCATTGAGAAAATTGATGCCTTTATGAGCCATTTATTAGACAGCACCTCGACGTTGTCCGCTCAGATCAGTAGTTTGAGTGATACCTCTGCGATGGCCAGCCAAGATGTTCAAAGTAGCATCGCCTCAATTCAGAGCATGAGTGATCGTGTAGAAGAAATTAACAGTGAAGTAGATATGATTGAACGCTTAAAAGCGAATAACAATCTGTCCATCTAAGCGTTGCAGGTGAAATAAAAAAGGGAAGTTAAAAGGCTTCCCTTTTTAGCTACTGAACACATAGACAAATGAAGCAAATGCTATAACTCGCGCTCAGACTCACTACTGTACACCTGGATCAAGTTATCACCGTCCCAAGACTCCACTCGCACATCGAAGCCCCATAGGCGCTTAAAATGTTTCACCACTTCAACGGTGTCGTCATTCAAAGGACGTCCACTGTCCATGGTATGCTTCAAAATCAAGCTACGATCACCATATAAGTTGACCCTTTGTACTTGGATATTCGGCTCACGATAACTTAAGTTGTATTGCTGAGCGAGACGCTGACGTAAGCCTTGGAAGCCGCTGTCATCATGGATTTCTTTGATTTCCACGTAAGGTTCTAGGACATCGTTTTCAATACCAAAGAAACGAAAATCCCGCATTACCTTGGGCGATAGGAACTGCAAAATAAAGCTCTCATCTTTAAAGTTACGCATGGCAAAATCGAGCACTTCCACCCAAGGTTTGCCAACAATATCAGGAAACCATTCACGGTCTTCGTCGGTTGGGTTTTCACACATCCGCTTAATGTCGGAATAGATCGCAAACCCTAACGCATAGGGGTTAATTCCTGAATAGTAAGGGGTATCAAAACCTGGCTGATAGACCACATTGGTATGTGACTGCAAAAACTCCAAGATAAAGCCTTCGTCCACTTTACCTCGGTTATACAGTTCATTCATCAGGGTGTAATGCCAGAATGACGCCCAACCTTCGTTCATCACTTGAGTCTGACGCTGAGGATAAAAATACTGCGCCATCTTACGCACAATGCGAATGATTTCTCGTTGCCAAGGTTTTAGCAAAGGCGCATTTTTCTCAAGAAAGTAAAGTAAGTTTTCTTGCGGCTCGCTCGGGAAAATTCGCTCCTTTTTCTTCTCGACTTCGGCATGATCCATTACCGGTATGGTACGCCACAAGTCATTTACCTGCTGTTGCAGCACTTGCTCGCGTTCATCTTGGCGGGCTTTTTCTTCAGTCATTGAAATGGGCACAGGACGCTTATAACGATCCACCCCAAAGTTCATTAACGCATGGCAGGAGTCGATGGTATTTTCAACTTCCTCAATGCCGTATTTCTCTTCACAATCGAGGATGTATTTCTTTGCGAACACCAAATAATCAATAATGGCCGTCGCATCGGTCCAAGTACGGAACAGGTAGTTACCCTTAAAGAAAGAGTTATGACCGTAGCAAGCATGGGCAATAACCAACGCCTGCATCATCATATTGTTCTCTTCCATCAAGTAAGCAATACATGGCGAAGAGTTAATCACAATCTCGTAGGCTAGCCCCATACGACCGCGCTTGTAATTCTGCTCCACCTCTAAAAATTGCTTACCATAAGACCAATGATGGTAACCCAAAGGCATACCGACCGAGGCGTAGGCGTCCATCATTTGCTCAGAGCTAATAATTTCAATTTGGTTCGGATAGGTATCTAAACCGAATTCAGCGGCGATCTTACCGATCTCTTCGTCGTACTTTTGAATAAGGTCAAATGTCCAATCCGGACCATGAGACAGATAGTCGGTTTTCTTGCTAATTACTCGACTCATGTGGCCTCCTTTGGAATAAATCTCGGAATACTGGATAAATATCTCCGACTTCCACTATATGACGCATGGCAAAACTTTTAGGATGATTGGCCTGAACTTGCTCATAGGCGTGCCACAAACTCTGGTGGTCCCGCGGCGTGATTTCTATGTAGGTAAAATACTGCACCAAATCGACCAACTCTTCTTCCATCAACTTACGACAGATACGAGAATCATCATCCCAGTTATCTCCATCTGACGCCTGTGCGGCGTAAATGTTCCACTGATCTGGGGAATAGCGATCTTTGACGATCTTTTCCATCAGTTTCAAGGCACTGGACACTATGGTTCCGCCCGTTTCTCGAGAATAGAAAAACTCCTCTTCGGTCACCTCTTTGGCACTAGTGTGGTGGCGAATAAACACCACATCGATCTTTTCATAATTTCGATTTAAGAACAGATATAAAAGAATGAAAAATCGCTTCGCCACATTCTTAGTTTCTTGTGTCATAGAGCCAGATACGTCCATAATGCAAAACATCACTGCTTTACTACTGGGACGAGGTTCTTTGACATGATGGTTATAGCGCAGATCATAGGTGTCTAAGAAAGGGGTGCGCTCAATTTTCTGCTTCAGCAATTCAATTTGCTCGTCTAACCAAGCCAATTTCGCCTTATCTTCAGGGGTTGCCGAACCGTCTGCTAAAATGGCATCCCGCTCAGCTTCCGCCTCCGCGAGCTTCTTTCGCGAACCACTGCTCATCACCATGCGACGCGCATAAGCATTGCGCATCGAGCGCACGATATTCAATTTAGAAGGGGTACCTTCTGATACGATCCCTGCATGTTTAAGGTTAAATTCTTTGATTTCTTTGAGATCTTTGCGCACCAGATTCGGTAAAGCTAAGTCCTCAAACACAAAATCTAAGAACTCTTCTTGGGAGATTTGGAAGACAAAATCGTCTTCCCCTTCCCCTTGATTGGACGCATTGCCCTGACCAGAGCCTTGGCCACCGCCACCATCCGGCTTAGGAACTCTATCGCCGGTGGTGAATTCCTTGTTACCGGGATGAACGACTGAACCAATTCCGCCTTTACCATGGCCAAAGTTCGGTTCATGGATATCACGTTTAGGGATCGTGATTTGCTCACCACGATCCAGATCTTGAATACTGCGTTTGTTGACCGCTTCTTCGACAGCTTTACGAATATGCTCTCGATAGCGGCGTAAAAAACGCTGACGGTTGACGCTACTCTTGTGCTTCCCATTCAGGCGGCGGTCAATTATGTAAGACATGCTCGCACCTCCTCTCTCAACCTATTTAGGTAACTGCTTAACTTCTACCTACTGGGATTTACGCACACGTAGATACCATTCTGACAATAAGCGCACTTGTTTTTCAGTATAGCCGCGCTCAACCATTCGTTTCACAAACTCGTTATGTTTACGCTGATCTTCTTTAGAAGATTTCGCACTGAAGGAAATAACCGGTAGTAAATCTTCGGTGTTAGAGAACATTTTACGCTCAATCACCACACGCAATTTCTCATAGCTTAACCAACTAGGGTTGGAGCCATTGTTGTTCGCTCGAGCACGTAACACAAAGTTCACCACTTCATTACGGAAGTCTTTTGGATTACTAATGCCCGCTGGTTTCTCGATTTTCTCCAGCTCATCATTAATCGCTGAGCGGTTTAGAATGTCGCCCGTTTCTGGATCTCGATACTCTTGATCCTGAATCCAGAAATCCGCATAGGTAACATAACGATCAAAAATATTCTGACCGTACTCGGAGTAAGACTCTAAGTAAGCGGTTTGAATCTCTTTACCAATAAACTCCACATAACGTGGCGCAATGAACTCTTTCAGTGCTCGCAAGTAGCGGTCATGACGTTCTTGATCGAACTGCTCTTGTTCAATCTGCTGCTCTAGTACATACATAAGGTGCACAGGGTTAGCCGCCACTTCGGTTGGATCAAAGTTGAACACGCGCGATAAAATTTTGAAGGCAAAACGGGTTGATAGACCGTCCATCCCCTCGTTCACCCCAGCCGCATCCTTGTACTCTTGTAGCGACTTCGCCTTAGGATCAATATCTTTCAGTGATTCACCATCATAGATACGCATTTTTGAGAAGATGCTAGAGTTTTCTGGCTCTTTAATACGTGACAACACTGAGAACTGCGCCAACATTTTCAATGTGTCTGGAGCACAAGGAGAATGATTCAACGAAGAGTTTTCAAGCAGCTTTTGGTAGATGCTCATTTCCTCTGTGACACGAAGACAGTAAGGCACTTTCACTGTGTAAACACGGTCAATAAAGGCTTCGTTAGTCTTATTGTTTTTAAAAGACTGCCATTCGGATTCGTTAGAGTGGGCCAAAATAATTCCGTCAAATGGGATACCACCTAGGCCTTCAGTACCGTTGTAGTTACCTTCTTGGGTGGCGGTCAATAATGGGTGTAACACCTTAATCGGCGCTTTAAACATCTCCACAAATTCCATCAAACCGCGGTTACCACGGCACAGACCACCAGAGTAACTGTAAGCGTCGGCATCGTTCTGTTCAAAGTACTCCAATTTGCGAATATCAACCTTACCGACTAATGCTGAAATATCTTGGTTGTTTTCATCGCCCGGTTCCGTTTTTGAGATGGCGATCTGTTTGATCGCCGATGGGTAGACCTTGACCACACGGAACTGCTGAATATCACCGTTGTATTCTTTAAGGCGTTTAGCCGCCCATGGGGACATCACACCTTTTAGGTAACGTCTCGGGATACCGTACTCTTCGGCAAGTATGTCTCCATCTTCATTGACGTCAAATAAGGACAATGGTGACTCGAACACAGGTGAGCCTTTGATGGCATAGAAAGGCACGGTTTGCATCAACTCTTTCAGTTTTTCCGCCAAAGAAGACTTACCGCCGCCGACCGGACCTAGCAGGTACAGCACCTGTTTCGATTCCTCGAGACCTTGAGCAGCATGGGTTAAGAAGGACACGATGCGCTCGATCGCCTCTTCCATGCCGTAGAAATGCTCAAACGTTGCATAACGTTTGATGACTTTATTAGAAAAGATACGGCTACTTCGTGAGTCTTTGGACGTATCGACGACTTCTGGCTCACCAATCGCCATCAACAAGCGCTCTGAGGCAGAAGCGTAAGCTGAAGGGTCTTCTTTACAAAGGCTTAGGTACTCGTCGAGTGACATTTCTTCTTCTTTTTGAGCATCAAAACGAGATTGAACATGATCAAAAATACTCATCGCGGTATCCCCTTATATACAGTCTATGGGCACGCACAAGTCGCAACGGCCACCCTGGATGTCAACCAGACGTTCTGGTCATTAAGCAGTAAAAAGTCATAGAAGATTATTAAGGTGTAGCATAGTCTGGCGACTACTCAAGTAAGAATGAGCAGGTTTTACAAAAATAAATCTTTGCTAAAACAAAGTGATAAAAGTTTAACTGACTGATAATTAAACAATTCAAATGGGGATTTTTGAAAAAAGGATTTTCAGCCAAAAGCAAGGCATCGCAAAGTGCTTGCGCTCACCTTAAGTCCGTAAAAATCTATTGTTAGACGAGAATCGGCCTTTCCCAGCACGGGATGTTTATAGTAATTTAATTACATCAATGCGGCTTTTTGGACGACTAGTGCCGCCCCTGAATCGATGTCTCTGGGAATAATTTTTGCATCCACTACTAGACGTCACCACGCACATCAAGTGCTGCTGTCATTCACACTGTCATAATTTTAGATCAGTATGAATAACGATTTTTTTAACGCCAACACTCGTCATCAAGGTGGTTTAATGGATTTATCGAACTATGTGAGCGCACTTCCTTTTATGGATAAAGCCTCAAAGCAGGTCATTCAAACCCTTAATGAGCTTGCCCAGATCAAGGAACTTAGTGCTGGTGAAATGCTGGCGCAACAATTTGAAGTCGGTCACTCGCTGTATATTTTAATTTCCGGTGAAGTCTCTATTTCTATCCCATTACAAGAGTCAGGCAAGTCCTATCATGTGGGGCTTATTAATCGTCAATATACTCCGATTGGCTGGTCAGCTTTTCGCCAGACCTCGCGCTATGCCACCAGTTTTCAAGCCACCAAAACTACCGAGTTAATAAGCTGGCCAATCACAGAATTACAAAAACTCCTCGATGACGATGTCGAGTTTGCCGAGCATTTTCTAGCCTTTGTCTATCGAGAATCTTTACCGGTCCTCACGGGCATCCAGAACCAGACACGCCCTTTCTTTGCTAACGAGTCATTAGCGTTCGAAGAAACACGTCCACTCATTGAGCCTGAGCTGCAAAAACAATCCATAAAGCAATCGGTAGCACTCTTAGCAAATACGGCTTTCTGTGAAGGCTTCACCCAAAACGAGATGCATGCCATGGGCAAGCATGCACATATTATTTTGGCGCATCAAGGGGACATTCTATCGCAGCAGGATCAACCCGAAGATGGTTTGTATTTCTTAGTAAAAGGTAAAGCGGTGGTCAGTTATCAAACTGAGGCGGGCGAAATCATTACCACACGCACCATTTCTCGATCTGGTACTGTGCTGGCTTGGTGCACCAATGGCGTTTCGCAACGTAATCGCTCCACCATCATCAGCTCCCGTGATACTACTGTGCTCTTTATCTCACGGGATGACTTATTGTCTTTGTTTGAAGAGATGCCTAAGTTCGCCATCAAATATTGGTACCGCTTAATTTGGCTGGTGGGCACCCACCTGGTGTCGGCTCGCATGCGTTATCTATCTCAAATCGCCAGCGATGAAGTACTGGCAGTAAACAGCATGATCGAGCAAAACGCAGCCGTCTTGCCCGTCAGCTCACCGTTGTACAAGGTAGGCGCTTTACTAAAAAATGCCGTGACCACCGATGAAGCCTTTGGTGTTTTATACCGCAGCTTGCACTATGGTACTCGTCTGGAGCGCACCATCTCGGGGATGAGCTTAGATATTCTCAAAGACCTGCAACGTGAAAATGCCTTCTATCGCAAGCTGGCACATATATACGATGCGGTCAGCACTCTGCCCACGGAACTCAATTCCACTGATGTTCGACGTTTCGCTACCGAGCAATTTACGCAAGCTTTCAAACAGGTGCCCTACATCATCAAGGGCATGGAGAACCTACCGAAGAAGCAAGGCTGTTTGTTTATTTACAATCACCTCCTTGGCTCGTCTAGTAACCAACTTGCCAATGGTTTCCGCTTCTCTTTGGATGCCCAATTTATTAGCTCGATGATCATTTACAAGCAATACGGGATTGCAGCACAACGTGTGGTGCGCCGTAGTAAAAAATTCGAGTTCTGGCGAGATGCCTATTATGAGCGCTTCGGAAATATTTTTGTCGATAGCTGGAGCGCGCTACAAGCGGGCACGGAAGCTCATGAAAAGTTCTTAAAAGATGGTCAAGCAACGTTACGTGCCGATATGCCGCTGATCATTTCGCCAGAAGGGAAAAGTTTCGCTACCAATGAATCACCTGGAGAGTTGCTGCCCTACGTCTTTGAGCTTGCAGGATCATTAAAAGGACCCGACGAACCTTGGATCGTACCGATTGCGGTGGCGAATTTTGATAAACGCGCCGATCACAATATCTATACTGCGGTAATCAAACCAGCGTTCCGCATTTCTGATCGTGTTGACATCGAAGATCCTGAAGCTGTAGCAAAATTCTTAATGGAATACCAAGAGGAATTCCGCCAGACCGTAAAAGAAGCCGAAGAGCTGGCGCAAGAAATTAAGAAATACCCTGTACTCAGTCGACGCCAAGGCTGTATTTCCAACGTTCGTAGCGTGAACCAGATCGACGTCGAATTTGAATCCGATGTACGTGAGCTGGAGTTCCGCCAAGCCTACCGTCGCTTTGACAATCGTCCGGTCGCCTTTTATGGCAGCTCTACGATCAAAAATTGGGCCGATTACGAGGCGCCATTTGATAGCAAAGACACCGTCAACCTAGGCTTTAACGGTGCTACCATCGACGCCTGCGTGTATTACTTCGAGCGAATTGTCTTACCCTACAAGCCGCGCTCACTGGTGCTCTATGCGGGTGATAACGACATTGGTAACAAGCACAGCAGTAATAAGGTCATCGACCGTTATGTGAGTCTGCTGGAAAAAGTTGACCGTCATTTGCCTGGTATCCCAGTGACGATTTTAGGCGTCAAGTTGAGCCCTACTCGCCAGAGCATGCGCAATACCGTGGACAGCACTAATAAGATGCTGCAACAGCTGGCGCGAACTCGCCCAAATACTATCTTCGTCGATAGTAACGAGATCCTGTCGGATAAACAGGGCAACGTCGATGAGAGCTTCTTTGAAGACGATCGTTTGCACTTAAATGAAAAAGGCTATCAAAAGCTTGGCGACACCTTATCTAAATACACCGATCACATCTATACCCAGCACTGACTGTTGATCATTCATAAAAAAGCTCACTGAATTTCAGGGAGCTTTTTCTTTTTTAGCGGTCAAGTAAACACTTCGTCTAGCCATCTTATTTCTAGACCTCCCGCCTATGATCAAGATAGCGACAGATACCCACCAACCATCATTCATTTCGCTTATTGTTGTGCTTGGGCCTGCAGTGGGCGCAGGTAGTAACTTTCGATATCTTGGGCACAATGGGGACGGGAAAAGAAATAGCCCTGCAAATACTTACAACCAAAGGATTGCAGCATTTCCCATTGATCCTGTGTTTCTACCCCTTCGGCCACCACATCCATCGACATGCTTGAAGCTAAGGCAATGATGGCCTTGGCTACGTCCCGATCGGAATGATCATAGGTAATGCCATCAATAAAGCTACGATCAATTTTAAGCGTATTGGCATTCAGTTTTTTTAAATAGCCCAAGGAAGTATAGCCCGAGCCAAAATCGTCCACCGAGGCTTTAATGCCCCAAGCGCGCAAGGTATTTAACACCACCGTGGCTTGGTCAGGGTCTGCCATGATGGCGGTTTCCGTTAACTCAATCTCTAGGCACTGCGCTAAATAAGGGTACTCATCGAGTAAACTGCGGAATAAATCCACCAAACCAAGACGCGTCACATGGGCCGCAGAAACGTTTACCGATACTTCCAGTAACGGTAGCCCGAGCTTACGCCAGTTGCTCATTTGAATCGCCACAGCATTTAGCACCCAACGATCCAACTCAATGATGAGGTTGGACTCTTCCGCAATGGTAATAAAACGGTCAGGATACACTAGACCAAGACGAGGATGATTCCAACGCACTAAGGCTTCCAAGCCATACACCTTGCCAGAATCTGCCTCGACTTTGGGCTGGAAGTGGAGCACCAACTCATCTTTTAAAATCGCTTCGCGTAACTCTGACTCTAGTTGTACCCGCTCTGGCGTCGAGCCTTTTAAGAACTCCCGCTGCCAAAATACGTAGCAACCTTTGCCTGATTTTTTCGCTTCGTATAAGGAAATATCGGCATAACGCATGGCCGTCACTCGATCACTGGCATCACTAGGCAAGTTCACCACACCAATACTGGCACCGATGTAAACTTGCGTATCAAGCACCGTAAACACTTCCGACAGTTGCGCAATCAAATGCTCAGCGATTTGCTCTTGCTGCGAACGATTAAGCTGTCCCGTCAATAACATCACAAACTCATCGCCCCCTTGACGTGCCACTAAGGTCGCATTCGGCACCGCGGACATTAGCCGTTGACCCACTAAATACAACAGCTGGTCACCTGCATGATGGCCTAGGGAATCATTAACAAACTTAAAGCGATCCAAGTCCAAATAGAACAAGGTCATAGGGTGATTAACGATGTTGGGAGCGGACAGTTTTTGATTTAAAAATTGTTCAAATTGGAAACGGTTGGGCAAAGCCGTTTGCGAATCAAAATACGCCATATGATGCAGTTGCTCTTGGGCATTTTTCGACTCAGTAATGTCATTGAAGATGGCAATGAAGTTGACCACCTTACCTTGGTTATCGCGTAACGCCTCCAACGATAACCAAATGGTTTTATCAACCAGTTCGGGACAGGTGAAATACACTTCCCCCGCCCAATGGTTGGTTTCTATGACCGTACGCCAAATGTCATTGATTGACATCTCGTGGGTCCACGCAGTCGCCAAACGCTCAGTAATGCGCTGCGAGAATTCCCAAGACGACAATTTGAAAATACCGCAAGCCACATCGTTGAAGTCTAGAATCTCTCGATGACGCCCCATCAGCACATTGCCCTGCATCGACGACTGGAAAAAGTGTGACGATATTTTCACCAGATGCTCTGAGGTACGCAAATCGGAAATATCCTGTAATACCCCTTGGATCACGTCGACTTCACCATTGCTACCCACTTTTAGGCGACCACGCAAAATAACGTAGCAATCCCGTCCCTCAAAGATAAACTGTAGCTCCGCTTGTATCGACTCACCGTATTTTTGGCATTTGTAAAATTGGCGACGCACATCACTTCTGTGCTCGTCATCTAGCACCTCTAGAAAGCTCTCTAGAGACAAGTATTTGTGATCCTCTGATAGACCAAACAGCTCAAGGGTATCATTTGAAAAGGTGAACGTCTGCTGTGCACAGTCAAACGTCCACTCGCCCATTTTGGCTAGCTCATGGGCGTGTTTTAACTCTTGTTTGAAGTCAGCTATTTGACGCTCGGCTTGTTTCTGACTGGTGATATCTGCCAGCGTCCAAAGACGCCCTACCATCTCACCGCCACGCACAATCGGCTTCACATGATAGCGTAGCCAACGTCCTGCTTTGAGAAGTAACTCACCATCGAAGGACAGATGATTGTCATGACTATGGCGTAAAAAGCTAAGGAAGTTTTCTGGATGCTCTAGCTGGCTCGATAGGTTGGCAAGAAAGTCTGTCATTCTTATTTCGCCATCAAAGCCGCTAGGAATAGTCAATAATTCACCCAGCGCAGCATTGTAACGTAACAGCTCTTTTTGGAAGTCAACGATTAACAGGGCTTCCGAGGAGGAGCTAAACGTCTTCTCAAACAGCTCTTGATGTTCCGCCGCCACATCCTCACGTTCCGACATGGCATCCGATGCCAAATCGATAGAACGCTCTAGCAGCGTAATTTCATTTTCTTGCTGTCGAAACATGAGATCCAGTTCTGACGCCAACATTTGCAGTTTGCCCGTCCTGGTCTCTTCTGGAAAATGTTTATCGAGTAACTGTTTAATCTTTTGATGCATAGAATCATTCTAACCGCATGTTTCAACGTAATTTTTAGCCGAAGCTGAGGGAAATTTATGCTAATGAATTTCCCCTTTAATTACTAATCAAAATGCCGTTAATTGCATATTGACTATGGCCTAAAAAACCTTCAGCATGACATAAATCGTTTTTACTGAAATAGACATTCCGAAATGAACACATTTGCATTCACGAACAAGCGCAACGGCGATAAACGTAAGGGTAAGAAACCTTGCGACGCTGGCGTGTGGATGTAACATTAACAAATCCCCCGGCAGCATGTTTGCCGATGGGGAAGCCTCCTTCTTGCCGAACATGTTGCTGATACCAAACTAGAGGTAACAGTATGTTCCAAGGCGCCATTACAGCTCTGATCACACCTTTTGCAAACAATCAGCTCGACGAAGCTGCACTGCGTCGTATCGTGCGCTGGCAAATTGATTCTGGCATTAACGGTCTTGTCCCTGTAGGTACCACAGGTGAAAGCCCAACCCTTAGTGAAGCTGAACATAAACGTGTGATTGAGATTACGGTTGAAGAAGCCAACAAGGCTGTACCGATCATCGCGGGAGCAGGCTCTAACAACCCCATCGAAGCGGTTGAATATTCACAACATGCCGCAGAAGCAGGTGCTGATGCCACTCTGCATGTGGCAGGCTACTACAATCGCCCGAATCAGCGCGGTCTGTATGCGCACTATGAATACGTGCACAACCACACTGAGCTACCGATCATTGTTTACAATATCCCGCCACGCGCAGTGGTGGGTGTAGAGGTCGCAACAATGGCTGAACTAGCGAAGCTAGAACGCATTGTCGGTGTTAAAGATGCCACCGGCGATCTAACACGCCCGATTCGTGAACGCGCCGTGATCAACAAACCTTTTAGTTTCCTAAGCGGTGATGATGTGACTTGTGTGGCCTATAACGTTAGTGGCGGTAACGGCTGTATTTCGGTGACATCTAATATTGCGCCAAAACAGGTCGTGGAAGTTCATCGCCTGTGCCGTGAAGGTGAATACGTGGCCGCGGCAGCCCTGCAAGACAAATTATTTGCGCTGCACTCAGCGCTATTTATCGAGCCAAACCCAGCGGGTCCTAAATACGCTATGTCGCTCTTAGGTTTCTGTTCTGAAGAAGCGCGTCTTCCTATGATGCCTTTGCTCGACAGCACCAAAGAAACCATTCGCAACGCTATGAAAGCGTTAGACTTAATCTAATCTGAAGGATTTAGTCATAAAAAAAGCAGCTCACTCGAGCTGCTTTTCATTTTCAAATCAAAGCAAGTAACCTACTCGCCAATATGCCAGCCGTTGGTAATAGGGTAACGGCGGTCACGGCCAAAACCACGTTCTGTCACACGCACGCCTGTCGGAGCTTGACGACGTTTGTACTCATTTAGGTCTACTAAACGAAGCACTCGGTAAACGGTTTCGCGATCAAATTCGTTAGTCGCAAGGATGGCTTCTGCACTCATATCTTTTTCGATGTACATGTGCAAGATTTTGTCCAATACATCGTAACTTGGCAAAGAGTCTTCATCCACTTGGTCTGGTGCCAATTCCGCACTAGGTGGTCGGGTAATAACACGCTCAGGAATCGCATAGCCCAACGTATTGCGGTAACGACTTAGACGGAAGACTAGGGTTTTGAACACGTCTTTCAACACCGAGTAACCGCCGACCATATCACCGTATAGAGTTGCATAGCCCACCGCCATCTCACTCTTATTACCCGTGGTCAGCACCATGTAGCCCTTCTTATTAGAAATGGCCATCAAGGTCACGCCGCGGGTACGAGCTTGTAGGTTTTCTTCCGTTGTATCACGGGCGTAGCCTTCAAACTCTGGTGCCAAGGTATTCATGAATGCCGTCACCATAGGCTCAATTGGCAGCACGCTGTATTCAACGCCTAGCAATTTGGCTTCTTCTTCCGCATCTTCCAAACTCATGGAAGATGTGTAGGTGTAAGGCATCATTACAGCCTGTACACGATCCGCACCGATGGCATCTACCGCCACTGCCAATGACAGAGCTGAGTCGATACCGCCGCTTAAGCCCAACACGATACCTTTGAAGCGGTTCTTCTCAATGTAATCACGCAAGCCAGTGACCATGGCTTGGTACACACTGGCTTCCACGTCTAGCGTTGGCGCAATCTCACCCGCTAATACTTCTACACGTTGCTGACGATCTTCTGCCACCGTGAAATCGACGCAGTACAAACCGGTTTCGTACCAAGGTGCCTGACGTACTTTATGGCCTTGGGCGTTCACCACAAATGAGCCACCTTCATACACTAGCTCATCCTGCGCGCCCATGTAGTTCACATACACAATCGGCAATTGGTTTTCGCTGGCACGACGTTGTAGCAACTTCTCACGTACGCCCATTTTTTCTATATGGTAAGGCGATGCGTTTAGGTTCAAGATTAGCTCAGCACCCGCTGCTTTTGCTTGCGCAATCGGCTCTGGATGCCAGATATCCTCACAGATACTTAAACCAACTTTGGCACCTTTGATGTCGACGATACAAGGCGTGTTGCCCGCTTGGAAGTAACGCTTGTCATCGAAGACTTGGAAGTTTGGCAGTTTCTGTTTGCAGTATTCACCGAGGATTTTGCCTTGGTAAAACACACCGGCGCAGTTAAATAATTCGCCATCAATTTCACGTGGATAGCCTACGACCACATAAATGTCATGAACTTGGTCTAGAATATTTGCCAAGGCCGCTTCGATGCGTGGCGTCAAACTTGGACGAAGTAGAAGATCCTCTGGCGGATAACCGGTTAGGGTCAACTCAGGAAAGACGATCACATCTGCTTTTTGCTCGTCTCTTGCAAGAAGAGACTGTGCAATCACAGATTCCGTGTTATTTTTGATGTCGCCAACCAGCATATCCAGTTGGGCCATGGCTACTCTAATAGTCATTACGTTGCTATCTCAGACACTCTGTTAGATGATATGGGTGTTATTGTCGTGGAATTACAAGGCTAAGGTAAAGGGCATGATTGTACGTTTATTATTTTTTATTCTGGTTTTTGCCATTGGCTGGATAATTTATCGACAATTTGCCAAGGCGATCATGGCAAAATCCAAATCCGTGAAGAAGCAAGATAATAAGCCGCATGAAGAAGCTATGGTCAAATGTGCCACCTGCGGTACCTTTGTTCCGACTAGTCATGCAATCTATGATCAGAATCAGACACCGTTTTGCTGCGTTGAACACAAACTAGAGCATAAGCCATAACTTCGCTAATACTCTAACCACAGCATCGTTTGCTCGCCGCTATCAAAATGCCACCAGCAGAGCACCCGCTGCTGGTCTCGGGTAGCGCACCAACGCTCAACTTGGAGCAGGTCAATTCTTTGTTTTTGCAGCCAAGCCACGCCCGATGCAAATTGTTGCATCTGCCAGCCCCCATTTTTCGGATCGCAAAAACCCGTGCAATCAGGCTTATCTCCAGCGACTGCCGACATGCTAGATAAGTGTTGATAAATTTCCTGCCAAATAAGCTGGGGTTGTTGCAAGGCTCTTTGGGTCTGCCATAAATGCTCTTCACTCAGTGATCGCTGATGACGCACCAACAGTACACTCAGCATCAGCACCATTAAGAGCACGGGAACCGACACCCATCCATGATCACGCCTCATTGCTGTTTACCTACCGAAGTAAGCAGCTTCCCCACTTTAAGACACACGCCATCATAGAGCCATTGATCCCCTCTTAAGGTCTGATAAGACTGAGGTTGAGCATCTAGCTCACAGCCTGCCGCACCGTATAAATACTCCACCAGAATCCCCACCACCTGCGGCGTGGGCACAGCGCCATAACGGACAAAGATTTCATCGGCTTCACCGTCTAGATCGCGATCCAATACGGGGTAAAAACGAACACGCTCTAATCCAGTCATTAACTCTAGGGCATTGCCTGAAGCTTCAGGTCGACGCCAAAAGGCGTTGCTGGCCGACTTGCCTAGTTTCACAAACCAGTAAAAGTCCTCGACACTGTACACCAAGACTTCACCGGTTAATTCAGGGCCAGAATGCCAGGCTTGCAACACACCATTATGGCTCGATAAAACCTTGGCTGGCGTATTTTGCTGACAACTGCTGACATAGACAGTATCTCCCACATCAAGACCATCGCACGCCATGCGAACCTCCACAGTTTGTGCCGCTGACCAACCGTAAGCGGCGCATGATCCAGCATCCGTGCCGTATAGCCAATCAGAACCAGCGTCAAGCTCATCCGCATGTAAACGAGTTGGCTTTGACTGGTGATTGCCTACCAGCAAGTGGGTTGTTGCACTGAAACAGCCGACACTGCCCAAACGCTGGAACTGCGCTTGAAACTGATCCGCTAAGGATAAATCCTGCGCCATTAACTCCAGCATTCGCTGGCGCTTAGCCAAACTGCTTTCCATACTTTGAATAAATGGGATTACAATGCCAATCAATGCGCTCAGCACAGCAATAGCAATTAGCGCTTCCAGTAGCAAAAAACCAGATTGAGCCGACTTCACCATTGGCTTAACTCGTAGCGTAGCACTTGTTGCAGTTGTGCGCCTCGACATTGCTGACAGTTCGGTGGCGAAACCTGTGTCACACTAACACTTGGCGTCTCAGCAAAGACCTTACTCATTTGCTCTTGTAAGGCTGTCTGTACCCCTAGTTGATGCTCGGTCTGCAATTCGAGCATTTGTTGCGTCAGTTGATTAAGCTGGTATTGCGTGGCACTGAGCACAAACGCTACACACACCATGGCCAGCATCGCTTCTAGTAACAGCCAGCCGTGCTGAGTACTGCGTTTCATAAGCACTCCTTAGCATCGTAATATTGGCCATCTAGATAGGCACGACCACTTTGATTGACCAAGATGCGCATGGCTTCCGCTTGCGCTCGGCAAAGATAAAAGGAACCATTTTGATAATTCGATAATCCGTTAGGCAGAAATTGCAGATAGGCGCGCTGGGTAGGAAAACCACGCCAAATAATCGAAGTGTCAGGGGAGAATTCTTGGAGATCTAAAATGCCATTGTTATTGGCAAAACGGATAAATGCCTGTTGCTGCCAATCCCCATTACAATCGGCACCACCGCACAGCATAACAGGTTGCTCACTGCGCATGGCTAGGCTTCTGGCGCGGGAAATCAGTGTTAATAAGGCACTGACATCTTGTGATAAGACATTACGCGCTTGCCAGCGCTGGTAATAATCCACCACTCTCGAAGAAAGAAAAGCCGAAGAGACAATTGAGATCATAGCGATCACAACCAGCAACTCCGGCAGGGAAAACCCCTTGCAGGAATTCATGACACACTCCTTATGTCATTGACGGCCAGCATCCGTGCCAGCCAATCATTAATGCTATTCTAATTAGCTGTTGCTAGGGTTCGGCTCAGCATCAGCCGTACTGGCATCTGCTACTGCATCATCCGGTCCATTGATCATATCTGACGTAGTCTGCGTTTCTTCCGGCATCAACCACTGACTGATGCGATCGATCATCTGTTGTTGATATTCAAACACCTGCTGCATATCCGCCATTTTTTGCGCTTGCTGTTCACGCATGGCCATAATATCCGACATGGTGCTTTCCACTACTTGTCGATAATCATCAAACAACTCTGAGGTTTTCTTAACCGCTTCTTCTAGCGCTTGGCGATACTCACCTAATGGCGCTTGAATAGAACGCATCCCTGGATTCTGGCCATAAGCCGACACCGCTTGTGAGGACTTCATTGTTTGACTGGTTTGTAGCGTCATCGAGAAGCTGGCCAGTTGCGAGGCATCAAAGCCCATATCGAACCCTTTTTGCAAGGCACCGGCAATATCGCCATCGTAAAACAGATCCGATACTTTGCCGACCGACTTCATCATGTCTTGAATGGCGGCTAACTCATCATCGTTCAAATCGCCCTCGACACTAAAATCAAAGGCGAAAGATTGGCTCGAACTCTCATAACGAGAGTAAGTCAGACCATTTTCACTCATACTAGCCGACTCTCCCTGAGAGCTAGCATTAAGCGAATACAAATTCAATTTCACCACGTCCCCTTGCTGGGTGGTCATTTGAATTTGCGAGTAATCTTCACGGCGATAGCTCATTTCTGAAACCATGGACACTTGCGACGCTGCATTTACATTCGCAGGTTCAAAAAAGGATTGCCTTAATGCTTCAAAGCCTTCGTCTAACAGACTCTGTGTTTCATCAATTCCTTCTTGTACGCCACCGTTCATCAACCAACCGAGCGCATCTAGCTTTTCTTTGGCATCATCCATGCCTTTTTGCACGGCTTCTTTCGCCGTATCAAACACTGCCGCTAAGCGTTCGTCATTGGCGCCATTCTTCTGCAGCTTTTCCATGTAATTGCCCACATGGGACATAATTCGTTGTGCAACTTTTTCTGGTGAGAAATCATTGTCGCTTTTACTGGTCGCTGTCGTGGCTTGCTCTGAGGCCTCAGCATTAGGCGCGCTAAAAGAAGCCGCTAGCCTTGCTGACAAAGACTGCTGAATAACGCCCATGGAGCGATAAGAAGACGAAGAAGGCACATAACCATCCGCGCCCCACTGCTTCGCCGCTTGGGCTTGATCAGTTGATGAAGTTTGGTTGTGGTTATTCGCTCTAAATGAAGGCATGGCATGACCAAGGCCTTTTAATGGATCAGACATACTCCTTCCCCGTTTAAAAAATTCACCGCTGTATAATTATCGACCAACAAAATTAAAACTTAAGCAAAAATTTCATCTTTTTATGCAAACCAAGCAGACAGGTACTTAGCGATCTGACGAGGCTTTTGAAATGGCAATGAATGATCACAACCAGTCACCACCTTATGCTGCCAACCCGCTCGCTGTTGCGCCAATTCATCATAGTGGCTGCGCAGTAGTTCGTGACTCAATTCTCCAGATAATAGAAAAACTTGATCCGCTTGTGCCAACATCTCATCTCGTAGGGCAACATCTTTCGATACACGTTCCACCCAGTCGGTCACCGCATCTAACGCATAACTAAAACCAATCGGGCGATGGGCTAAGCGGCTTTGCGTGGTGGCTTCCGCAACCGGGTGCTTACGTCGATTGGGGGCCACACCATCCATAAAATGGGCGATGCCCAGCTCGACATCGCCAGTTTCACGAATGGTTTCTGACGCCACGCGATAGCGCTGACGTACTTCCGCTAAGGTATCAACACACTCGCGCTCTAAAGAAGCCGGCTCCATTAACGCTAAACGATGAGTTCTAGCATGCTTACGCTTTAATTGGGCATTCAGATGCAATGCCACCAAGCCCCCTAACGAATAGCCGATAATATCGAACGCTTGCCAGGACAGGTGCTCAAGTAGCTGCTCAATTTCTGCCGACAATTGATCAATGCTGAGTGGTGCCTCTTGCTGACCGTGGAAAAATGACTGTCCCATACCCGTCAGATCTGGAATCAAAATCCAACGCCAATGATCCAAATACTCTAACATCGGAGCATAGGTCAGCTCCCCAGCAACCCCTGCCCCATGGAGCATTAAACAAGCGCCATCGGTCTTACTATTGGGCACTTCAATCAAGCGATAGGCCAGCTCGGTGTTGGCTAATGGCAAAATTTTTGTCTCGAACACTTTAATTCTTCCTACTCGTTCCCACATTTCAGGGTAAAATAGCGCTATTAAACGCTTGAAAACTCTTTAAATATACGTGGTTCCTAATTATGGCAGAAGTCAAACTCATTAGTTTGCCTTATGAAAGCACCCTAACTCGTCTGTTCCCTAAGTTCAGCGATCTTCCTTACCCAATTCTGTTCGACAGTAACTTTGAGTCATTCTCTGACACTCGCTGGGACATTTTAAGTGCGGCACCACTGGCGGTACTGGATGCACAAGCGCAGAAGTTTGCACTGAATTGGTCGGTTGAACCCTTGTTTGACACTCAAGTAACGGACAACCCAATGGTGCTACTAAGCGAGCTGGTGGACATTCTGACCAGCCAACCTTGGGCAGACGATAGCAGCTTGGTCTTTAATGGCGGTCTATTAGGATACTACGCTTATGAAGCGGGTCGTTATGTGGAACGCCTGCCAGAAAACGTGATTGAAGACGTCCAGCTACCCACCATTCTATTGGGACTTTACGGCTGGGCCATCGTCACAGACCATCTTAAAAAAACCACCTCTTTGGTGCTTACGCCATGGTGTCAATTCAGTGAGTCTGAGCTTCTAGAGCGCTTAGCTCAAGAGGACGATCCGGAACTGGCCAAAACGTTCAGTTTAGAGGCGGTTTTTGAAGCCAATATGAGTGCTGAAGGTTATGCAGAGCGCTTCTACAAGGTTCAAGAATACATCCAAGCAGGTGACTGCTATCAAGTAAACTTAACGCAACGCTTTAGCGCGCCTTACAGTGGCCAAACTTGGCAAGCGTATCTAGCCGTTAAAGAAACGTGTCCAACTCCTTTTGGCGCTTACTTTCAGCTACCCGATGGCCGCGCCGTGTCTTCACACTCACCTGAGCGCTTTATCTTATGCGATAACGGCCGTGTCGAATCCAAGCCCATTAAAGGCACTCGTCCTCGTGGATCGAACCCTGCTGAGGACCAAGCCTTTGCCGACGAATTGATGGCCTCGGAAAAAGACCGTGCAGAGAACTTGATGATCGTTGATCTTCTGCGCAATGACCTCGGTAAAAACTGCATTACGGGTAGCGTTAAAGTGCCTAAGCTGTTCGATTTAGAAAGCTACGCCAATGTGCATCATATGGTGTCCACGGTGGAAGGCCGCATTGACAAGAAAAGTGATGCGTTAAAAGTCTTTCAAGAAAGCTTTCCAGGCGGTTCCATTACTGGTGCTCCGAAAGTACGTGCCATGGAAATCATTGATGAACTAGAACCTCACGAGCGCAGTGCTTATTGCGGTTCTATGATCTATTTCGGCTGTAATGGTCAAATGGACTCCAGTATCATGATTCGTACTTTGATTGCCGACGGTCAAAAGATACACTGTTGGGCAGGTGGCGGCTTGGTTGCGGACTCGGATTGTGAAGAAGAGTACCAAGAAACCTTTACCAAAATTGGCCGCTTAACCCATACTCTAGAGAAGGAATTCCTCAGGTAGTGACTTATGGTGGACGTCTCAACATTTTTAGAATCACCCCCGATAACGCCGACCATCGATGAAATTCGCGCGGCGTTGGATAATGAGACGTCTGCGCAGATTTACAATCCGGATCAGGACATTGCGCCCCATGCTTATCGACACGATTACCGTGCCGCGGCCGTTTTGATCCCCATTTACAACTGTCCGATCGATGAGGAGCTCAAAGTCTTACTGACCCAACGCTCCTTACACATGCGTAATCATCCGGGTCAAATCGCCTTTCCTGGTGGCAAACACGATCCCGAAGATGCCAGCATTCAGTACACGGCGTTACGTGAGACTCTGGAAGAAGTTGGTCTTGCTCCAGATTGTTTTGAACTGCTCGGTGAGTTGGGTGAATACCGCTCTATTTCCGGCTTTTGCATTAAACCCGTGGTGGCAGAAATGACACGAATGAGTGAACTCAGCATCAGCGAAGATGAAGTGGAACAAGTCCATTGGGTGCCGTTAAATCACCTTCTTAACCCGCAGAATTTCACTTACGTGGAACGAGAAATTGGCGATTTAAAACGTGGCTATTTCGAAATCTCTTACCATGGTTTACGCATCTGGGGGGTCACCGCGGGCATTATTTTTGGACTCTACCAAGCGATTGAAAATCATTCTCGCAGATAATGGGATTGCATTATAAGGTTAGGCGGCATTTGTATTTTATATCCCGCCTTGAACTTGCTATGGTACAGCCAAATTTGATCAAGACTAGGATAGGAAACCATGTCCAACTTTGACCTAGAAGCCTTTATCAACAGCCACAAGGCGGATGAAGCTCAAAAGATTATTCACAGCGCACTAAAAGAATTTGACAACATTGCTATCTCTTTCAGTGGCGCTGAAGACGTTGTACTGATCGATATGGCCGTGAAAGCCAAAAAAGATGTGCAAGTCTTTTCTCTCGATACCGGTCGTCTGCACCCAGAGACGTACAAGTACATTGAAGCAGTACGCAAGCATTACAATATCAAAATTGACATCATGTCACCGGATGCTGAAAAGCTAGAAGCCTTCACTAAAGAAAAAGGTTTGTTCAGCTTCTACGAAGACGGTCACAAGGAATGCTGTGGCGTTCGCAAAGTGGCGCCGCTACGTAAGAAACTGGCTACATTGGATGCTTGGATCACTGGTCAGCGTAAAGACCAGAGCCATGGCACACGCAACCATCTTGATTTTGCTGAGTTGGATGGTGCTTTTGGTACCGAAGAAAGCCCGCTTTACAAGTTTAACCCACTGGCAAATTGGTCTTCTGAAGATGTATGGAACTACATCAAGGTGTTTGAAGTACCATTTAACGAACTGCATCAAAAAGGCTTCACCAGCATCGGCTGTGAACCATGCACTCGCCCAGTACTACCAAACCAGCATGAACGCGAAGGCCGCTGGTGGTGGGAAGAGTCAGAACACAAAGAATGTGGTCTGCACATCGGTAACCTAATTCCGACTAAACAAGCTTAATAAAAGCGCCTAAAGAGAACTCTTTAGGCGCTTTTTCTTGATGGGCTTGCCGTCTCTTTGTGAGCTACATAGCTCTGCCATTGACTAACAAACGCTTCGTAGCAGTTACCTAAATCCTGTACATGCTTGTACAGTACTTCCCCCGCTTCAGTGAGTTCTGTCGAGCGCCCATGACGAATCAATAGAGGCTCACCGAGTCCTTTTTCTAGCTTTTGAATATGCTGACTTACCGCTGGCTGAGTGAGCCCCAGCTTACGGGCCGTCTGCGTGAAACTTCCTGTTTCGACTAGCGTTCTGAATGTGATGAGATGTTGAGTATTTAGCATAATGTTTCCTTATGATGGTGAACATTATGCCCCCTACCGATGAGTCAGGCATTGACCTACATCGTATTTTAATGAAAGACTCAAAAGACAGTATTATCAGAGCAGTAAAGCATGATGAACGACAAATTTGATCTAGCCACTTGGATGACACGCCGCTCAGGCCCTCGTACCGAACGCAGCAATGATCACCGTGATGTGTACCAGCGTGATCGGGCGCGTATTATCCACAGTGCCGCGTTTCGCCGCTTACAGTCCAAGACGCAAATCCTTGCTATCCGGCAAAATGATTACAGCCGTACACGCCTCACCCACTCCTTAGAAGTGGCTCAAATCGGCGGCGGGATTGTTTACCATTTACAGTCCTCGCACCCCTCCGAAGCAGGCTTTCAACCTTGGCTTGCCAGTGACTCCCTAATGGAAACCATTTGTTTAAGTCATGATATCGGTCACCCACCTTTTGGCCATGGGGGCGAGGTAGCCCTCAACTTTATGATGACGGAATACGGCGGCTTTGAGGGGAATGGGCAGTCGTTACGAATCCTCGGTAAACGGGGCTCTTATTCAGAACACTACGGCATGGATGTTTCCCGACGCACCATGCTTGGGGTATTAAAGTACCCGGCCCTACACGACACAGTGGTGGGTCAGTATCCAGAGAAGCCCACTAGCCTGCGTCAATTTAAAGCACAGGACTGGCACCCACCAAAATGCATTTACCAGGAAGAAGCGGAACTACTCGACTGGATTCTAGAACCCTTTACAAAAACTGATCGAGATACCTTAACCACCGTCAACCGAACCAAACCCAGTGCCCACGGCCGAACGCAGCATTCGGGCTTTGATACCTCCATTATGGATTTGGCAGACGACATTGCTTACGGCGTACACGATTTAGAAGACGCTATTGTGCTGGGTATGGTGACTCGGGATATGTGGCAACAGCATTTGCAACCTAAACTCAACGCCCTCGATTGCGATTTTTTAAATGAGAATCTTGAGCGGCTAGAAACCCAGTTATTTAGTAAGCAAAGCCATCTACGCAAAAAAGCCATAGGTGACTTAGTCAGCTGGTTTATTACCGCCTGCTTTGTCAGTGAAAAGTCTGAATTCGAGCATCCTTTATTGCGTTATCAAGCTTCCTTACCTGAGGCAGAGCGCGCTGCACTGGACATTTTAAAAGCCTTTGAGATGCAACATATCATCATGCGCCCAGAAGTGCAGATGCTGGTCTACAAGGGGCAGCAAATGTTGCTAGAAATGTTTGAAGCGGTAGCCGCCGATCCGGCGCGTTTACTGCCAAAAGACCTCGCTAAAGAATGGCTGAAAGCCTCACAAAGCGGGCTCAACAGCCAGCGCATCATTTGTGATTACATGGCTTCTATGAGTGATGACTACGCCAGCCGTATGTACAAAACGCTGTTTGTACCAAGCTCAGGCTCTGTGTTCGAGCCCATCTAGCTATTCTTTGGCTATCTCAGCTAACTTAATTGGCGACCAAGCAATGCGAGGTCGCCTTGTACGCCACCACTTCTAGCGATCTTAGGTAAACGCCCCCACGGCTCAAAGCCATTCTTTAAAAAGAACGCATGACTCTTCTGATTGGCCATTAAGACGTACGCCACCAAGGTATGTATTTCCAAGCGACTAGCCTTGTTAGCCACATAATTCAATAACCAATGACCACAGCCTAAACGCTGGTAAGATGCTTGGATATAGATGGCGATTTCCACTGCCCCATCAAAAGATGGCAGACCGTAAAAGCTTTCAAGCGAGCACCAACCAACCACAGTCTGATCGTGTTCCAATACCCACAGAGGACGCAATGAGGTCGCGTTTTCAATCCAATCCATAACACTGATTAAATCGATACCGCTTTTAAAATCGGCTTGAGCTTCCGATTCAAGGAAAATAGAGAGGATCATCGGTGCGTCCTCTAACTCTGCAGGACGCACCGATAAAGACAAAGGCTGCATATTAGCCTTGTTCTAGCAACCTGATTAGGTCGATCATTTGCGCGTTAGCACGAGACATGTAAGAAGCCATGACCAACGAGTGGTTAGCCAACAAGCCGAAACCACTGCCGTTTAGAATCATTGGCGACCAAACCGTTTCCTGAGTCGCTTCCAATTCACGAATGATTTGACGCAGGCTTACTAACGCGTTTTTGCCTTCTAGCGTGTAAACAAAGTCCAATTCAACTGCTTTAAGGATATGCAGCATGGCGTAGCTCGCGCCACGTGCTTCGTAGAAAACGTTGTCCACTTGAGTCCAAGGTGTTTGTACGTTCTGAACAGCGGCAGCATCGGTTGATTGACGTGCCGTCGTATCACCCGCTAAATCTGTGTTTTCACGTTCTTTAGCAACACTTGCTGATAAACGCTGAGATAGGCTACCAAGACGTGTCGACATATCAGACAGATAATCCGCTAGGTTATCGGCACGGGCATAGAACTGTGCGTTGTCGTCTTTTTTCGCTAAACGATCTAGGTATTTAAGCAACTCAGCGTTACCACGGCGGTACTCGCTTTCACTAGAAGGTAGCGCCCAGCTACGAGTATCAAAGTTGTACTGTGGCTCGGCAAGTTTTAGGTTTTCGTCTTCCGTTGACTGAGACTGGCTACGGCTAAACTCTTTACGCAGGGCACGGGCTAAATCACGCACTTGCACCATCACGCCAAATTCCCAAGACGGCATGTTATCCATAAACACACCTGGCGGCATGATGTCGTTAGAAATAAAACCACCGTTCTTTTCCAACATGGTATCGACTAGCGTGTACAAAGTGTTGGTCATGGTGTAACCCGTCACCAGCTGCTTGCTGTTGTTCAGATAACCACGATCCTCCGCGCGCGCTTTGGCTTCCGCCACCACATCAAATTGGTCTGGTTCAGTGTCCCAATATACGCCTAAGCCAAACAAGAAGATGACCAGTAATACCACTGCAACCGCAACAGACTTGCCCATTTTTGGTAAGCCTGGCAGAGAGAAGGCTATCTTATCGAAAAATTTCGCCATTGATGTGTTCCCATGTTAATTAACTTTAACTTCAATTAAGCGTCGAGAGCTGTTAAATGTCATTGCTCTGACCCGAAAATCAGGCGTTCTGCTGTTGATAATCTGATACAGCAGTCGACCTTCCTTATCATTCGGCCAATAGATCTCAAGCGAACCTTTGGTCAGTTCTACTCGATCAATAATAGGCTGAATTTGCGCGAGAATCTTCTCTTCACTCAATTGAAAAAGATTATCGGACAAATAAAACAGATTTCCCGAATTCATTGGCTGTGTTGCGACCGCGATTTGTTGACGCTTGCTTTGTGCTTGAATCTGCTGAATACGAGCTTCAGTTTCTCCAATTAAAGGGTCTCGTGGATTAACCTGTTTCGCCGCGGCAATATAGGCCTGCGCACCCGCAATGTTTTGTGCGTTGGCTGCATTGACCGCCCAAGTCAGATAACGTTCCACAATTGTCGCAATGCCCATTGTCGCCTGATAGTTACCAGGATCTCGTCCTAACGCCGCCTGGAAAAACAAGTTGGCATTATCGCCTTCTGGTTTTAACAGACGATTTTCAGACAGAGCGATGAGACCCATTTTCACCAGATCCGCGGTGACGGGATCTGCAACAGTTCTCAACTGACGCGACACGCCGACATTATTGTCATGTGTCTGCTGGATTGGTGCTTGCCTATGTGCGTCATTTTGGTTTTGCTGGGAGGGCATGGGCTCATCAATATGCCACCAGTTTGGCCCAGATATAGTCGTACAGGCTGACAAAAACATTGACGAAGTAAGTAAGAAAAGCGCTTTTTTTATCAAGAGAACTCCTAGGCATTTGGAAACTTTCACCGGCGTTGGTAGTCTATAGCGCCTTTATTCCCGAAGAAACCATCGTCGCACAAAACGAGCCTTGCCATATGATGCGATTCATCGCTGCGTTATTAATCCTTATTTCTACAAGCTACAGTTTGGCGTTCAACTTTAGCTCGCCTTTTAACTCTGAGCCTGAGTTTCTTCCAGTCGATCAGGCATTTAGCTTGTCGGTAAACAGTGACGCTGCAGGCCAAGTATGGGCAACATGGCACATTAGCGACGGCTATTATCTGTACCGTCATCAACTAAAAATCGATAGCCAAGAAGAGCCATCGTTAGTGTTTGCCGACATCCCTGAAGGGGAGATTAAACAAGACCCTTATTTCGGCGAAGTAGAAGTGTATCACCACCTATTAAAACTGCCATTACAGGTCAGTGATAACGAGCTTCCTAAGCAAATTAATTTCACTATCCGCTACCAAGGCTGTGCGGAAAAAGGCTTATGCTACCCGCCTCAGGCCGTGCCCATGTCAGCTGAGTTTAGCAAAGTGATCAGCTCACGCTTAGAGAATGACGTCGAAGCATCAGCCCCAGCGACGGCTTTTAAACCCTCTGAAGCACAGCAAGTTACCAACCTAATTAGCCAAGCCACTTTTACAAAAATGTTAATGGTGATGTTTGGCCTTGGCTTACTGTTGTCCCTAACGCCCTGTGTCTTACCCATGATCCCCATTGTCAGTGCCATCGTAGTGGGTAGCAAAGCCAAAGGTTGGAGTGGCTTATACTTGTCAGCTGTCTATGTGCTGGCCATGGCGCTAACTTATGGCTTAATTGGCGCCCTAGCAGGCTGGTTTGGTACGCAATTGAATTTGCAAGCCGCACTACAAGATCCGATTATTTTACTATTTAGTGCCGCCCTTTTCGTCACGCTTTCGCTAGCCATGTTTGGCGTGTTTGATCTGCGTTTGCCGAGCTCCCTACAAACGCGCCTCGATGATCTATCTAACCGTTCGCAAAACAGTCATTCTAAAATTCTAGGTATTTTTCTAGCCGGCATTTTTGCCACGCTGGTTGTATCACCCTGTGTTTCTGCACCACTGGCTGGTGTAGTGCTTTATATCAGCTCCACTTCGGATCCACTTTACGGTGCGGCGGCGCTTTTTAGCATGGGGCTTGGCATGGGCTTACCGCTGCTTTTGGTCGGCGCTTTAGGTAGTAAGGTTCTCCCCAAAAACGGTGCTTGGCTGGAAGATATTAAAAAGCTGATGGGCTTTGGCTTGCTTGGCCTTGCCGTATGGCTGGCGAACCGCTGGTTAGCAGAAGATTATCACCTATGGCTATGGGGACTGCTGAGCTTAGGCATTGCCTCCTACTTCTTACATCGCACTTTGACTGGGCATTCCCACCCAGCCCGTTGGTTATTGGCGTTGAGCGCCATCATTATTGGTTTTGTCGAAATCATAGGTGCGGCTTCGGGTAGCTATACTCCCATGACGCCTTTAAACCAGTTATCACTCAATAACTCGGAAGCAGCTAACCCTCGTGCAGAAATCCCCTACTACCGCACCATTGGTTCGCTAGAAGAGCTAAAGCAGATTCAAAATCAAAGCACACTACCTGTGGTCATCGATCTTTACGCGGATTGGTGCATTAGCTGCAAAATCACTGAAGAAGAAGTTTTTAAACACCCTGATGTGCTGCCACTCTTGCACCAAATCACCTTTGTGCAAGTCGATGTGACCGATAATACCTCTAGCAATCAAGCCTTCTTGCAGCACTTTGGTTTATTTGGTCCACCAGCCATGCTGTTTTTCAATCACCAAGATGACTTATTAGACAACTATTCCCTAGTCGGAGAGCCGACCAAGGAAGAGGTAGAAGCGCGTTTACAGGCCTTATTGTCAAACGACAACAATGAAAAAGTTTACTAATGAGTGTTTTTTAAACTCATTTTCCAGTTATAGGTTTTTTATCTACAAAACTGGACAATTTCGCGGTTTTTACTGATAATTTCCGGCTAATTGGATTTCCAACTGGCTATCAATGGATGTGTAAACATACTCTTTCATAGCCAGTACCGCCTGCTAACGAAAGTTTCGCTAGCAGTTACAGACTGAATACATAGACAGAAAAAGAGAGTCAACATGGACATTCGCAAAATCAAAAAGCTTATCGAACTACTAGAAGAATCTAACGTTTACGAGATCGAAATCAAGGAAGGTGAAGAGGCAGTTCGAATCAGTCGTGGCGGAGCTCCAGTAGCAGCCCCTCAGGTTTACGCGGCTCCAGCACCTGTAGCAGCACCAGCTCCTGCAGCGACTCCAGCAGAAGCAGCACCAGCGGAAGCAGCAATTGTTGGTCACACTGTTAACTCTCCAATGGTTGGTACTTTCTACCAGTCTCCAGCACCAGGCGCGAAATCTTTCATCGAAGTTGGCCAAAAAGTAAACGTTGGTGACACTATCTGTATCGTTGAAGCGATGAAAATGATGAACCAAATCGAAGCTGACAAAGCCGGCACAATTGGCGCCATCCTTGTATCTGATGGTGAGCCAGTAGAATTCGACCAACCGCTTGTTACTATCATTTAATTCACAGCCAAAGGTTTAATCATGCTAGATAAAGTATTGATTGCTAACCGAGGCGAAATTGCACTGCGTATCCTACGCGCTTGTAAAGAACTCGGTATCAAGACAGTTGCGGTTCACTCTAAGATTGACCGCGACCTACTACACGTGCGCCTTGCAGACGAATCGATCTGTATCGGCCCTAACCCATCAAAAGACAGTTACCTGAACATTCCAGCACTGATCAGTGCGGCGGAGTTGACAGATACGTCTGCGATCCACCCAGGTTACGGTTTCCTTGCGGAAAACGCTGACTTTGCAGAGCAAGTTGAGCGCTCTGGCTTTACCTTCATCGGTCCAAAAGCTGAAACAATTCGCCTAATGGGTGACAAAGTTTCTGCGATCAAGGCGATGCGTGAAGCAAACGTACCAACGGTTCCTGGCTCAAACGGCCCAGTACCTGCTGACCCAGAAGAATGTATGCGCATTGCTCGCGAAATCGGTTACCCAGTCATCGTTAAAGCGGCAGCAGGCGGTGGTGGTCGTGGTATGCGCGTTGTACACAACGAGGGCAGCCTACTGAAATCAATCAGCGTTACGCAATCTGAAGCAGGTTCTTACTTCGGTGACAGCACGGTTTACATGGAGAAATTCCTAACTAACCCACGTCACGTTGAAGTTCAGGTTCTTGCCGATGGTCAAGGCAACGCTATCCACCTTTACGACCGTGACTGTTCACTACAGCGTCGTCACCAAAAAGTATTGGAAGAAGCACCAGCGCCACTACTAGATCCTGATGCACGTGCACAGTGCCTACAAGCCTGTGTTGATGCATGTATCAAGATTGGTTACCGCGGTGCAGGTACATTCGAATTCCTATACGAAGATGGTCGTTTTTACTTCATCGAAATGAACACTCGTGTTCAGGTAGAACACCCTGTAACGGAAATGGTTACTGGCATCGACATCGTTAAAGAGCAACTACGCATTGCCAGCGGCCTACCTCTTTCTATCAAACAGGAAGATGTGAAGATCAAAGGCCACGCGGTAGAAGCTCGTATTAACGCGGAAGATCCAAAGACCTTCATGCCAAGCCCAGGTAAAGTAAACTACTTCCATGCACCTGGCGGCATGGGCGTTCGAGTTGACTCTCACCTATACAGTGGCTACTCAGTACCACCAACGTACGATTCCATGATCGCGAAAGTGATCTGTTTTGCGGACTCTCGTGAAGGCGCTCTAAAACGCCTAGAAGTGGCGCTAGATGAAACCTTCATCGACGGCATCAAAACTAACATCGAACTACAAAAAGATTTAGTGACTGATACCAATTTCATTGCTGGTGGCGTCAACATCCACTACTTGGAAAAGAAACTGGGCCTATAATTGCGCTCAATTACTACACCTCCGCTCGGAGGTGTAGTACCCTCCTTCTAATCGCATTAACCCGACTTTCTTGAGTCATAATAGGACTTTATTCCCATGCCTTGGCTGCAAATCCGCGTTCATACCACGCCAGATCACGTCCCTGCATACGAAGATGCCATGCTTGACTGTGGTGCATTGGTCGTCACCTTCGAAGACGTGCACGACGATCCGGTTTACGAACCAGACCTAAACACCACACCACTATGGAAACATACTCGTGTCACAGGTCTATTTGAGGCCGACGCAGATCTAGAACTGATTCGCAGCGTCATTGAGCACAAGGCGGAGCACCTTAGTGAACCCAATATCGATCTGAAAATTGAGATTCTTGAAGATAAAGATTGGATTCGCGAATGGATGGACAGTTACCATCCCATCCAATTTGGTAAGCGCCTATGGGTTTGCCCAAGCTGGCGTGAAGTCCCAGACGCCAATGCCGTCAACCTGATTCTTGACCCAGGTTTAGCGTTTGGCACTGGCACTCACCCCACCACAGCACTGTGCTTAGAGTGGCTAGATTCTATCGATTGCCAGAACAAGAGCATCATCGATTACGGTTGTGGCTCTGGCATCTTAGGCATTGCAGGTTTGTTATTAGGCGCTAACAACATGGTCGGCATCGATATTGACCCACAAGCAGTTGAAGCTACTCAAGCCAACGCTGAGCGCAACAGCATTGCGCCAGATCGTTATGAAGTAAAACTGCCACCGTATGAAGGTGACCTGCAGGCCGATATCGTAGTAGCAAATATTCTGGCAGGTCCGCTAGCAGAGCTTGCAGACACCATTTCAAAGCTGGTAAAACAAGGTGGTATGCTGGCACTTTCTGGTATTCTAGAAAGCCAAGCACATTCCGTTGTCGAAGCCTACAAACCTTGGTTTAAAATCGAATCCATCGTAGAGAAAGAAGAATGGGTTCGTATTGTGGCGAAAAAGTTGTAGCCCATAAGGAAAATTACGGCTTATGTCAGAAAGCATGATCACGCGTTGCCCTAAATGTTCAACCACTTTCCGCGTCACGCAGGAAGTGCTTAATATGGCCAAAGGCAAGGTACGCTGTGGTCAATGCTTTCATATCTTTAGCGCCAAACCTGCTGCCAGCACTCCAGAGTCAAAGCCTAAGACAGATAGCCCTACTAGCCAGCCAGCACAACCAGCTGCGACCAGCAAACCAGAGACACCTAAGCCGACAATCGCTGTAGAACAACCCACGACAACACAACCTTCAGCCGCACAGCCACAAGAGCAGGAAACGCCGCAACGCCCCGCTCAACCAGCGCCTGCTGCCGAGACTATTCAGGAAGATGGTAACGTTAACCCAGAGTGGTTAGACACCCTCTTTAACGAAGAAGATCTAGAGCCTTACACGCCACCAAAGGACAGTAGCGCACGCTTTATTGGCAGCCCGATTGACGATGAACTGTTCGACGATTTAGACACGCCAGCACAACCAGCTGCACCACAAAAGCCTACGCCACAAGTTGCTCGCCCAGCTCAGACGCCACGCCCCAACCCGGAGCCTACACCTGAACCGATCAAGCCAGCAAGCACGGAAGAGCTAGCACCATGGGAAGTCGAATTAGCGGAACTGGAAGCGCAATTTAGTGAACAATCACCTGAGTCTGAGCCGATTTTCAGCGAATCACTCACAAAAAAGGCCAACAAACCAGAACGCCCAATCATTAAGCCTTATTCTAACCCTCTGAACAAACCATACGCACCTGAGCCAGAAGAAGATGATGATGAACCTGACTATATGCAGGCGCTTCACTCCTTAGCACAAGATGTGTCGAAACACGGCAGCCTAAGCGATGCGGACTACTCCTCCCAAGAGTCCATGAAGCAACTAGCGGCTGAGTATAGCCTCGCCACCCTAACGGGATCAGACCAAAAGCCGAGCAAACGTGCTCGTAAAAAAGGTAGATTCACCTGGCTCTGGACGCTAGCCTCGTTACTGGCTTTCGTTGCCCTAGCCGCGCAAGTGGCCACAGGTTACTTTGAGCAAGGCAGCCGTTCACCGGAGTTTCGCTCCTTTTACAAGGCGGCTTGCTCTTACTTAAGCTGCACTCTACCAGCCTTTGAAGACGTTACTGCCGTTGAAATTGAGCACGTGCGCATTCAAAGTCACCCTTCACTCGCCAATAGTTTGCAAGTAAATGCGATCATGACCAACCGCAGTAGTTTTGCGCAAGCCATGCCAAAGCTTGCGCTGGAGTTCTACGACTTAAACGGTCGCCCTGTGGCCGCACGCCTGTTCGCACCACAAGACTATTTACATAAAGACTTCTTAGACATCACCTTTATGCCACCCAACACCCCGATTCACATCGTGATTCCAATTCAGGATCCTGGCGCACGGGCAGTAACACATCAAATTAAAGTCTTTGCCAACAATACTCAGTCGTACTAAATGTGCATTTATTGAACATCCTGTAAATAAGCACAAATTTTAGCCAATTTCTGAGTTGTCAAGACTTCAAAAAACCGAATCCCCTAGGTATTATTCACGCCCGCTCGACGGTGTAGCAGATCTTTAACAACAGATTCGGTATTTAGACACATCATGGCCTTTAGTATTGGCAATTACAGCATCGAAAAGCCCGTTATTCTTGCTCCGATGGCAGGCGTAACCGACTTACCCTTTCGACGCCTTTGCCATCAGCATGGTGCCGGTTTAGTAGTCTCAGAAATGGTCACATCTGATGTGCGCCTATGGGACACCAACAAAAGCCGCATGCGCCTAATCCATGATGCGGAAGTGGCACCTCGATCCGTACAAATTGCTGGCTCAGACCCTACTATGATGGCCCAAGCGGCCCGTCAAAACGTAGAACTTGGCGCTCAAATTATTGATATCAATATGGGTTGCCCCGCTAAGAAAGTACTCAACAAAGCCGCTGGTTCCGCTTTGTTGCAAGATGAGCCCCTCGTTCAGAAAATACTCGAATCCGTCGTTAGTAGTGTTGATGTTCCGGTAACGCTAAAAATCCGCACCGGTTGGTCGCTAGATCAGCGTAACGGACTCGCGATAGCGAAAATAGCCGAGCAGTCTGGCATTCAAGCCCTCGCTGTGCATGGCCGCACACGTGCTTGTAAATTCAAAGGCGAAGTAGAATACGACACCATTGCTGAAATTAAACAGGCGATCTCCATTCCTGTGTTTGCCAATGGTGACATTCAAACTGCCGAACACGCCAAGCAAGTATTAGATTACACGCAAGCCGATGCGGTAATGATTGGTCGCGCAGCTCAAGGACGTCCATGGATCTTTCGGGAAATCAATCACTACCTAGAGCACAACGAGCTTTTAGCGCCTCCAGCAACGGATGAGGTCAAGACTATCGTAATCAATCACGTTAAGGCGTTACATGATTTTTACGGCAGCTTCATGGGAGCAAGAATTGCTCGTAAGCACGTTGGCTGGTATCTGCAAACACTGGCAGACACAACGCCGTTTCGTAGCCAGTTTAATCGCATCGACGATGCACAAGAACAGCTCGATCTGTTGAATGAATTCTTTGTTTCTTAGCATTTTAAGAAGCATTTCTGGTACCTGAATGAGATTGCGAGATTACCCATCTCACGCACGTCTATTCAAAAATGGTTAGCTTTAAAATAGAAGGTTACTCTGTGGTAGATCAAACACATACTCAAACGTTTCAAACAGCTTCAACTGAGCAATCGCAAACCCTACGCGACAATGTTGAAAAAGCATTGCAGAACTACTTTGCTCACTTAGACGGCCAACCTGTTACTGATTTGTACCAACTAGTGTTAGCTGAGGTCGAGGCACCTTTGCTAGAGTCAGTCATGAACTACACTAAAGACAATCAAACCAAAGCATCCGCGATTCTAGGTCTAAATCGTGGTACGCTACGCAAAAAGCTGAAGCAGTACGGTATGCTGTAAGTAAAAAAGGGCGCCCTCGCCCTTTTTTCGTTTTACCCGTTCCCCAAACTTTATAAAACGTTAATCACATTGCGAGAAGCATAATGGCAAACACAACTCCAATTAAACGCGCTCTTATCAGCGTTTCTGACAAAACTGGCATTGTAGAATTTGCACGCGAATTGGCTAGCCAAGGCGTTGAAATCCTGTCTACTGGCGGTACTTACAAACTGTTGCTAGAAAACAACGTAGCAGCGGTAGAAGTATCTGACTACACAGGCTTCCCTGAAATGATGGACGGTCGCGTTAAGACCCTTCACCCGAAAGTACACGGTGGTATCTTGGGTCGTCGTGACATCGACGGTGCGATCATGCAAGAGCATGGCATCCAAGAAATCGATATGGTTGTGGTGAACCTATACCCATTTGAAGCAACCATTGCTCGCCCTGATTGTGATCTACCGCTAGCGATTGAAAACATCGACATCGGTGGCCCAACAATGGTTCGTTCTGCTGCGAAAAACCATAAAGATGTAGCGATCGTTGTAGATCCTGCAAGCTACCAAGGCATTCTAGCGTCTTTGCAAGCAAACGGCGGCCTAACCTACGATCAGCGTTTCGATCTAGCGGTGAAAGCATTCGAACACACGTCTAACTACGACGGCAACATCGCTAACTACCTTGGTAAGAAAGTAGAAGGCGGCAGTGAAGATTTCCCACGCACGTTCAACTTGCAATTCAACAAGCAAGAAGAAATGCGTTACGGCGAAAACCCACACCAAAAAGCAGCGTTCTACGTTGAAGCTAACCCACAAGAAGCCTCTATCAGCACAGCGAAACAGCTTCAAGGTAAAGCCCTTTCTTACAACAACATCGCTGACACTGACGCAGCGCTTGAGTGTGTGAAGAGCTTCCAAGAGCCAGCTTGTGTGATCGTTAAGCACGCCAACCCATGTGGCGTTGCAACGGCAGCGAACCAACTTGAAGCTTACGACCTAGCGTTCAAAACAGATCCAACTTCTGCGTTCGGTGGCATCATTGCTTTCAACCAAGAGCTAACGGCTGAAACAGCACAAGCCATCGTTGATCGTCAATTCGTTGAAGTCATCATTGCGCCTAAAGTGAGCGCAGCAGCACTTGAAATCGTTGCAGCTAAGCAAAACGTTCGTCTTTTAGAATGTGGCGAGTGGTCAACTAACAAACCAGCTGCGCTGGATTACAAACGCGTAAATGGCGGCCTATTGGTTCAAGATCGTGACGACGGCGCTATTGAACTGGGTGATCTTAAAGTTGTTTCTAAACGCCAACCATCTGACGCAGAGTTGAAAGACTTACTATTTGCTTGGAAAGTAGCGAAGTTCGTGAAATCTAACGCGATCGTATATGCTAAAGCAGGCCAAACAATCGGCGTGGGCGCAGGTCAGATGAGCCGCGTTTACTCTGCTAAGATTGCAGGCATTAAAGCGGCTGATGAGAACCTACAAGTAGAAGGTTCTGTTATGGCATCTGACGCATTCTTCCCATTCCGTGACGGCATCGATGCAGCGGCTGCGGCGGGCATTACGGCAGTGATCCAACCAGGTGGTTCCATGCGTGATGACGAAGTCATCGCTGCAGCAGACGAAGCGGGTATGGCGATGGTATTCACTGGCATGCGCCACTTCCGTCACTAAGATAGGCATAGGAAACAAGCATGAACGTTCTTGTAATTGGTAACGGCGGGCGCGAACACGCGCTTGCTTGGAAAGCAGCTCAATCTGCCGACGTAGAAACCGTTTACGTTGCTCCAGGCAACGCTGGTACTGCGCTTGAAGCAAAAGTTGAAAACGTAAACATCGGCGTTGAAGACATCGATGCCTTGGTTGCTTTTGCAAAAGACAACAACATTGGTCTAACCATCGTTGGTCCAGAAGCACCCCTTGTGATTGGTGTCGTGGATGCATTTGATGCGGCGGGTCTACCTATCTTTGGCCCAACCAAAGCAGCAGCTCAACTAGAAGGCTCTAAAGCCTTCACTAAAGATTTCCTAGCACGCCACAAAATCCCAACGGCTGGCTACGGTAACTTTACTGAGATCCCAGCGGCAGTTGAGTACATCAAACAGCACGGCGCACCCATCGTTGTTAAGGCTGACGGCCTAGCAGCAGGTAAAGGCGTTATCATCGCTGAGACAGAAGCCGAGGCGATTGCCGCAGTGGAAGACATGCTAGCAGGCAACGCTTTTGGTGATGCAGGTTCGCGTGTTGTGATCGAAGAATTCCTAGTGGGCGAAGAAGCAAGCTTCATCGTAATGGTTGACGGTGAAACCGTTCTACCAATGGCTTCAAGCCAAGACCACAAGGCGCGTGATAACGGCGACACTGGCCCTAACACGGGCGGCATGGGTGCCTACTCTCCTGCTCCTGTAGTCACGCCAGAAATCCATGATCGCATCATGAACGAAGTGATTATGCCGACAGTGAAAGGCATGAACGCAGAAGGCAACCGTTACCGCGGTTTCCTATACGCAGGTGTTATGGTAGCCGCTGACGGCACACCAAAAGTACTTGAGTACAACTGCCGCTTCGGTGATCCAGAAACACAACCAATCATGATGCGTCTACGCTCGGATCTAGTGTCCATGTGTCTAGCCGCCATCAATGGTGAACTTGACTCTGTTGAAGCAGATTGGGACCCACGCGCAAGTCTAGGTGTTGTGCTAGCCGCAGGTGGTTATCCAGCGTCTTACAACAAAGGCGACGTGATCTCTGGTCATGATGCAGCACTGCCTGCACACCAGAAAGTGTTCCACGCGGGTACCGCTTCAAAAGATGGCAACGTTGTCACGAATGGCGGCCGTGTACTTTGCGCGGTATCACTGGGCGATACAGTGGCTGAAGCGCAAGCGGGTGCGTACGAAGTGGTTAAACAAATCTCTTGGGATAAAGTTTACTTCCGTACCGATATCGGCCACCGTGCTGTATCACGCGAGCAAGCAAAATAAGTTAGCGTCTCAATTAGAGCGTTAGAGCAAAAAGGCCACAGATGTGGCCTTTTTTATGCGTTAAATAAATGACTATTTTTTACCTAAGCCCGCCTGCTTCTTATCCAGCCAAGCTTTAAACTTCTTACCGACTTCCAATACGATCAAACCGAAAATTACTCCGCCCATCCAATCTAAATCCAACAGAAAGCCTAGCGCACCGAGCATGGCGTAACCGTATAAAAAATTACTGCGCGTTTGCCCCTGATGCACACGGGTAAACCAAGTCACCACTAATAGTGCAAGACACCACCAGACATAATATTCCACCAAGATTGGATATAGCATTTCACACCCTAACTAGTTAATAATGTAAGCCTCATGGAGGCCGCTTTGATAAAACACAGCATACGAACGCTCATTTTACTCACTATCATGCATCTGACCAACATCGCCTATGGCGCACAGATGATGGCGTTGCTTGATGAAGAGAACCATAGCGTAAACATTGGCAGCGTCGGCAGTTACTTTATCGACGAAACCAGCCGTTTAACGCTGAGAGACATTGACTCTGAGCAGCTACGTAAGCGTTTTGTTCCCCTAAAACGAGAGTTTCCACAGTTTGGCCTCGTCAAAGGTAATATTTGGATCCGTGTCGAAGTGGCTCAGCGACTCCCTGCCGGGGAATCAGCTGCACTCCATATCAAGGCACCTCGTGCGCAGGTTGTCGATGTCTACACTCCGAATCTATTAAACAATCAAATCTTTTCTGAAATGGGGGATGCTCGCCCCTACCGTAATCGCATCATTGCTTACCCAGACTACATTGTCCCACTGCCCAGTTCCGCTCCACCGCTTTATACCGTGTACATTAAGGTTAGCTCACGCCTGCCGGTTAACTTATTTATGGAGGTGAAAACCTTCTCAGAACTCACCAACGACATTCAAAAAGACACCTATATTACCGGTTTCCTAATGGGGGTTTTGCTGCTATTACTGGCCAGCAATGTGTTCTTCTTTGTACGCACACGACACCCCATGTATTTGCTCTACAGCACCTTATTAGTCGGCATTGCCTGTTTGCACTTTGCACTGCACGGTTTTGTCTATCAACTGTTTCCAAGCTTAATGGGCTTACAGGAACGGGTATATAACTTCTCAGCCCTAGCCTGTGCAGCGTTAATTACCTATTTCACGCGCTTCTACATTGATACCAAGGAAAACTTACCTAAGATCGATAAGTTATTGCTATTAATGATCCTCGGTAATGCTTTCTTAGCCGTTATTTACGCCCTAGCACCGCAAGAATTAAACATTGCCTTTCTCAGCATCAGTGCCGTCAGTACCTTACTGGTGCTGCTTTTTGTCGCCATTTATAGCGTTTACAAAAAAATCCCTTACGCCTTTTACTATCTCACTGCACGACTGACTCTGACCGTCGGCCACAGTATTTGGATTCTCGCTACCTATGGCGTACTCTCTTTGCCATTCTGGTACGAATGGGGGCTGACCACATCAATTATTTTAGAAGCCCTAGTCCATTTTAGTGGCATTATTACACGCCATACACCGACTCATCTCCACACCAGCAAAGCCGATGATATGCCGCGCTACGAGCTGCTGACGGAGATTGCTTCACGTATTAAACGCCAAACCGCCGTCATTGATCATCAGTACAGTCTGAACGAGCCCAGAGCCGATGAGTTGAAACAGGCCTATAAAAACCTGTCCAACATTGCCGAACGCCTCTCTTTTATGCAAAGTTTGCAAAGCAAAAACGCTTATCATCGCACGAATGCACCTACTAACTTACAGCTGCTTATTGATCAAGCCACGATCGACTTTTTTACCCTTGATCAAAGTGATGCCGAAATTGAAATGCAATACGATCAGACCGTGGGGTGGGAGCTGCTCTCTAACAGCTATATGATCAAGCACCTCTACCAAGTCATTATGGAGGAGCTGCATCACCACACTGACCAAGTCCTGAACATTGAAAGCGATGTAGTGATTAATGAGCGTGATGGGCAGCGCCTATTGCATATTCGTGTCTACCCTATGCCAAGCTCCATCAGTCTTGAAAAGGAACATTATTTCGGGCCGCGCTACCTACGCGATCTCGTTGAGGCTTTAGAAGGGGAAATCACGATTTCAGGCGAGGGTCGCGCCCGCGCCTTGAGCTGCCGTATTCCGGTAAACATCAAACAAATCGAAGCCAGCGAACTGGCTAAGCAAACTCAGCTAGAAAACATCATTCTGGTGATCATCGGCCATCAGGATTCAGAGCTGATTGAGCGCACCAGTAACTTCCTTCACACCCGTTTATTTGCCCTGACTCATATCGATTCGGTGACAGACCTTCATACCCTTCTCAATCAGCGCAATGGCAAAAGTCGTTTTGTGATTTTGCTGTTTGAGGATGAGAAAAACTTCGGGGCATCGGATTTAGCCAGCTTTGTCAGTGCGCTACATGAAACCGATTCATGCCTACTGATTTCAAACAATGTTAATATGTCGCAAGAATATGCCAGCGCACTGGGCTTTCATGACTTTGTCTACAGCTCGCAAATTGAAACCAAGCTATTACCCGACATCGAACAGTTACAACGTGAAACACCAAGCTCGATGTTGCCTAAAATCAAGAGATACTCTCAATCCACTTGAGATTTATGAACGTAATTAAAATAATGAACACCGCTATAGGAGACTTTAATGGACTGTTTATTTTGTAAACTGGTCAACGGTGACATCCCGGCCAAAATTCTTTACAAAGACGATGATGTCATCGCCTTTGAGGACATTGCACCTCAGGCTCCTACTCATTTTTTAGTGATTCCAAAGCGCCATATCAGCACCCTAAATGATTTGACGGCTGAAGATGCCGCGTTAGTGGGTAAACTTCCTATTACGGCCGCTAAAATTGCTAAAGAGCTAGGCATTGCTGAAGACGGTTTCCGTGTAGTGATGAACTGCAATGAAATGGGTGGCCAAACGGTTTACCACATTCACATGCACGTACTTGGCGGTCGTGCCATGACTTGGCCACCAGGCTAATAGAAGGTAGCAACGATGCTTCTAACAAAACTTGATAAGGCGGTCATGCAATTTGATCGTGCATTACAAACGCTGGTTCCTAAAGCGGCCAAAGCGGCACGCCCGTCCCCAGCATTACAGCATCCTGAAGCCTCATTAGAGTCGGCAGAGAAACGCCATGCTGTTGGCTTAATGCGCATCAACCACACAGGTGAAGTCTGCGCCCAAGCGCTGTACGCAGGGCAAGCCACCACAGCCAAGCTAGAAACAGTGCGAGCTGAAATGGAACATGCAGCCGATGAAGAAATTGACCATCTTGTGTGGTGCGAGGAGCGTCTCTACGAGCTTGGCAGCCGTCCAAGTGCGCTAAATCCTTTGTTTTATGGGGTATCATTCTGCATAGGCGCTGGTGCAGGTCTTATCAGCGACAAGCTTAGCCTAGGCTTTGTCGCTGCGACCGAAGATCAGGTGTGTTTGCATCTTGATAAGCATATGGCCGCGCTACCTGAGCAAGACCAACGCTCTCGTGCCATTTTAGAACAAATGCACATCGACGAAGCTAAACATAAGCAAATGGCGCTGGATTCAGGTGGCTATGAATTTCCGCAGCCTGTCATGCGCGTCATGACATTAGTTTCTAAAGTAATGACTCACTCAACTTACCGGATCTAACTTATGAATCGTGACCTACAATCACTTCGCCGTGATTATCAATTTGATGACCTGACCGAAGAAAAAGCTGGCTCAGATCCGTTGGCACTGTTTGATGCTTGGCTTGGTCAGGCGATTGAAACCTGCCCAGATGATCCAACAGGCATGCTGCTCAGCACAGTCGATGCAGACAACAAACCGCACTGCCGTACGGTTTTACTAAAACAACGGGACGCTGGCACTTTTACCTTCTTCACTAACTACAACAGTGACAAAGGCCAAGACATTGCCAACAACCCAAACGTGTCATTAACCTTTTTCTGGGCACCACTTTCACGCCAAGTACGTATTGAAGGCGTTGCTAAGAAGGTTTCCCGTGAAGTGTCTGAAGCCTACTTCGCGACACGCCCTAAAGGCAGTCAAATTGCCGCAAGCGTTTCTCGTCAAAGCCAAGTAGTGGCTTCACGTGATGTTTTGTCAAAGGAGTTTGCAGAGCTTGAGCAGCAATACCTAGACAGCGATGTTCCTTGCCCTGAAAACTGGGGTGGCTACGCGGTAGAAGCTTCCTCTATTGAATTCTGGCAAGGTCGCCCAAGCCGTTTACACGACCGTATTGTGTTTACCTTAGACGACCAAGGTACTTGGCAAGCAGTGCGTAAAGCGCCTTAGCCGCCCTTAAGTCATATTAAAAAGCCATCGTTGCGATAGCCTAGCCTATTCGTAGCGATGGCTTTTTTATTGTTGAGCAGAACTTTATATGCCCTCGTCCCAAGCTCGATTTAACTTTCTCGATAGCTATCGCGGCCTCGCTGTGGTGCTGATGATCCTGTTCCACTTTTGTTGGGATTTAAGAGACTTTGGCTTTGTCACCTTTGATGACCGCAGCGATTTTTGGCTGAACTTTCGTAGCCTTATCGTATTTATGTTTGTCAGCGCGGTGGGCTGGTCCAGCTACTTAGCCAGACAAAACAAGCAGCCTCTAAAACGCTTTAGCAAGAACCAAGCAAAGGTCGCTTTTGCAGCGCTGCTTATCTCCCTTGGTACCTACATTGGCTTACCGGAACAATGGGTGTTTTTCGGTATCTTGCACTTTATCTTTGCGGCGGGGTGGATCGTTCGCCCCCTATCAGTGCACCCTTTTATTTCTTGTGCATTGGGTCTTGGTCTAATTGCCGTTAGTCAGTTTTATGGCATTAATGCAATGGCTGCACACCGCTGGTTTATCCACACCTTTTCCGCACCCAGCGCAACCTTAGACTTTATAAACCCTCTGCCTTGGTTAGGTGTGGCACTGATTGGCCCGATATTTGGATACCTCAGGCTACACACCGTCATATTGCCTCAAAATTTCGGTGTTAACCTACTGGCATTCTTAGGTCGACATGCACTGTTAGCCTATTTAATACACCAGTTGATTCTCTACCCGATCGTCATCGGCGCTTACTTTTTGTGGCACTAGATGACAAGTGATCACTGAGCAATCAACCGTAGCCAGTAAACAAAATTTCTTATTTTTGTGTTGCAATTACGCATTCAAGAACTTTTGGGCATGCTCACGTAAGTGATCACTTCAGGGATTGATAAGGCGCAAAATTTTGAATTTTTCAAGCCTTGATTTTCATCCATATGAGCACTATTGTTCGTGCCATCAAATACAAATTACACTACATCTAGTATCAAGCAGTACCTCGAAATACTATATACAGTATATCCACAGGTTTTACTGCAGAAATGGGAATCTAAGGCATGAGCACTCTGACAGTTACCAAGCGGAACGGCAAAACCGAGAAAATTAACCTGGATAAAATCCACAAGGTTGTCACTTGGGCTGCTGAAGGTTTAAACAACGTTTCCGTTTCTCAGGTAGAGCTTAAAGCTCAAATTCAGTTCTTCGAAGGCATCCGCACCACGGACATCCACGAAACGCTAATCAAATCTGCGGCAGATTTGATTTCTGAAGACACGCCTGACTACCAATACATGGCTGCGCGTCTAGCGATCTTCCACCTGCGTAAGAAAGCCTTCGGTGAGTTCGAGCCACCACACCTACACCACCACGTACGTAACTTGGTTGAGCAAGGCCGTTACGACAAAGAGATCCTAGACAACTACAGCGCAGAAGAGTTGGATGTGATCAACGGCTTTATTGACCACTCACGCGATATGAACTTCTCTTACGCGGCAGTGAAACAGCTAGAAGGTAAGTACCTAGTTCAGAACCGTGTGACGGGCCAAATTTACGAAAGCCCTCAGTTCATCTACATCTTGGTAGCGGCTTGCCTATTTGCCAACTACGATAAACAAACACGACTTGATCTAATCAAGCGTTTTTACGACGCGGTCTCTCAGTTCAAACTGTCTTTGCCAACGCCGATCATGTCGGGCATTCGTACCCCAACACGCCAATTCAGCAGCTGTGTATTGATCGAATGTGGTGATTCCCTAGACTCGATCAACGCGACGTCTAGCGCGGTCGTTAAATACGTGAGCCAACGTGCAGGTATCGGTATCAATGCTGGTGCCATCCGTGCCCTTGGTAGCCCAATCCGTGGTGGTGAAGCGTTCCACACGGGTTGTATCCCATTCTACAAACACTTCCAAACAGCGGTTAAGAGCTGTTCTCAAGGTGGTGTGCGTGGTGGTGCGGCGACTGTGTTCTACCCAATTTGGCACTTGGAAGTTGAAAACCTTTTGGTTCTGAAAAACAACCGTGGTGTCGAAGAGAACCGCGTACGTCACCTAGACTACGGCGTGCAATTCAACCGTTTGATGTACCAACGTCTTATCAAAGGCGGCAACATCACATTGTTTAGCCCATCAGACGTACCTGGCCTTTACGATGCCTTCTTCGCAGATCAAGAAGAATTCGATCGTCTGTACGAACTATACGAAGCGGATGAAAGTATCCGTAAACGTACTATTAAAGCGTCTGAACTATTCACTCTGTTTGCGTCTGAGCGTGCCAGCACGGGTCGTATCTACCTACAGAACGTTGACCACTGTAATACACACAGCCCATTCGATCCAAAAGTCGCGCCGGTTAAACAAAGTAACCTGTGTCTAGAGATCGCTCTACCGACTAAACCACTGAACCGCATTGACGATCCAGAAGGTGAAATCGCCCTATGTACACTGTCAGCGTTTAACTTGGGTGCACTGGAAAACCTAGACGAGCTAGAAGAGCTGTCTGAGCTGGTCATTCGAGCCCTAGACAGTCTATTGGATTACCAGAACTACCCAATCTTAGCCGCTCAGCGTGCGACAGAAATGCGCCGTACTTTGGGTGTGGGTGTGATCAACTACGCCTACTACCTAGCGAAGAACGGCGTACGTTACTCTGATGGCAGCGCCAACGAACTGACACACAAAACATTTGAAGCGATTCAGTACTACCTATTGAAAGCATCGAACAAGCTAGCGAAAGAGTTTGGCCCATGTAAGGCATTTAACGAAACCACGTACGCTCAAGGTATCCTACCAATCGATACCTACAAGAAAGAGCTAGATAACGTTGTTTCGGCTGAACTGCAATACGACTGGGAAGCGCTACGTCAAGAAATCAAACAACACGGTCTACGTAACTCTACTGTGACCGCGCTGATGCCATCTGAAACCTCGTCTCAGATCAGTAACGCGACTAACGGTATCGAGCCGCCACGTGGTTTCGTATCAGTGAAAGCTAGTAAAGACGGCATCTTGAAGCAGGTTGTGCCAGAGTTTGAACGTTTGAAACAGAACTACGAGCTACTATGGACCATCCCTTCGAACGATGGTTACCTACAACTTGTGGGGATCATGCAGAAGTTCGTTGACCAAGCCATCTCTGCCAACACAAACTACGATCCATCGAAGTTTGAAGCGGGCAAGGTACCAATGAAAGTCATCTTGAAAGACTTGTTAACCGCTTACAAACTGGGCGTCAAAACACTGTACTACCACAACACTCGTGACGGTGCAGAAGACAAGCAAGACGATATGGTTGATGATTGTGCAGGCGGCGCTTGTAAGATCTAAGTTACAATGCCCTACGTACTCGTGACGTAGGGCTTTTTACCCTATTCATGTTTTTATCTATTCGCGATCATTAAGGATCCTTTTCGGCAATGAGTTACTCTACTTTTAACCGCAAGCAATTTGACAGTCTGCAAGAACCGATGTTTTTCGGGGAAAACGTGAACGTAGCGCGCTACGACCAACAAAAACACCCTATTTTTGAAAAGCTAATCGAGAAGCAACTGTCGTTTTTCTGGCGCCCAGAAGAAGTAGATTTATCCAATGACCGCAAAGACTTCCTAAAGCTGGAAGAGCACGAACAGCATATCTTCCTGAGCAACTTGAAGTACCAAACGCTACTAGACAGCGTGCAAGGTCGTTCACCAAACGTTGCCCTACTACCAATCGTGTCGTTGCCAGAGTTGGAAACTTGGATTGAGACATGGTCCTTCTCAGAGACGATCCACAGCCGCTCTTACACGCACATCATTCGCAACATCGTTAACGATCCTACGAAGGTGTTCGATGACATCGTCGTCAACGATGAAATTGCAAAACGTGCCATCAGCGTGTCGAAATACTACGACGATCTAATTGAGCTAGTGAACCTGTACAACACGCTTGGCCTAGGCACTCACCACGTGCCAGAGCGCGGTGAAGTGGTAGTGTCAATGAAGACACTGAAGAAAGCGCTTTACCTAACATTGGCATCCGTAAACGTACTGGAAGCGATTCGTTTCTATGTTAGTTTTGCCTGTAGTTTTGCTTTTGCTGAACGTACCCTGATGGAAGGTAACGCTAAGATCATCAAACTGATCGCCCGCGATGAAGCCTTGCATCTAAACGGCACACAACACATGTTGAACCTAATGATGTCAGGCCGTGACGACCCAGAAATGGCTGAAATTGCTCAAGAGTGCCAGCAAGATGTAATCAACATCTTCGTTGAAGCGGCACAGCAAGAACGTGAGTGGGCGCAATACCTATTCAAAGACGGCTCTATGATTGGCTTGAACGCACAAATCCTAGGCCAATACGTGGAATACATCACCAACGTGCGCATGCAAGCCATCGGTCTTGAGCCTCAGTTTGCCACTAAGAACAACCCAATTCCTTGGATCAACGCTTGGTTGGTGAGCGACAACGTTCAGGTTGCGCCACAGGAAGCAGAGATCAGCTCTTACTTGGTAGGCCAAATCGACAACGATCTAGACGGAGCGGATTTTGACGACTTTGATCTCTAAAACTGAGCATCAAGATCGAGAAGTTCACCGAGTATTGTTGGGCAAAAAGCAGATTCTCGTTACTGAAGACGAGCCTCTGCTGCCACAACTCGAGCGAGCTGGCGTACAGGTGGAGTACCAATGCCGTGAAGGCTACTGCTCCTCCTGTATGATCAAACTGTTATGGGGCAAAGTCAGCTACCCTGTGGAGCCCTTAGCTTGGGTTAACAGTGGCTATATGCTGACCTGCTGCGCCATCGTTAAAAGTGATATTGAGATAGCCATGCTCTAACGAGCCGTTATTTGCTGCTAAGCATCCTGTAAGCGGCAAACACTCTCGTCGCTGTAGTAATCCAGCACAACCCGCCAAACACCACAGCCAACAACACAAACTGACTTGGCAATAAACACATCAATACAAAACAGGCAATGGTCTCACTGCCTTCGGTGATGCCGCCTAAAAAATACAGTGATTTCTTACCGTACTCGAGCTGTTCGATATTGTGCTTGGCCGCCATGATAGCAAAAGCCAAAAAGCTACTTCCCGTGCCAATAAACGACCAAATCAAAAACGCCGCCGCCAAGGCATTCTGCTCGGGGTTCGACACGGCAAAGCCGAATACCACTGCAGAATAAAAGATAAAGTCCAACACTATGTCTAAATAGCCACCCGCATCTGAACTGGTTTTGGTCGCCCGCGCCACAGCACCATCCAAGCCATCACATAAGCGATTTAGCACAATCCCAACTAAGCCCAACACGTAAAAACCGCCCGCCAGTGCCAGCGCTGCCAGCATCCCCATCACAAAGCCCGACAGAGTGATTTGATTGGCCGTCACTCCTCGTTTGATCAATGGCTGAGCCAGCTGCATTAAGGGCGCCTTTATGAGCGGAATAAAAAACTTATCAAACACAAGAGCTCCTCACTGACGATTATCTGGGCCGACTTTACTTATACGATCACTAGTCGTTGTTTGTTACTATAGCCAACAGATTTATTGGCTCGATAAAGGAAAGACTTCATGATCCATGCAAAGCAGTACGGTGAAAATCTGCCACCACTGGTTGTTATTCACGGTTTATTTGGCAACGCCGACAACTGGCACTCGATTGCACAGAAATGGGCAGAGAATTTTACTGTGTACTGTTTGGATCTGCCCAACCATGGTCGTTCATCCTACTTAGAGCCTGTTACCTTCCCGGCTATGGCTGATGCCATTAACCAATGGCTAGAGGAAAACAACCTCAGCAATATCTACCTGCTTGGTCACTCTATCGGCGGTAAAGTTTCGATGCAACTGACCAGCGATCACCCTGAAAAAGTTGCCAAGTTGATTGTGGCAGATATTGCCCCAGTAGATTACCAGCCCAGCCATAGCGAGATATTTAAAGGCCTACAAGAAATCAATCGCCAAAAGCCTGCCAGCCGAAAAGCGGCTGATGAGTTACTCGCCCAATATGAAAGCAATATGGGCGTGCGTCAGTTCCTATTAAAAAACTTAAAACGTACCGATCAGGGACATGTGATTGATTTAGGGCTGGAACAACTGCTCGCTGGCTACGACACTATTCTACGTAAACCAGAATTAAAGGATGGCATTCAGACGCCAACTTTATTTATTAAGGGTGAGCATTCCGACTACATTCTGCCAAAGTATCAAGATGTATCACTTCAGCACTTCCTTAATGCCAGCGTGAAGATGATTCCTGAAACAGGCCATTGGCTGCATGCAGAAAAACCGACCACCTTTGCCAGCCTAGTTAAGCGTTTCCTCACAACCTGATTCAGGGCACAGACCAAACTCACTCAATAGAAAGCGATCGGTCGGCAACACCAGACCGTACATGCGAATCAGGTACGGGTTAAAGCCGATACGTAAAGGCGTCGGATAAGTCGGTGGCATCAAGGTGCCACTGGCTTCATAGACTTTGATATAGGAAGTCACCAACTCGAGCTTTTCTTGTGACGTGCTGTACAGGGCAAACAGAGCGCCCGCTCTAACTAATTGCAGTGAATGTGCAGCTAAGGCTTTCTTCTTATGAAACATGAGACGAATGGCGTCTTTGGAAAACTGCGTATCAAACAACGCTGAGTCATACAATGACATGACTAAGTTAGAGCTTTCCAACACATCCGTTAGCTGCTTCAGCTTTTCCTCGCGCCCTTCTTCGGCGACTGGATAAGAATACACTTCAACATCTTGTAGCTTTGCTAAACGCAGGCTGCGCTCGCTGAGCGATAAAGCGTCGCTGTGAACGATAGCGATCGGCGCTCGATCTTCCCAAAACGACTGCAACACCTTCAAGCGAAGATCTAGCGGTGCCCCAGAAAAAACCGCCGTGCTGGGTTTAGAGCAGTGCGCACGCGCAACGTCAAATTCTTCTTCCCCCAAAAACAGCGTGATAATCGACACCTTGGCAGGACTTTCACAGATGCGCGTATAGCTATGCTGGCCAACGGTAATCACCAGATCACCGTCTTTCAACTGGGTATTAGGATTATTTAAAACAGGTACCTGATACGACGAAGACGCCGACAAGGACATAGATAACACCCGTGAGACCGTTTCTCGCCCATCATGGAATACGAAAGTGCCGGCTTGAACCAGCACGCTCGCAAGTAATCCAATGATGAGCAAAAAAATCCGTTTCATAATGAGTGCAATACAGAGTTAAAACGACAGGTTAGCAAACATAAAATAGCTGGTTTTCTTTTCAGTGACGTTATTCACTCGAATATAGGGCTCATTATCTAAGCGAACATTCGCTCCCAAGCCAGCCGTCAATGTAGTCGGTCCCGCCACGCGGCGATATGTCAGCCAAAGTCCTAAGGCTTCATAGTCGTAAGTGGCCACTTCTTTACCATCAATATAGCGACTATTTATAGAAAAACTATCGTTTAGTGGTGTGCTAACAAACAAGGTCGTGATAAAAGGCGCCACACTCTCCGAGATATTTTTATCATCCGCCTGAGTATCTTGATACGACATGGTCGCACGCACCAAGGTATCTTTCGCTGAGCGCCAATCCAGCTCCGCCTCTACCCCTTCAATGGTGGCGGTTAAACCAGAATCTGGTGTCAAAATGCCACCGTCCTCAATCGCATCAGTATATTTTTTATTGGATGCCACTAAGTTGGTTAAGTTCTCACGGTAGGCAGACAAATCAAACGACAACCCTAATGTCGGAATGTTTTGATAATAACCCACTTCATAGGAAGTGATCTTTTCTGCTGGTACGCCCGTTGAATAGGCAGGAATCGAGCGAAGGCCATTGAACACATACGACCAGCTGGCCTTTTGGTCATACAAATCCGGCACTCGATAGGCCTGAGATATGTTGGCACGCACCGATGACTGCGGCGTTAGCTTGTAGGTCGCACCAACCTGTGGTGAGGTATAATCGCCAGCAATCTTGCTACGCTCATACATCAGGCCCGCATTGATGATCAAAGGATCCAACGCTCGGTAACTTAAGTTAGTGGACACTCGTGCCAGCTCATCTTTGTAGTCACCATCGAAATACGTCTTTGAATGCACTGAGTCTTGACGGTAGGACACGGCATTGACCCAACGGTAATCTGAATTTGGTGTCCAAATACTTTGCAGCTCAATATCATGACGCTGCTCGTCTAAGTCTGACGTCAGATGCCCTTCAAATACTTCCGTATCAGGTAGGCTTTGTGCAAATAATTGATTCAGCACCTGACCATAAACATCCACATCATGGTCTTCAATACGTTCCGAATTATCGAAGTAGTATTGAAGTTTCACCGTATGTGTCGGGGATTGCTCAACTTCCCAACCCACTTTGATGTGCTCACGATCGCGTTCCAATGTTGGACGCGTACCGTCATAGCTCACACCAGGGACTTCGTAAAACTCGACGTCAGCGTCTAGGTTAGTCGCACCGATATCAATATCTAGTTTTTGCCCAGGTTCTTCATAAACAAAAAACATATTGCCCGACGTTTGCGTATGGCCATCGTTACGCGGATCCCCATCGCCTTTGAGATCATAGCCATCGACAGTGCCACGGGAAGCCGATACTCGATAGCTCCAATTATCCGATAAGCCACTGTATTGTCCATACATACGACGGTTACCCTGATCATCGGAGGTGACATACACATCATTACCTAAGGTATCTAATGGACTGCGAGTAATGATGTTAATAACAGCTAAGAAAGAGTTGCTACCGTAGCTGGATGCATTGGGGCCACGGTTGATTTCGACACGTTCCACATCTTCGATATTAAGCGCCAGACTTGGCCAATCCACACGAGCATAAACTGAGCTATAGACCGAACGGCCATTGACGAGCACCTGAATCCGACGGAAACGGTCCAGCTCCGTACCGTGATACGCCACTACTTTACGGTAGGAGTTCCAATACGGGCCGACAAAGAAGCCAGGGACATGAAACAGTAAGTCTTCAACATACTGAATATTAGAGCGGCGAATAAACTCACCAGATAACACCGACAAGGTAGAAGACACTTCAACTCGGGGCTGAGCCACACGAGCAGGAGTCACCACCGCAGGAATGTCACCTAGCAGCATATCATCTAGCCCTGCTAGCGAATCATCAACGCTGTCAGCGTTTGCTATACCAACATATGTTGTCAGTAATGCGCTGGTTATGAAACGAATCATAAAATCCTCACTTTCGGAAGTCATCCGCATAATATGTCCCTAGTATGCGTACTTCCTCGGAAAAGAATCGAAGCTCCTCTAGCGCTGCCTGCATTGCTGGAGATTGAAAATGGGCTTCTACATCAACGTAAAATTGGGTCGCCGTAAATTGGCCATCAAGCATGTAACTTTCAAGTTTGAGCATGTTGATACCTTGGGTAGCAAAGCCCCCCATGGCTTTATACAGTGCTGCGGGAATATTGCGAACCTTAAACAGAAACGAAGTAATATAGCGCTGCTCTGGCTCAAAGGTTGGCATTTTTTGCTGCTGAGCAAACACCAGAAAGCGCGTGGTATTCCCTTCAACATCATTAAAATGCGGCTGTAGTATCGGTAGGCCATAAAGATCTGCTGCCAAGGAGGATGAGATCACCGCTAAACCCGCTTGCTTGGATTCCGCTAGATGCTTGGCCGCACCTGCTGTGTCGTACATGGCAACTGGCTTTGCCGCAAGCTTTTTGATGTTTCGATCACATTGAGCCAATGCCTGAGGGTGGCTACCCACACTTTGCACGTCTGCTAAGGTCATACTTGGCGTGCCAATCAAACAGTGGTTAACAGGCTCGAAGTGCTCTTTGACCACATAGAGCTGCGTTCCCTTAAGCTCGCGGTAGATCTCTTCTACTCGTCCAGCGGTCGAATTCTCGACAGGGATCATAGCGTAATGGGCTTCACCGTTTTCCACTTTTGCCAAAGCTTGGCTAAAGCTGGCGCAGTTCACCATTTGCCAATCTGGGAAACAATGCTTGCAAGCGAGGTGGGAATAGGCCCCAGGCTCCCCTTGATACGCTACAATATGATCGGCATTGATCGAAACGCCAGATTGGGTCATGATGCTCACACCATTTATTGAATATAAAAGACTCTGAACCTTACCAATTTTTGGCGTTTTCCAACACTAAAATTGACAGTCAAAGCCAAAAATCATCCGATCAGACGAGTTTTATGAAGCAATTTTTTATCAAATTTATTCGTTTCTATCAGTATCTACTGAGTCCGTTGCTGGGCAATAACTGTCGCTACTACCCGACTTGCTCAGCCTATATGATTGAAGCGATTGAGCGCTTTGGTGTGATCAAGGGTATTTGGTTAGGCTTGAAGCGCTTAGGACGCTGCCATCCTTTTCATGAAGGAGGGATCGATCCGGTGCCGGAGAAGAAGTGCGACTCACACAAACACCATGAGCCGCATAATAAAGAGCGCTAGTTAAGCTGCAAATTAAGATCGCTAACCACCAACACCGCCTGCGTACGGTTATTGATGTTTAGTTTACGAAAGATCGCGGTAATATGTGCTTTGACTGTAGCTTCTGAGATATTCAGTTCGTAAGCAATCTGCTTGTTTAATAAGCCTTCATGTAAATAACACAACACCTTGTATTGTTGTGGTGTCAGTTCTGCCACACGGCGTTGCATATCGAGATCTGGCGTCGGTTGCTGCTCTAATTGCTCAGACATGCCATCTGGCAACCAAGTATCACCATCTAAAATCGCGCCGATGGCCTCTAAATACACGGCTGGTTCGCTGGTTTTAGGGATAAAGCCTAAAGCACCCGCTTCAATGACATTGGCTACCACAGCCAGATCATCACTGCCCGAAATCACCGCCACAGGAATATCAGGGAAGTCTGAGCGGATACGTATTAATCCATATAAATCACCGCTGCCTGGCATATTTAAATCCAGAAGCAACAAATCCACATCAGGATTCGCCTTGAGGCTTCCCAATGTGGATTCGAGGTCATGTGATTCTTGGATCTCTACTTCACCGAGTTGATCGCGAAGCGCCCCCGTGAGAGCGCTGCGAAATAAAGGATGATCATCAGCGATAAGAAGTGAAATCACTAGGTTTCCTTAGCATGAACGTATGATTTACTTATTTAACCTGTTATCGATCAAATCATCAACCACACTTGGATCTGCTAATGTACTCGTATCACCTAACGCATCATGTTCGTTCGCGGCAATCTTACGCAAAATACGGCGCATAATCTTACCAGAGCGCGTTTTTGGTAGACCCGTTGTCGCCCAATGCACTAGGTCTGGCGTCGCAATTGGCCCCACTTCCTGGCGCACCATCATCTTCACAGACTTAGTCAGCTCGTCATCAGGTTCAACGCCTGCAACCGGAATAATGTAAACGTAAATACCCTGGCCTTTTAGATCATGTGGGTAACCAACGACTGCCGCTTCCGCAACTGCTGGATGCGCCACCAAAGCACTTTCAATTTCAGCTGTACCCAAACGGTGACCGGATACGTTTAATACGTCATCCATACGACCTGTGATCCAGTAAGCACCATCAGCATCGCGACGGGCACCATCACCAGTAAAGTATTTACCTTCGAAGGTGCTGAAGTAAGTCTGCTCGAAACGTTCATGGTCGCCATAAACGGTACGTGACTGGCCTGGCCAAGAATCTAGAATCACTAGACCGCCTTCCACTTCAACGCCCATTTCAGTGATCAGATTCCCCTCAGCATCCACCAATGCTGGCTGAACACCGTACAGAGGCGCTGTACAGGAACCTGGTTTTGGATTGGTTTCCGTCACACGTGGCGTCATCATTAAGCCACCTGTTTCCGTTTGCCACCAAGTATCAACGATTGGGCACTTACCGTTACCGATGTTCTTGTGGTACCAAACCCATGCTTCAGGGTTAATCGGCTCCCCCACACTGCCTAGTACACGTAGCGAATCACGTTTGCTCGTTGCGATTGGCTCATCACCTTTCGCCATCAAGGCACGGATTGCCGTTGGTGCAGTGTACAACTGAGTAACATTGAACTTATCGACTACGCGACCGATACGGCCAGAATCTGGGTAAGTCGGTACACCTTCAAATAATACGCTAGTAACACCATTCGCTAATGGTCCATAAACCATGTAGCTGTGACCTGTGATCCAACCCACGTCAGCCGCACACCAGTACACATCATCTGGCTTAATATCAAATACCACTTCATGGGTAAGCGAAGCATACACTAGGTAACCACCGGTAGTGTGCACAACACCTTTTGGTTTACCGGTTGAGCCAGACGTGTACAGAATGAATAGCGGATCTTCTGCATTCATTGGCTCTGGCGCGGCTTCTGTGCTTTCTTGCGCAGCCAATTCTGCCCAATCTAGGTCACGACCTTCTACCCAATTCACATCAGCCTTGGTGTAGCGGTACACCACGACTTTTTCAACCGATGGGCAAGCATTGTTGTCTAGGGCTTTGTCGACGTTGTTTTTCAGCGGCACTAGGTTGCCGGCACGCTTACCTTGATCTGCTGTTAGGACCAGTTTTACTTCACAGTCATTGAGACGGTCCGCGATCGCAGAGGCAGAGAATCCACCGAAAATAACACTGTGAATGGCACCGATGCGAGCACAGGCCAACATGGCATAGGCCGCTTGAGGAATCATTGGCATGTAGATGGCAACACGATCACCCTTCTGCACACCTTGTTTGCGTAGCACGTTGGCAAGACGACCCACTTCATCGTGAAGTTCTTGGTAAGTCACCACACTGTCGTTGCCTTCCACGTCCCCTTCCACATAGAACGCCACTTTATCGGCTTTTTCGGGTAGATGACGATCAATACAGTTGTAAGCCGCATTCAATTCGCCGTCTTCGAACCATTTAATGCTGACATTGCCACGTTCAAAGCTGGTGTTCTTCACTTTGGTGTAAGGTTTTGACCAAGCCAAACGAAGACCTTCTTTGCCCCAAAATGCATCTGGGTCAGTGATCGATTCTTGGTAACGTTGTTCGAATTCGGCTTGGCTAACATTGGCGTTGGAGTAGGTGTAATCCATCTGCTCCGTGTATTCTGAATGTGACATGACTCGCTCCGTTGTTATTTTTTATAAGGATGCTGAAACTTACTATATCGCTTGCTCTAGGACAGGCTATCCCACTTTAGTCTAACCCTCTGATAACACTCAGTTATCAAATGAGCCCGCGTATAAGAAAAATGGTAGACGCGCCGGCACCTTTTCTAACGGGTTTTTCCAGACATATTCGATTTCTTTCTCCGCCTCTTTAATCATGAAATCACCATGTTTTTCCATCATGATTTGTGACGCCGACCAAGAACGCATAAAGGCAAAGGCCTGGGACATGGTCCAATGGCATTCCAGCTCAAAAGTTGGCGTTTCGATGGCGGTAAACGGAAATTCAACCGCGCTATATTGACCACGCAGCAAGGCGGTTTTTTCCGGCCAGTAAGGCTGTAGAATCGGTAAAAGATGCTCTTTGATGGCTTGATCTAGAGTGTTGTCGAATTGCACCCAGTTATAGCCCCAAATAAAGAGTTTACCTTCTGGCTTAAGTACGCGGCGCACTTCTGCCCAAAAACTGTCTAGGTCAAACCAGTGCAAGGCGTGCGCGACACACACGGCATCGAAATAGTTATCAGGGAAATTGGTGTGCTCTGAAGGCTGTACCGAGTAATTCACCTTGCGATGGGGCGTGGCTTTAGCAATTTGTGCTTCAGAAATGTCCGTGGCTTCCACTTGATTGAAGTAAGCAGCTAAATCAATAGAGGCCTGCCCAGTGCCACAGGCACAATCCCAAACTCGCTCGGTTTGTTTGACTTGGTGACTCAGCCAGTAATACAACTCTGGTGGGTACGTTGGCCGAACTCGAGAATAATTGGCCGCCGAGGAGGGATCGAAAGTACGCATATCTCTTCCAAATTGATTTGCACAAAAGAATAGTATCTACCTAATTACCCCATATGTATAAAGGATTTCTCGTGCACTTGCGATACCTTTGACTTGTTCCGCTTGTATCCCTTTTGTAAGCGCCCCTTCAACATTAACTCGATTGTCATCTAAAAACAGGATTTCCTCTGGCTCAACACCTAACTCATTGACCACATAGTCGAAAACTTCCAAGTCAGGTTTCACCAAGCCCATTTGATGAGAGGCAAAGTAGCTGTGAAACAAACCTGACAACTTCATCTCATCCATTAATCGCCCCCAATGAGCATCATTGGTATTCGATAATACGGCTCGATGGTAATGAGAAGGAATGCTTTGCACCAACTCGATCGCCCCTTCAAATAACCCTTTTGGCCAGCTGATAAAGTTATCCTTAAAACTCTGCGGATCTACTTCACTACCGGTTTCTTTTAATAGCCGATCAACAAACACTGGCAACGGGATTTGACCGCTGTCGAAGGCCTTCACCGACGGTGATTTAAGCCACATTTCCCACAGCTGCGACTCACTGCCCGCTTCGACTTGGAACACCTTAGCGAAATCTGCTTGTGTGCCAAGGTCAACCAATACATTGCCTAGGTCGAAAAGCACTACCTTGATCATTGACCATCCTCTAAAACTGATATAAATCAAACTTACTATTTGACACAAAAATTACTTACTAGGATTGAACAAGCCTCTTATAACATGGTTAACTGATGTTAACTTTGCAGTTAAATATTTCTGGCAGACTTTTAAGAAGAAAATTTAGAAAAAGTTAATCTCCCTAAAGGTCACATCAAAAGTGCCGCTAAACGATTTGTGTAATTACATATTAAAAGGAATACACATGAAGAATTTTCTTAAACTTTCAAGTTTAGCTACCCTGGTAGCATTGTCGGGAAATTATGCCTTAGCAGAAACTGCGACAGGTACGGCTTCAGTGACCGTATCGAATGCGTTTACACTGGCACAAACAACCCCTTTAACTTTTGGTACCATTCGCGCTCAAGTATCCAGTACAGACGGTACTCCAAACGTTGTCACTATGACTCTGCCAGCAAACGGTACTAACCCTAGTGTTGCTGAAACGGTTGCGGGTACAGGTAACACGACGGATGCCAGCATTAATATTATTACTCCTGGAACACCTGGAACGTTTAGTGTTTCGGCGGCTGCACCAAACTCCGTATTGACTATTACCTTTCCGGCGTCTGCATTTGATTTAACAACGGCATCAGGTGGCGCTACTTTCTCAGCCGCCATCAACGATGCTTACATCACTTCTGGACCAAATGCGAACAGAACTTACAATGCAACAACCGACCCATTACTAACAGATGGGACTGGCGCAGTCACATTCAATGTTGGTGGTACACTGTCAACACAAGCTGGCGGCTTCGCTACAAACTACCGTGACCAGACTTATTCTGGCTCCTACACCATGACCGTCAATTATTAATCTGCCGTTAGTAATGCGATCAACAAAGAAGTTATTTCTTTGCTGCACTACTCAAGCTCTTACTTTTGCATCATTCAGCAACCATGTTATTGCCGATGTTGTAGAAGCTAGGAGCTTGAGTTTTGGTTCTATTGCAATCATTTCCAACGACAGCCAAGAGTTTGTCAGAATTTCCCATACCGGAAATGTAAGTACGTCTACCCATGTTATGGTCGTTACTCCCCCGGTTACAGGCGAATTCATCTTGTCTAATTTTCCTGCTAATCAGCGCTTAAGCATTTCCGGTCAGGCTATCTTACCTTCAAGTATCAGCTCTCAGTATTCATCGGAGCAATTTAGTTTAACGGACGTTGATGTTCCCAGTGTCATCTTCAGTGATGCCAGCGGTTCCGCTATATTGCCAATTGGAGGTACGCTTAGCACTTCTGGTTCAGGAAGCAATTCTTATATCGATACCGATTACACCATCCGATACCAAATCTCGATTAATTATTAAAACGAAGATACCTATGCCCACACTTTTTTCTCGATTTTTGATTACTGCATTTGCCTTTTTTTTATCCTTCAACTCATATGCAAACCTACTGATCTCACCGCTGAGAGTTGTGCTAGACAGTCAACAAAGATCAAGTAGTGTCACTTTGATTAACTCAGGCAATGAAACCAGAAGCTACCGAATCAGTTGGTCGCAAAAAATTGCCCTGTCTCAAGGTGGATACCGAGATTTAACCGAAGTCGAACAACAGAACTATGCTGGATTAGAGAGAATTGTTCGAATAAGTCCTAAGCAAGTAACCCTCTCTCCTGGTCAACGCCAGTCGGTGAAACTATTATTGCGAGACCCTGGCACGCTCCCGAGTGGAGAGTATAGATCACACCTAACTTTCACCGCCTTGCCTGTACAACAAAATGGGGGTGAACAAAATAGCTCAGGTCAAACAGGGATCAATATAAATGTTTTGATGGGATATACCATGCCTGTCATATATAGAACTGGTGCCGTAAATATCGCCCCTATAATTAATGATTTATCTCTGGTGACCATTAAGGAAACTGGAGCTACTTTTATCAAGGTTCAACTATCACATAATGATTTATTTAGTTCATCTGGTCGCCTAGTCGCCTATTGGACAGCTAACGGCCAACAGCCCCAGCAAGTTGGACTGTTAAATGGATTTAACTTCTATCCTGAAACAAAGACTGCCGAAGTCAAAGTTCCTTGGAATAACTTTAAATTAGAAGCAGGAACACTGGAAGTTCGCTATGAAGGACAACAGGAATTTAATGGACTACTATTGGCTCGACAGATTCTGGAAATTACCCCAGCAATGGTTCGTTCAGTTCAATAAGGTGATCGCCTGATGCGTTTAATTCTTATTAGCGCTCTAGTACTGAGCGCTAATTTTTCTTATGCTAATGAAATTCTTGATCGTCTTAAAGCACGCTATAAAGCGATTGAACAAGGCGAAGTTGCACTGCCTAATTTAAAGGAGTCCCCCAAAGCCCCATTACCCACCTCGACAAAACCAAGCGACGTTATTCAACTAGATTCTTCTGATGTGCTCATACCCACTGGCGAAGAATTAATTGTCACACTGTATTTTGACAAATATTCGCTTGGCGATATTTTTGGCGTAAAAACCGATTCCGGCGCTGCATTTAGTCTTGCGGACATTGCAACCGTATTAGACTTTCCAATCACAACTCAAGCAGAAGCACCTCAAGCCTATGGCTGGATTCGCACACCGGAAAATACATTTGATCTGACCATAACCGATGGTAAGGGCACAGTTTCATTCGCAGAACAAAGCTATCCTATAGATAAAAACGCAATTGTTAATATCGATGAACTTTATGTTGATCAGACCGCTTTAGAGCAGTGGTTTGACATAAAAATCGACATCAATTACCAAGAACTGAAAGCCTATATTTCATCTACCACCCCCTTACCTGTGCAAGAAAAGATCGCACGTCAAAGCAGGTCGGGCTTGATTCAAGCAACAGCCAACGTGGCGCAAAAACCCTTGGCAAAAAATGAATACACTCCACTTTCGCTTCCGCTAGTTGATGTTCAAGCGTCAACTAGCTGGGCGCAGAATCGAAGTCAGAGCAGTAATCTATCGGTATTAGGCGGTAACGATCTCGCCTACTTTAATACCCAATACTATTTAGCAGCTAACTCTGAAATTGGCCTAACGGGAGCACGCTTTCAAGCCAGTAAAACAGCCTCAGACGCTAGCCTACTGGGGCCTCTAAACGCCAGCGTTCTTGAAATAGGCGATATTCGTGCGACACGAATAAGCAGTACCTTAAACTCAAGTAACGCTGTTGGTATGCGAATCAGCAATGAAAAAATTGGTACCGTAAATAACTCCACCATTGATCTATTTGGTGACATCCAACCAGGATGGGACATTGAAATCTATCGCAACAATTTGTTGATCGCTAGCGATACCAATATTGAGAATGGTCGTTATAGCTTTGATAACTTACCTCTTGTGTTTGGCGCCAACACGGTCGAAATCGTTTTCTATGGGCCGCAGGGCCAAGTCGAACGTGAAGTAGAGAACTACTATATCGATAACACTGGACAAAGTGCTGGCAGCTTCACTTATGACATAAGCCTTTACGAAGATGGTAAAGAGCTGTTTGATAGCTTCTTGGACAGCCAAACCGAAAGTCAGTCCTATGGCACGACCCTCGCGGGTCGAGGTGTATTAGGCTTAACAGATTGGATGAGCATTAACTTTGGCCAACAAACTCACCTAGACAATGAATACCGTGAATACGATCGGCAATCTGTCGGATTCACCACCTCTATTTTCGGTCAAGCGCTATTCTCAAGCGATTACATAGTAGCGCCTGACAGTTCATCTACTGAAGAGCACAGTATTGCCACCCAAATACTTGGTCAATCACTTGATTACTCTATTTCAAAGAGCACATTCCGTGATGAGTCAACCCAAGAATGGCGTAATAGCCAATCAGATGAGCTCACCCTTTCTGGTAGGGTTGCCCCTCTTAATCTCTCCTACCAACAAGATATTGAGCGCAGAGAAACAGAAGGTAAGACCGATTACCAATATAGAAACCAAGTCTCAACCAGCATTAAGGATATCTACCTTAACCATGAGCTCGAATGGGGATCGCTTGATGACTCTAAAGAAGGCCGCTGGCAGCTACAGAAATATATTGATGGTTATTTTGTTCGGGTAGGCAGCAGCTATACAATCAACCCAAACTTTCATACCAATGGCATTTCTACTGAGATCAGTGGTGCGCCTTTTGAAAACATACAAGCCCAAGCAAGCTACTCTAGAAACCTAGACACTAAAGTAAATAATATTGCTTTAGCCACAAGTTGGCGTCCTAACGACTTCAGCTTACGCTCTCGGATCGCCTACAACGATCTTCTAGGTTGGAGTGCAGACCTATCAGGCCAAGTCAGTATTGGACAGATACAACAGGGCTACTTTATCTCAAACCGATCATTGGTTAGCCAAGGATCTTTGTCTGTTTTTGTCTATGAAGACATCAACAACAATGGCATTTTTGATAATCAAGACAGAGCGCTTCCTGAAATTGACATTCTGAGTAAACAAAGTTTTCGACGCGCTAAGACAGATAAAAACGGCATAGCGGTCTTAGAATCACTACCAAACTATCGCCAGACTGATATTGAAGTAGATGAAGGAACCGTACCTAACCCATACTTAATCCCAAGGGGCAAAGGTGTCTCTGTCATCCCTCGCTCAAGTGTGGTTCAACATATTGAAATCCCAATGATCAACTCTATTGAGATTGAAGGCAAAGTAGCTGAGCTCACCTCAGATAATCAAACACGCCCAATGGCCTTCGTTCCAGTTCAGTTACTGGATGAATTTAATAAAGTGATTGATGAGGTCAACACCGAGTTTGATGGCTACTTTGTCTTTACCAAAGTAGCGCCTGAGCCGCATTCCATTCAAATAAAGCCGAATTATTTGGAGCAAAGAAGCTATTTACCCCAAACTGCTAAGAAAATTGATCAAACGCTTGCGGTGGACAACCTCATTCTTGGAGAAAATTTATTTATCCGAAAAAGCAACGAGATCAATGGCTTTAGCAGTGAGATTAGAAGCTTTACTTCATTGGGGGCATTAAGAAGCTATTGGAGCATACTGAGAAAAAAACAACCTCAAGTCATCAACTACAGCTACTTCTATAAGCAAAACAACCAAGATTACACTCTATACATAGGCTTTTCTCCGGATCAAAGGCAAGCCCAAACCATATGCGGTGAATTAACATCCATAGGCTTAGATTGTAACGTACGGGCCATCACTCGCCGCTAGTCTCATTGACTAGCGGCATTCTCACTACAAGGATAGGAAAGGATCCCCCTTATAACGGGTTACCAAGCAATCGTGCTGCATCTGTTTTAGCTTATTACAAAAATCGACGCTGTAAGCTTTTTTCAAAAAAGGCCCGACGATGAGCTGGTAGTAAGTTTTGCCCTTCACTTGGTGACGGTTAATCAAAGGTGCTGTATCGGCGAACTCTTCAGCGTATCGCTGAGTGATGGACTGCCAGCCTTGGATCGCTTGGCTCTCAGAACCATAGGCGGCCAACTGAACGCCATAGTATTGAGCATTGGCACTGGCATCCGCTTTAGTTTTAGTGCCACCTTGGAACTCAGCCGTCACGGCATTACTCGGTGGTGCTTGACGAAAAGGTTTATCAGGACGAGCCGTTGAGGAAATAGGAGCGGTTGCCATCGCTGGTTTTGCATTAATGTCTGCCAATGCGGCAGATGGCATTACGGGGGCTTGATTGGCTCGTTGTGCGGCTTGCGCAGCAGGCGCCATTTCTTGAGTTAAGCTTTCGCTCGACTCAGGTACCATATCCAGTGTTTCCACCAACAGTTTTAAATCGGACTCAAGAGCAAGGATGCGCTGCAGCTGGGGCTTCATGTCCTCCCATTCTTGCTGCTGAGTTTGTAACGCTTCCTGCAACTCGGCATTGGTCATAGTGCCTTTTTTCTCAGGTGTTAGAGTACAACCCGCTAACCAAAGCGCCCCTATACAAACCACTAATAACTTCAGTCTCATACATCCCCTCCATCAATTGAGACATCTTACGATAACACTAGGGCGTTTGTCCCCCAAACTAATACTCCGTAGCGTAGGCATTTTCCGAGCAATATCCAAAGCGCCGACGACAGCCAATGTAGCCTTGCCACACCCGCCGCCAAACACAATGCATCGCCCACAATCGGTAACCAACTGAATAATAAGATTGGCTGACCAAACCGCTGGATCCACTGTTGTACCTGATGTAAACGCTTCGGCGCCACCGGAAACCAACGTCTATCCTGAAAATGCAGCAGGTATTTGCCCAGCCACCAATTGGTCATGCCACCTAAAGTATTACCAAGTGAAGCGGTTCCCCAACCTAATAACGCTAATTCAGGATAACGGGCGACAAATCCTAGCAACAGTAACTCTGACCCCAGCGGCAACAAGGTCGCCGCCAGAAAGGCAATAAAAAATAAGCCGACTAACTCAGGTGCCGCCTCTAATACTATATTGATATGAATTCACCTTTACATCACGCTTTACGTAAAACAACCGAGATACACATTATTAGGCCTCGGTTTTGCGTCCCGAACATAGTACTTTTAATGGTTATCTAACATACATTTTTATGACAGCCTAACAAGATACTGTCATGAAACCTGAGTATACTGCTTATTACTATTAAGGCCTTAAAATTGCATAAGCAAATAAACGCTCTCAGCCATAAAAGGGATCTTTTATATGCCGTTTGATATTCCAACCGAGCTCGACTCCCTCTACCATCATATTGATAAGGTAATCCTGTCTCGACAACACCCTGTGACTGGGCTTTTTCCGGCCAGCACCAGTATTAATACCCACGGCGATTACACTGACGCCTGGGTTCGAGACAATGTCTATTCCATTCAAGCGGTTTGGGCCCTTTCACTGGCCTATAAGCGTGCCTCAAATCCGAACAACCGCGCACATGAATTAGAGTATGCCTGCATTAAAATGATGCGTGGTTTGTTGTTTGCCATGATGCGTCAATCCCATAAGGTGGAAGCCTTTAAAGACTCTTTGGACCCCAAAGACGCCCTGCACGCTAAATACGATACCAAAACCGGATTAGAGGTGGTGGCGGATGATGCTTGGGGACACTTGCAAATCGATGCGACTAGCTTGTACTTGCTGACCATGGCACAAATGACCAAGTCCGGTAGCAGCCTGATTTACTCGCGCGACGAATTTAATTTTATCCAGAATCTGATTTACTACATTTCACGAACCTATCGTACCCCTGACTTTGGTATTTGGGAGCGTGGTAACAAGGTCAACAACGGTAAAGCGGAAATCAACGCCAGCTCAGTGGGTATGGCCAAGGCCGCCTTGGAAGCCCTTGATGGTTTAAACCTGTTTGGTGAGGACGGTCCAGAATGGGCGGTCGTGCACTCGTTCGCGGATGCAGTGGCACGTGCCGGCTCAGTATTGGAGTCTTTGCTACCCAAAGAATCTCGTTCCAAAGAAGTAGACGGCGCCCTATTAAGCATCATCAGTTACCCTGCTTTTGCCGTAAACGACGAAAAATTAAAACGCAAAACACGCCAAGAAATTCTCGACAAATTGGGCGGTAACTACGGTTGTAAACGCTTCCTACTCGATGGCCACCAAACCGTGATTGAAGACCACAGCCGTATTTATTACGAATACGACGAATTGATCAATTTCGAACACATTGAGTCCGAATGGCCGCTATTTTTCACTTACCTCTACATTGACCGTTTATTTGCTCGAGATTGGGAAAGTGCCAACTACTACCGTTATCGTCTAGAAAGCCTGATGGTGGAAAAAGACGGTGAACGCTTATTGCCTGAGCTGTATTACGTTCCAGAAGAGCACATCCTCGCGGAAAAAGCGGCTCCGGGCACCCAAGCTCGGGTTCCAAACGACAACTTACCCTTGGTATGGGCGCAAAGTCTTTACCTTGTTGGTCGCATGCTCGATGACGAGCTGATCACCACGGAAGATTTGGATCCGTTAGGCTTGCACAAAAAGCAGCATATCCATCGCAATGTCAATATTTCCCTCGTGGTGTTGGCCAAGAACAACAAGATCAAGCAGCAGCTACTCGATGCCGGATGCCTATGCCAAACAGTGGATGAAATCGCACCGATTCAGATCGTCACGTCGGAGCAATTAATTGAGCTGTATCGTAATGTAGGTGCTTCAAAAGCACTCGGCTTAAGCGGCCGTCCGAGCCGTGCGCTCAACAGCCTCGCCATTGCGCAGCCGTTTGTGGTCAACGATCAACGCTGTTTATGTCTGCCTTGGTTCCAAAATGCTGACCGCGACTACCGTAAAGCTGATCCGGCCTTGTTTGAGCAACATATTCGCAACGAGTTATCGGTGATTTCGGAAAGCTGGTACTACCCTGCTAACGCGGTATTTGCCGTGTTAATTGATGAAGCGCTGGCGGAAATGAAAGGCGCGGCCAAGCTGTTTGAATTTTTCCGTGGTTTGCAAAAGCGTGAATTCAGCGAGTTTCGCGTGATTCCACAATCGGCGAAAAACGCTTTTAAATCCGGCAGTCGTCGCCTGATGAACTTTGACATGCCCCATGGCTATAAATTGGGCACTCAGCTGCCGGTCTATGAAGCGCCATGGCCGATCTCAAGTGTGGTTGATCAGACCATCTATGACTATCAGCATTGGAGCATCAGTCAGCTGATGCAACATTTACAAGAACTGCCAACGCTAGAAGATGCCACAGAGATTCTGCTGCAGCTGGGCCGACGTCACGCGCTACATGAGCAAGTGACTGAAAAGAACGGCGAGCCGATCACGGTACGCAATGTCTTGGATTCGGTGTACACCAATGCCTTGATTCACCGTAATTGGTATTGTGTGCGCCAACTGTACTCACTGATGCTCAAGCCCACCACAGATATGGCGACTCATGCCGCGGAAATCACCGTGCGTCAACGGGTATTGATGATCGGTCAGCGTTCAGAACAGCAAATGAGCATCACCACGCCATTGCATCACAAAGATGTGTTTAAGGCGATTGCACAAAGCTCAGACTCGCTGTTGGCGCAAGTGGTTTACCATGAACTGCTTTCCATCACCGGCACCTTGATGAAAATCCATCCCGAGTATTTTGCCGGTGTGCGAACCATTCGCTTACATAACTTAGGTTTGCTCTGTGCCCATAAGTTTGTTGAGGATGACGAGTGTGACAACATCGATGTCATTAAAACCCTCGCCTCGCGCTCGCCCATGGCGCTGTACGAAACACTGCGTCGCGTTTTGATTGAGAAACACAAGGAGTTTACTCACGTGGTCGCCAGTGTGCGCTACCACCAACGAGTGGATTCTCAAGCGGGGCGCACCAAAGACATCGATTGGTTTGAGTGGCGTACTGGCCAAGGCCTGATTACCAAGCTGCCTGAAGCCATGTTGCTACAGCTATGGGACAGTCTCGCGCAAACCAACCACATTGTATTTGGTGACCCGCAAAGTAATACCATTCTCGACTGCAAACGTACGCTGAGTTCAATGACCCCTGGGGAAGATACGTTTGCGCATTTGATTGAGTCCCTGACCTTTGATATTTCGCCAAGCTGGTATAAGTGCCTAATCTTTGAAGGTTTGTATGCCTTTATCCAATTTTGCCAGAAACATCCGGACGGGGATTTTATTGACGAAGTAAATTTACCAGTTTTGGTTTCCAAAGCAGCGATGGATCATGTAAAACAATATAAGACAGACCACCCTGAGGTGGATAACTACGACATGGCCTTGGATGAATTTGCCCAGTTAACCCCCAACAAAGTGAATCATTACTTAAGTTGGGCCGTTACCAAGCTCCACAGTCAGCAACGTCATACATTAAAAAAATCGTAATTGGTTGGAGAAGTAAATGGATCTTCTGAACGACGTCATCAACGCTCGCTGTTCCGACCCCTTTAAATGTCTTGGTTTGAAACCCAATCAAGACAAAGGACTGACATTAACGGCATGGCGTCCCGACGCCACCAAAGTCGAAGTACTAGAAATTGATTCTGATACGCTTATTGGCACCATGAGCGCAAGTAAAGACGCTGGCGTGTTTCTGTTTGAATGGCCAGCTAAACGCGCGCAAAGTCACTACCGCCTAAGAGTGTATTACGACGATACCCACTTCACCATCGTCGACCCTTATCAATTTGCGGAGGCGACCTTTGCCGATCCGGACTACCACAGCGCTAGTCTTTACAACAAAGAAGGTGCCCTGCTTCGCTCTGCCCAGGTAAACGATACACTGGCAATCAAAGGCACACGTTTTGCCGTGTATGCCCCAGCAGCGCGTTCTGTATCTGTGGTTGGTGATTTCAACAACTGGGACGGTCGCTTACATCCTATGTCGAGTAATGGGGACGGGGTTTGGCGACTTTTCATCCCAGATGTCATTGCTGGCGCACGCTATAAATATGAAATTCGTGCCAAGAATGGCGACATCCTGCCGCATCGAACCGATCCATTTGCCAAAACCATTGAGCAGTTTCCCTCCTTTGCCAGTGTGGTCTGTGACAGCTCTTATACTTGGCAAGATGAGCCATGGACCAGCCGTGAGATCCAAGATATCTACGAACAGCCAATGAGCATCTATGAGGTGCACCTTGGTTCTTGGAAAAAACAAGTCGATGGCAAATCCCTAAGCTATGCCCAATTGAAAGAGCAGCTGGTGCCATATGTGGTAGAAATGGGCTACACCCACGTAGAACTATTACCAGTGATGGAATTCCCATTTGATGGTTCTTGGGGTTACCAACCGATTGGCTTATTTGCGCCCACCTCGCGTTACGGCACCGCCGATGATTTTCGTGCGTTAGTCGATGCTTTCCACCAAGCAGGCATTGGCGTGATTATGGACTGGGTTCCAGCTCACTTCCCAACCGATAGCCACGGTTTGGCCAACTTTGATGGGACCAAACAGTACGAATATCCAGATCCGAAAAAAGGCTGGCATACGGAATGGAACTCACTGATTTATGACTTTGGTAAAGATCATGTAGTCGATTATCTGATCAGTAATGCCAATTACTGGTTAGAGGAATTCCATATCGACGGTCTACGGGTGGATGCGGTGGCATCTATGCTGTACTTGGATTACTCACGCAAAGACGGTGAGTGGGTCCCTAACGTCGATGGTGGTAACCACAACTACGAAGCGATTGAGTTTATCCGTAAACTGAATGAAACCATTTATCTCAATCATCCTCGCTGCTTTACCGTGGCTGAAGAATCGACCGCCTTCGCTGGCGTATCTAAACCAACCTATATGGACGGCCTAGGATTTGGTTTTAAATGGAACATGGGCTGGATGAATGACTCGTTAAGTTACATCAGCAAGGATCCAATTTACCGCCAATATCATCAAGGCAATCTGACCTTTTCTATGGTCTATGCCTACGACGAGCAGTTTATCTTGCCAATTTCCCACGACGAAGTGGTACACGGCAAAGGCTCAATGATTGCTAAAATGCCCGGCGATGCCTGGCAAAAGTTTGCGAACCTGCGCGCTTTTACCAGCTACATGTATTTCCATCCAGGCAAAAAGCTTAACTTCATGGGTAATGAGTTGGCACAAGGCCAAGAATGGAGCCACGAACGCTCTCTCGATTGGCACCTACTCGATGTGGACTACCACGCAGGCCAGCAACGAGTGACCAAAGCGCTAAACCATTTGTACAAAAATGAACCAGCACTACACCTAGACCACTCGGCAGGTGGCTTTGAGTGGATTAGTTTAGATGACAGCGCCAACTCAACCTTAGCCTTTGTTCGTCGTGAGAAAGAGTCCGCAGAGCATTTGCTGATTCTGGTGAACTTCACCCCCACCCCACATGGCAATTACCGCATTGGCACGCCACAAAAGGGTCGTTATGAAGTGGTGTTTAACTCGGATGAAACTGGCTATACCGGCAGCGGCTATCCGATCAAAGACAGCTATAAAACCGAGTCGATCAGCAATCACGGTAGAAAGCAAAGCATTGAAGTGCAACTACCACCGCTGAGTACCATTGCCTTGAAATGGCATGAAAAATAATGGTTAGGAGCAAAGTATGACCCGTAACTGGCAGATCAATGTGGGCTTCCCGCTACCGCTAGGCGCCACACCGACTCCAGATGGGGTCAACTTTGCGGTGTTCTCTGAGCACGCCCAACAACTGTTTCTGTGCTTATTCAATGAACATGGGGACGAGCTAGCGCGTCTCCCTTTTCAAGAGAAGCATCGTGGTATCTGGCATATGGAAGTGGTGGGGCTCAAGCAAGGTCAGCACTATGGTTTACGCGCTGAAGGTGCTTTTGATCCCGCCAACATGCTGTTTTTTAACCCAAATAAATTGCTGCTTGACCCATACGCCAAGCAATTGAGTGAGCGTTTGGTGTTCCACGAAGAGCAAATTACTCTAACCGCGGACGGACAAGCTGACCCGCGCGACTCAGCGGCCTTTGTGCCCAAATCCGTGGTAGCCTTACCTCAACCCCTGCCGCATAAGCGACCGAGCAAACCTCGTGGTGCCCAGCGCAGCTTGTATGAAATGCACATCAAAGGCTTTAGTCAGCAGTTAGACATTGCGCCTGAATTACAGGGAACCTATCTCGGGGCTTGCAGTGATGCCGCCATTGAGCATCTGCAACATCTTGGCATTTCTACGATTCAGTTAATGCCTTGCTTTGCCTTTGCTGATGAAATTCACCTGCAAACCAAAGGCTTAAGCAACTATTGGGGCTATAACCCTATCAACTTTTTTACCCCAGAACGCCGCTATGCTCTAGAAGATCCCGTGAGTGAATTTCAGCAGATGGTGGCACGCTTTCACGAAGTGGGCTTCGAAGTCATTCTCGACGTGGTCTACAACCATACGGCAGAAAGTGAATTGGATCACGGCACCACCTGTTACCGAGGTCTGGATAACCAAGTTTATTACCGTCACCAAGATGGGCAGTACCTGAACTACACCGGCTGTGGTAACTGCGTAGATACTTATCATCCAGCAACGGTACGCCTTGTTTGTGACAGCATGCGTTATTGGGTTGAAGTGATGGGGATTGACGGCTTCCGCTTTGATCTAGGGGTTGACCTTGGCCGTGAGCAACACGATTTTTCCCCGACCGCACCGTTATTACAGGCGATCCTACAAGACCCCGTTTTAAGCCAAACCACCTTGGTAATGGAGCCTTGGGACATTGGACCCAATGGCTATCAAGTGGGTCATTTCCCGCGTGGTTTTTTAGAGTGTAATGATAAATATCGCGATACCGTAAGACGCTTTTGGCGCGGCGATGCCAACACCATTCAAGAGTTTGCTACCCGTTTGATGGGCTCACGAGATCTGTTTCACAAGGGCCACAAGTGCGCCTTACATTCGGTTAACTATATTACCTATCATGACGGTTACACCTTGCATGACTTGGTGGCCTACCACCGTCGCCATAACCTAGCTAACCTCGAAGACAACCGTGATGGCCATACGGACAATATCAGTCAGAACTTTGGTGTCGAAGGGGAAACCGATGATGCTCGCATTCTCGCTGCGCGTTTAACGCAACAAAAATGCTTTATGGCAACACTGCTATTTAGCCAAGGCACGCCGCATATTCTTGGCGGTGATGAGCTGTCTCACACGCAACAAGGCAACAACAATGCCTACTGCCAAGATAACGAAATCACTTGGCTAAGTTGGCAGGCATCGGACGAACGCGATACGCTGACGGGCTTAATTAAAGATGCTCTATCATTGCGCCAGCGCTACCCGATTCTAGCGGAAGCCTTTCTGCCTGATGATCCACTTTACCAACATAAAACCAGCGATACGGTGAACTGGTTTAACGAATCAGGTTTACCCATGTCGATTGAGGACTGGCAGCATCCAGAGCGAGACTATTTGTCATTGCAACTAACAGATGCCAGCAATAATGCCAACCTTTGGTTAATTTTCTACCGTGAGGATCAACCTATTAGGGTGCACTCTCCTAATGGCTCTCGGATCAAAAGCGTGTTATTTTCAACCGACGAGACAAATCAAATTCAAGGACAAGAATTTGATCTGAAAACGCGCTCGGTGGTGCTGTTGGAGCTTCAGTCCTAGCGTTGATGCCCGTTTAGGCGGGCTTGAGTTATAAAGGAGTAACTGTCTAAGTGGCTGATATTAGTGTTCCTGACTTTAAAAAAGTCGAATCCCCAAAAGAAACCTCGCGAGAATCTCTTGCTAATAAACGTGTTTTGATTGTTGATGACATTGGCGAGATGCGATTCATGCTCAAGTCGCTGATGACCAGCTTAGGCTACAGCAAAATCGACATCGAATCCGCGGGACAACCCGCGTTAAAGCGTATCCTAGCGGGTCACTACGACATCGTACTGTCCGATTACAACCTTGGTGGCAGCATTGATGGTCAACAACTGTTAGAAATCACCCGCAAAACTTACGCTCTCGATCACTCAACGATCTTTATGATGATCACTGCGGATACGGCCTATGAGGCCGTGGTGAGTGTGTTGGAATACCAGCCAGACAGCTACTTGGTGAAACCCTTCCCGCCAGAAGCTTTTATGCGCCGTTTAGGCCGCGTGATTCAACAGAAAAAGGCCTTTCATAACTTGAACCAAGCACGCCGCCGTCAAGATTGGGATAAGGTGATTGAAGAAGCCAAGTACATCATGTCAAAGCATGCGCCTTACGCCAGCCTTTGCCTGAAATCCATTGGTGAAGCCTTGTATGCTAAAGGTGAATACAAGCAGGCTAAAACCCACTACATGCTCGTGACACAAAAGCATAAGAACTTGGCCTGGGCTTATTACGGCATCGCCCAAGCAGAAATGGCCCAAGGCCAATATGGTGGTGCGGCGAAAAATCTTGAAACCACCATCAGCTTAAGTCGCCATTTCCTGTCGGCTTATGACTTACTAGCAGATGCTCACGAGCAAATGGGCAATCTTAACTTAGCGCAGAACACACTTCGTGCGGTTTTGGATGTCTCACCGCGCTCGCCGGAGCGCAGCAAACGTTTGGGTGACATCAGCATTAAATTGAAAGATTGGGCGAGCGCAGAACAAGCCTATGCACGTATCATTCGTCTCGAGCGGGAAACCATTAACGAAACGGCTGATATGTACTACGATCACTTGCAGGCCATTACCAACCTGATTGCCTCAGGCCAAGAAAGTGATAAGACTCTGAATGAAAAATTTAAACGCTCGCTAACGCGTTTACGTATCATCGGCAAAGAAAGTCCCATTGTGGTCACTAACTCGTTTCGAATTGAAGTACAACAATACGTGACACGTAATCATCTTGGCGAAGCCATCAAGGCATGGCAGAACTGGCACCGCCTGATTCAACAAGGCAGAGCTTCGCCGCTCACTGAAGCCCAAGAATACACTCTGAAAAAGCGTCTTGGTCTGATTTAATTTTTTATAAGTACCTTTATGTCAACTGACTCCAGTCTCCACCCTTACAGCACCCTAACACCAGACACCATCATGGATGCAGTAGAAAGCTTAGGCTTCTACTGCGACCATCGTCTGTACCCACTGAACAGTTATGAAAACCGCGTCTACCAAGTCGGCGTTGAAAATTCAGCGCCTTTGATTGCTAAGTTCTATCGCCCGAAACGCTGGACAGCTGAACAAATTCAAGCAGAACATGATGCCACCCTAGCGCTGAAAAAAGCCGGTGTAGACGTGGCAGCCCCCTTAGTGATTCGGGGTAAAAGTCTGTTTCAGCACCAAGGATTTTTCTTCTCTTTAACCCCTAAAGTGATGGGTGAAGCGCCAGAACCTGGCAATCTAGATCAGCTGTTTCAGATTGGCGAAGTCATTGGTGCCATGCACCAAGCATCAAAAGACTGGCAAATAGAGCAACGCCCTTATATCTCGGCCGATGCGCGAATAGAGCGTGCCAGTCAGATCGTGGTCAACAGCCCCTATTTACCCAAGTCCATGCGTGTTGCCTACGTCAAAGTAATTGAACAATTACAGCTACGCATTCATCAAACATTAAAGTCCCATTCGAATAACAGCATCCGCTTTATTCACGGCGACTGCCATCGCAGCAATATTATTGCTCATGATGGCAGCATGACCTTATTGGATTTTGACGATTGTCGCATGGGCTATGCGGTACAGGATTTATGGCTACATGTGAGTGATGCCAACGAAAAACGCGCTCAGCTCAGTGAGTTGATTGAAGGTTATGAAAGCCAGTGTGATTTTGATACCCGCGAGCTCGATTTGATCGATGTGATGATGGCGGATCGTACCGTGGTTTATACCGCGTGGATCGCTGAGCGTTGGAATGACCCAGCCTTTCCAACCATTTTCCCGCACTTTACCGGGGAGGAATTTTGGCGTCAGCACATCCAAGACTTAAATGACATCTTGGCCACATGGGGACAATGGCGTTAGTGCTTCAATAGGGCTTTTTGCTCTTCACTTGAATCAGATTACGGTCCAAGTCATACATCAAAAATAGGACGTAGTCTCCTTGATCCACCGGCCCTTCGAGTAACTCTACCTGTAGTTGCTCGAAGTGCATAATCAGCTGTTCAGCCGTTAAGTCGCTGAGCAAAGAAATATGTCCAGAGCCTTCCAACGCATGGTGGCGCAATTCATCGCCAATCTGCTGAAACATGATTTTCTCATCGCCAAACGACACACCTATGCCCAATTCAAGCGGTAAGGGTTCCATATTAAAAACCGTTTTATAAAACGCTTGGGAACGAACCACATCGGCCACCGTAAGAACAATCAAATCAAAACGTTTTATCATTCCTTAACCCTATTTCTCGACAGACTGGCTTAACTCTTGGTCTTGGCTAACGGTAAACAACTCTGGAAACAGCTCAGCGAGCTGCAATGAGCCTAACACCAATTTATCCTTAGTACGACGCGGCAGTCGTTTCACACGGTACTCTAATTGCATCGCTTGCTGTTTGCTGCTGACTGACTGATGCCAAACCAAGGTCAGTGGCGCTTTACCACGTAAATAACGCGCTCCTTTGGTTTTGCTCTGACAATGCTCAAGAAAACGACGCTCCACATCCGTCGTCACCCCAGTATACAGAGTATCTAAACGGGTTTTGATCATGTAAACAAACCAAGGTGATATCATGTCACTCAACTTACAAAACGCCCATTAAGCCGCTTTTAACCTATCTAACTGATCTAGAATATACCTTACTAAACAAGGTTTTAACCACCCATCAAAGCATTTATCTAGGCGTCAAGAAAAGATTTTGTGCGCTTCATAAATCGGTTATGAGACTATGTAAATCTATGCAAAGACCATAGTCATTGTGGGCGCATTCATTAATATTCGATTACATTCTACCTTACTTATTTAACGGACAATCGATGATGCTCTGTTCGAGGTTTTTCCCTCTTCTCATCAGCACCTGTGTGAGCGCAGCTTTAGTCGGCTGTAGCACGCCTGCAAGCGAGCAGCAAGCTTATTACCAAAACGCCGACACACTACTCAGCACGGAAAACCAACGAGTGTTCTCCACTGCAGGACAGCAGCAAGCCAACATTCAGCTACTGGATTTGATCCCAGATCCAACCCTTGCGGCACTGATCCAAACAGCCCTATCAGGCAACCCAAGCCTACAAAAAACGGCGTTATCTCTAGAGGCAAGCCGCTTAAGCTTAACCAATGAACAAGCAGACCGCTTACCACAGGCCAATCTAGGGCTTTCTGCCAGTGACTCCGAAAATGGCAATGGCCAATTCTCCGCCAATGCCAACATCAGCTGGGAACTCGATTTGTGGGCACGTTTAGCCGATGCGCAAAACGCCGCTGAAAAAAACGTCGCCAGTGAATACGAACTGTTTCGAGCGAGCCAAGCCAGCCTTGCTGCCAGTGTGATGAAGAACTGGTTACAGCTGGTCGCTGATCAGCACTCAATTCAAATTGAGCAACAGCGACTGGCGCTATTGGAAACCAACGAGACCCTGATCATGCAACGCTTTCGTAATGGCTTAGGCACACTCGAAAGTCTTGATGAAGCGAAAACGTCTACCTCTCAATCACGAGCCGATTTAGCGCAATATCGTGAAGACTTGGCCAGCAATCTTAGAGCCTTGCGTCTGTTACTTGGCGACAATCAAGCAGCGCAAATGCCACTACCTGAGCAATATCCAGAGGTCTGGTTAGACCTAACGCAACTGCCTAACCAAGATCTTGCCCTGCGCCCTGATTTACGCGCTGCGTATCTTGACATCGAAGCAGCGGATTACGAAGTCAGCGTAGCTTACAAAGATATGCTGCCATCGTTTGATCTAAGCGCCAGCCTAAGCGATGCCAGTAGCAGCTTGCGCGATGCCCTGTTTGTATCGCCGGTATGGTCTTTATTAGGCCAACTCAGTGCGCCCATTTTTCAAGGTGGTCGCCTAAAAGCCAATCACGAGATTGCCAAACTCAATATGGCTCAAGCCTACCAAGATTATCGTGAAACCCTACTAACCGCGGTAAACGAAGTCGAAAACGCCATCGGACAAGAGTCCGTTTTAGGACAACGTCGTCAACACATCAACAATGCGTTAAACAGTGCCGAAAGCAACCGCCAACAATACGAGCGTAAATACCGCTCAGGCCTGGTCGAATTAAGCGACCTAATCAATGCCCAGCAGGCGGTGTTCAACCTACAAGCTGAATTGGACAATTTGCAATTTCAACAACTGAGTAACCGTATAGATTTAGGCCTAGCCCTAGGATTAGGAATCGCACAACCATGAAACGATCATTAAATTGGATTTACTTCGGGCTTGCCGTGCTCATTTTGATTGCGGTGTTGGTATACATCCAATACGCCATGGCCGCCAATGAAGCGGCCGTAAGCCAACAGCGTCCAGCCACTAAAGAAAGCGCTTTAGATGTTTCCGTAGTCAAAGTCAGCTCAGGAGCACATTCAGCTGCCATTCAAGCGGTGGGCGTTGCCAACGCCAATCAAAATCTAGCGCTTACGACTCAGGTAAGCGGTGAAGTGATTGAGCTATCCCCCAGCTTCGAGGTCGGCCAGCAAGTCAAAAAAGGCCAACTGTTGTTACGTTTAAAGAACATCAGCGTGCAAGCCGATCTAGCCAGTGCGAAAAACACCCTAGCCAATGCTGAATTAACCTTGAAAGAAGAACAACGCCAAGCGGATCAGGCCAATGCCGAATGGCGTGCCGCTGGTTTAAGCGGTGATCCTGCTTCCGACTTAGTGCTTCGTGCACCACAATTAGCCGCGGCTAAGGCCGATCTCACGGCGGCGCAAGCGGCGCTAGCCCTAGCCCAAGACAACGTTAAACAACTTAGCGTGCGCGCCCCATTTGATGCCATCGTCGTATCCAAAGACATTGCCTTAGGCGCTTACCTTGGTAGCAACACTCAAGTAGCGACTCTGTACAGTACTGATCAGGTGGTGGTGGAACTGCAACTGAGTTTGCTCGATTGGCAAAAGCTTCCTAGCGCCAACACCATGTTAAAAGAGCATTGGCCAGCTAAGGTGAATTCCGTTAACAGCTCAGACGTTTGGCAAGGTTATGTCAAACAAGCGGGCTTGCACGTGGACAGTGAATCAGGGCTACGTAGCCTGTTTATTGCTGTCGATCAGCCGCTGCAGCAATCTCCAGCCTTAATCCCGGGTAGCTTTGTCAAAGTGCACCTCGCGGGTGCAACGCTTGAGAACCTGTGGCAGCTGCCTAACTCCGCCTTAAGCCAGAAAAGTGAAATCTGGTATGTGGATCAAGACCATCGTTTAGCCAATTTTGATGCCACACCCAAATTTGTCGACCAAGAGTTTGTCTACATCGAAGTGCCAAAATCACTTCAAGGCACAGCTCAGCAAGTGCTGACACAGCCTTACAACAGTTACCTAAAAGGCATGTTGGTCAATCCTCAAGAACGAGGTAATCCATGAACACGGAACAAGCTCGCGGCATTATTCCTTGGTTTGCCAACAACCCCGTGGCGGCCAACCTGTTATTGGTATTAGTGATTTCCCTTGGCGTCATCAATATGGACGGCCTTAACAAGGAAGCCTTTCCTAGCCTGACCCCCAACCAGGTATCGGTGTATATTGAATACGACAGTGGCTCAGCTCAGGCCAGCGAAGAAGGCGTGGCCATTCCGGTTGAACAAGCCTTACAAGATGTCTTAGGCATCAAAACCGTGACCACCACGTCTAACTCCCGTGGCGTCAATGCGCGCATTGAAATGCAAGACGGTTATGACATTGATGCGTTACAAAAAGACATCAAAGATGAACTCGATCAAGTCACCTCGTTCCCAGACGAAGCGGAGCCTCCGGTGGTCACCAAAGCCATGCGTGAAGAGCATGCCATTTGGATTCAGCTCTACGGCGATACCGACCGTCGCACGTTGCAGACCTTAAGCAAAGACCTAGAGTCCGATTTGCTTGAGCACCCGAACATTAACTCAGTCAAAATCACCGGCTGGCTCGATCCAACTATGTTGATTGATGTCGACAAAAGTAAGCTGGAAGCCTACGGTCTCACCTTGTCCGATGTGGCCAGCGCCATTAACAATGAGTCCAGCCCAGAACGTGTCGCAACGCTGCGTAACGAAGACATTTACCTACACGTACGCGCATCGCAACAGGCTTATGTAAAGCAAGCCTTTGCCAACATCCCGATTCGCAGCAACAGCTCTGGTTCGGTATTACGCTTACAAGACATTGCCACCATTACCGATGCGTTTGATGACGATGACTTTATGCTGTCACGCTTTAACGGTGAATCGAGTCTTGCCCTGCAAGTCATCACCACCGGCCGTGACGACATCAGTAAATCGGCCGAAGCCGCAAAAGGCATTGTTGAGCAGTGGAAACAAAGTGGCCGTTTACCACAAGGAGTTGAGCTCGATACCTGGTACGACCGCAGTGAATCGATTAATGGTCGTTTGTCTCTAATGGTGACCAACGCCATCACCGGTATCGTGCTGGTGTTTATCATGCTGGCCATTTTCCTCAACTTAACGGTCGCGTTTTGGGTCGCGATGGGCTTGCCGTTTATCTTCTTCGGCACCCTGTTTGTCATGGGACTCGACAGTGTCGGCCTGACCCTCAACCTATTCACTACCTTTGGCTTTATTATGGCGTTGGGTATTGTGGTCGATGATGCCGTGGTGATCGGGGAAAGTGTTTACAGTGTGCGCTCCAAGGAAGGTGATACTCTAGCCAATACAATTAAGGGCACCATGCGTGTCGCCGTGCCCACCTTATTTGGTGTCTTTACCACCGTAGCGGCCTTTTGGGCCCTGTCTAATATCGAGGGTCGTTTAGGTCAACTGTACGCGCAATTTGCTGCTGTCGTGGCCATCTGTTTGATTCTGTCGGTGATTGAATCCAAACTGATTTTGCCAGCCCATTTGGCGCACCTAAATACCCATCGCAAGCCACGTAAAAACTTACTGGCCCGCGCTTGGGCTAAAGTTCAGCATGGTGCGGATGCCTCACTACAATGGTTTAATGAACGTGTCTACGCCAGTTTAATCGAGCGTGCTATCGAGTTTCGTTACGCAGTCTTGGTACTCTTTATCGCAGTGTTTGCGCTAGTGATTTCCATGCCTATGACGGGAGCGATTCGTATGAGCTTCTTCCCGAACATTCCTGGAGATACCATTCGCGCCACCCTAACCATGCACAGTGATGCCAGCTACGGCCAAACTCACCGTGTACTGACACTGTTGGAAAATACCGCTCGAGCAACCGATAAAAACTTAAGCAAAGGGACGGATATTCAAGGTATCGACCATCTTCAAGTCACCGCCAGTGGTGATCAGGCTGGTAGCCTGCGCATTGAGTTATCTGCCGATGCCCCCTACACCGCAGCGGATTTTGCCCGCACTTGGCAGCGTTTATCTGGCTCCCCAGAAGGCGTGAGCAATCTGCGTATTCGTAGTGCCCGTGAGTCAGTGGACGCACTACGAGTGGAGCTGCGCGGTCGTGACAACAATGTTTTAGATGGAGCCATGGAAGAGCTGATCACTAAACTTGGCTCAGTGCCAGCGGTGCGAGGCATCGAGCAAAGTGATTCCGCCAGTGAATCGCGTCTGGTGCTTCATCTCAATGAACAAGGTCGCGCATTAGGACTCTCAACTAATACTCTAGCATCACAAATCATGGGCAACTTTGATGGTCAAGTGGTGCAAAAGTACCAACGTGACAACGCGGAAATCGAAGTCCGCATTGGTTACCCGGATGATCAGCAAGAAAGCCCAGCCAATATCCTTGGCACCTTGATCACCCTCGACAATGGCAGTCGTGTGCCGCTTTCTTCGGTGGCGAGCCTAGATCAGGAGATTGCGCAAACGAAGGTAACGCGCATCGATGGCAAACGTTCCGTGTATTTATCTGCGGAAGTGGACAAGGATCAGATGTCCTCCACTGAGGTAGTAGAATACCTGAAAAGCGCCATTGAACCAGAAATGAAGCAGCGTTTCCCTTCGGTTGATATGTACTACTCTGGTGAGGCGGAAGAGCGCGAAGAAACACAATCGTCGATGATTCAGATGTTCGGCATTGCCATGTTAATCATTTATGGCTTGTTGGCGATTCCGTTGAAATCCTACAGTCAGCCGATCATCATTATGATGGCGATTCCGTTCGGCATTGTCGGTGCCCTGTTAGGTCACTGGTTTAATGGTTTGGCTCTGGGTATTTTCTCACTCAATGGCATCATTGCCCTCTCGGGCGTAGTGGTAAATGACAGTCTACTGCTCACCGCGCGCTTTAATGAGCTACGCCGCGAAACCAAACATTTGCACCGCGCGGTTATTGAAGCCTGTCAGACCCGTCTTCGCGCGGTGCTACTAACGTCGATCACGACCTTTGCAGGCTTGATTCCTATTCTTTGGGAAACCTCACGCCAAGCTCAAGTCATGGTGCCTGCGGCCATCTCCTTGGCTTACGGAATTTTATTCGCCACCGTGATCACGCTGATCTTGATCCCAGTGCTATTGATGATCCAAGAAGACATCAAATACCTGGGGCGTCGTATCAAGGCCTTGTTTAGCGACAACGAAACCGAGTTAGCCACTAAGACATTGGACTAATTTATTAGTGCTTTGCAACAATAGCCTCTTTTAAAACGCCAGAGACTTACTGACTCTGGCGTTTTTTATTGCCCATAAAAAACTTACGTTTGGTGTTTTTTTGTACTCTTCGACTAAAGTCGCAATTCTTCTTTACATGCACACTGCTACATTCAATGTGCAAATAAAAATAACAAAGGAGTCGACTATGTCGGATCATACTCAAAACCAAGAAAACTACTGGAAGGCGAACGTCAGATTAATTTTTGGCTGTTTGATCGTATGGGCACTGGTGTCCTACGGTTTTGGCATTCTTCTTCGTCCTATGCTTGCAGGGATTGAAGTCGGGGGGACAGATTTAGGATTCTGGTTTGCTCAACAAGGTTCCATTATTAGCTTTATCATTTTGGTGTTCTTTTACGCTTGGCGTATGAATGCTTTAGACAAAGAATTCGGCCTTGAGGAGTAATCATCATGAGTCAATTTACGATTAACTTGTTGTTTGTAGGGGCGTCCTTTGCCCTCTACTTTGGTATCGCAATCTGGGCTCGTGCAGGCTCTACTAAAGAGTTCTACGTTGCCGGTGGCGGTGTCCATCCTGTAATGAACGGTATGGCGACGGCCGCTGACTGGATGTCTGCAGCGTCTTTCATTTCTATGGCGGGGTTGATCGCTGCTGGTGGTTACGCTAACTCTACCTTCCTAATGGGTTGGACTGGTGGTTACGTATTGCTAGCCATGTTGTTGGCACCTTACCTACGTAAGTTCGGTAAATTTACTGTGCCAGACTTTATCGGTGATCGCTTCTATTCACGTACTGCGCGCTTAGTGGCGGTTGCGTGTTTGATTATTGCCTCTGTGACTTACGTAATCGGTCAGATGACTGGTGCTGGTGTAGCCTTCTCTCGCTTCCTTGAGGTAGACAACAACACAGGCCTTATGATCGCAGCCGTGGTGGTATTCTTCTACGCTGTACTAGGTGGTATGAAAGGTATCACTTACACTCAGGTGGCTCAGTACTGTGTATTGATCGTGGCCTACACGATTCCAGCGGTATTTATCTCTCTACAACTAACTGATACTTTCATTCCAGCGATTGGTTTGTTCTCAGAACACACTCAATCTGGCATGCCATTGCTACAAAAACTGGATGAAGTAGTACGTGAGCTAGGTTTCCGTGATTACACGGCTGACGTAGACAATAAGGTAAACATGGTGCTGTTTACTCTGTCTCTAATGATCGGTACTGCAGGTCTTCCGCACGTAATCATTCGTTTCTTCACTGTTCCTAAGGTAGCTGATGCCCGTTGGTCTGCAGGTTGGGCGCTAGTTTTCATCGCTTTGCTATACCTAACTGCGCCAGCAGTAGCATCTATGGCGCGTTTGAACCTACTGACTACTATTTACCCAGACGGTCCAACGGCTGATGCCATCAATTACGCTGAGCGTCCAGACTGGATCCAAACGTGGGAACAAACAGGTCTAATTCAATACGAAGATAAAAACGGTGACGGTCGTATCCAGTTCTACAACGACACACCAGCGTTTGCTGAAGAAGCAACAGCACGTGGTTGGGCGGGTAACGAACTGAAAGTTAACGGCGACATCCTAGTATTGGCGAACCCTGAGATTGCTAACCTTCCAGGTTGGGTAATCGGTCTAATCGCAGCAGGTGGTCTAGCGGCCGCACTGTCTACTGCAGCGGGTCTACTACTAGCGATTTCATCTGCGGTAAGTCATGACTTGATCAAAGGCTCCATTAACCCTGACATTACAGAGAAAGGTGAATTGTTAGCCGCACGTATCTCGATGTTTGTTGCCATCGTTGTAGCGACTTACTTGGGTATGAACCCACCGGGCTTCGCAGCACAGGTAGTAGCATTAGCCTTCGGTATCGCGGCAGCGTCGATCTTCCCTGCATTGATGATGGGTATCTTCTCGAAACGAGTGAACAGTAAAGGTGCGGTACTAGGTATGCTAGCAGGTCTAGGTTCTACTCTAGTGTACATCTTCACTTACCTAGGCTGGTTCTTTATCCCAGGTACCAACCAACTTGCGAACACACCTGATAACTGGTTGTTCGGTGTGTCACCGCTATCATTCGGTGCCATCGGTGCAGTAATCAACTTCGCAGTTGCCTTCATCGTGTCAAGCATGACCGAAGAAGTGCCACAAGATGTACAAGACCTTGTTGAAAGCGTACGTTACCCTAAAGGTGCGGGCAGCGCGATCGACCATTAATCGTTAGCTTAGCTAACCATGGCTAGCTCCTTTGGAGCTAGCCAACTTAATTCAACAGAATTCGCACAATACAATAATAAGAAGGTGACTTTATGCTTTGGGAATTAATCGCGACCATCTGTGCAGGCCTAGCTGGTGCGGGTATCGCCCTATTCATCCGCAAGCTGTCGTTAAAGAAAGCACCCAAATGGCTGGTTCCTGCTTTCGCAGGTATCGGTATGCTTAGTTTTCAGATTCAAAGTGAATACAGCTGGTATTCCCACCAAGCTAGCTTATTACCAGAAGGCGTGGTGGTGGTAAAAACCGTAGAAGAGCAAACCCCATTACGTCCATGGAGCATGGTCTACCCACAAACCACTCGTTTTATCGCAGCTGACATTAACAACGCGGCGCAAAATGACCTGAACAAAGATGTTTACCTAGTTGACCTGTATTTCTTTGAACGCCGCTTATCCGCAAAGCGTGTCACCCAAGTGGTTCATTGCGGTGCCAACGCACGCACTAATTTTACCAACAAGCTAGATCTACCAACGGGAAATCAAGTGGATTCACGTGAATGGGTTTCCCTATCCGGTAATGACCCATTAATTGAAGCAGTGTGCCATAGCCACACTTCTTGAAAGTCGCTCAACTTCACGCGCTAAACTGTATTTGCGCTGTGTTATTTTTTTACTGACAATACGGGGCTCTAAATTCGGAGCCCCGTATGCATTTTCAAGCCCATCATCGTGACGCCCTATACGATATTATTTTTAACCGCCGCGATGTGCGTCGAGACTTCTTAGCAACACCCGTTCCTGAAGATGTGATTCAACGTTTGCTCACCGCTGCACACCACGCGCCGAGCGTAGGCTTCATGCAACCATGGGATTTTATTGTGATTAAAAATCCTGCCACACGCGCCAAAATTAAAGACGGTTTTCTTGCTGCCAACGAAGCCTCAGCCAAGATGTTTGAAGGCCAACGCCAAGAGTTATATCGCTCTTTGAAGCTCGAAGGAATCGAAGAAGCCCCGCTGGGCATTTGTATTACCTGCGACCGCTCACGTACTGGCAGTGTGGTATTAGGGCGTACCATCAAGCCCGAAATGGACCTCTATAGTGCTGTCTGTGCAGTGCAGAACCTGTGGCTTGCGGCCCGTGCGGAAAACCTTGGCATGGGTTGGGTGAGTATTTTAGAAGATCAAGTACTGTATGAGGCGCTCAACATTCCAGAGCATTTAGACATCATCGGCTACTTCTGCATTGGCTATGTAGAAGCCTTCCAAACCACCCCCGATTTAGAGCAATTTGGCTGGCAAAACCGTCGTCCGCTAGAGCAAGCGATTCATTATGAAGGCTGGTAGCAAGATAGTTGAGTTTTTCTCAACTGACCAGAGAATTTATATCGTTTGTGGTTCTAAAGCTCCCTACCTATCATAGGTACTGTAAGTTAAATCTTTGAAGGAGCTACATTATGAAAGCCAAAACACTTATGGAATTACTAGAGTCTGTTGACACTTCTTACCTAACTGAATCAGAAAAAGCCGAAGCCATCGCTCGTGCTCAAGCCTCTGAATACACAGTAGAATTGATTGCTTCAGCTTTTGCTTGGGTGAAAAAAGTTCTAGTGGGTAAACGCACAGTAATGAATACATCTAATCACTCTCACGCTTAATCCGCTCCGGCTTAACGATTAGGTTATAGGCGCTGAAAATAACATAAAAATGCGCTTACCTAGCCTCTTCTGCTTTTCTCTCCTTGCTCTAAAATCTCAAGTTTTTTCCCTGTAATATCGCTTTCTCAAGCATCTGTTCTAACTATTGAAATTCTCAGGCATAAAAAAAGGCCACCTAATTCGGCAGCCCTTCTTATTGATCCTAGGATCTTAGTGGTGGTGACCACCTTCGCCGTGTACGTGACCGTGCTGAATTTCTTCTTCAGTTGCTTCACGAACGTCAACGATTTCAACTTCAAAGCTTAGTGGCTTGCCCGCTAGAGGGTGGTTACCATCTAGTACGACACCATCTTCTTCAACGCCAACTACAACAACTGGCTGTTGGCCGTTTGGTGTTTGCGCCATGAACTGCATGCCAACTTCGATAGTATCAACGCCTTGGAAGTTTTCACGTGGCACTTTTTGGATCAGTTCTTGGTGAACTGGGCCGTAACCTTCTTCTGGAGTTACGTCTACTTTCAATGCATCGCCAGCTGATTTGCCTTGTAGAGCGTTGTCTAGACCATCAATGATGTTGCGCGCACCGCTAAGGAATACTAAAGGCTGTTGACCTTGAGATGAATCTAGAACTTCACCTGATTCATCAGTCAAAGTGTAGTGCATGCTCACAACTGTGTTTTGTGCGATTTGCATTGTTTTCTCCTAAGTTTGATTTCAGGAACAAAGGTCAGCTAAAGCAAGGCTATACCTGCCTTAACAACTCTTTTGAACCCTAAGTTTAAATACTCCACCATGGTAACGAAGCCAAACTTAGATGACCACCATCTAGGGCGTTTTCTCTTTAAATTCTGCAGATTTGCTTAGCTTTTAGGCAAAAATTGGCGGATATCTAACTCATGGCACTTACCTAACCACGACGCCCCTTGAGTATGGTCGTACAATTCATCGCCACTTAGCGGATGAAACAGTACATCTAGATCGCCACGGTTCACCATCAGCCAAGGAATCACCTTATCGAAGACATCTGCATTGAAGGCAACTTGCACACTCCACATGGGGTGTGGACCGACCTTTTTCTCATGAAAGCGACCTACTACCACGTCATATAAAGAGGACAACTGCTGCGCAATTTTTTGTGCAAACGCACGCCCAGCTTGATCATCGTAATATAGGTGAGCATGGTACGCTTTAATCTCTTCTACCTTCATAGTCATCTCTTCTCAATCCAACCTTTCTGACGCTTCATGACTCCATTTTAACATTGTCTTTAGATGAAACAGACTAGGGAGCTCGCAACTCAGTATTTCACTTACTGAAATGTTAAAGTCACGACCATAGTCTAAAGGCAAGGTGCCGCGGCTGTGCTAAATTAAGCGCAATATCATTTAGTTACTGACGATAAGAGTGCCAGCATGACGGCTTTTTGGGTAATACTCGCGATTCTTTATATTTTAGGTCTGTTTTGGATTGCCAATTGGGGCGACAAAGACAGCCCGATTGCTAAGCGACTTACTCGTCATCCATTGGTGTATAGCCTTTCGCTTGCTATCTACTGTACCGCTTGGACCTTTTACGGTGCCATTGGGGAAGCCACTCGTTCCGGCTGGAGCTATTTACCTATCTTGCTTGGGCCCGTACTGCTCTATCTATTTGGCTTTGGCCTGCTGCGAAAAATGATTTTTGTTAGCCGTCGTCAGAACATTACCTCGGTGGCTGACTTTATCTCCTCCCGTTATGGAAAACGTCCATTGACGGCCCCAGTCGTCATTCTAATCTGTATGTTAGCGGTGATTCCCTACATCGCCCTGCAACTTAAAGCGATTGGCTCAAACTTCGCCCTATTCGTGAACCAAGATGAGAGCTCCGCAAGTCTAGTAGTATTTATCGCCACGGTTTTAATTGGCATTTTCGCCATGCTGTTTGGTACACGAAAAGTGGAAGTCACGGAATACCGCTCCGGCATGATGCTGGCGATCGGTAGCGAGTCCCTATTTAAACTGATGGCCATTATTGCCGTCGGCATGGTGGCGATTTTCGCCGTGCCTCATAGTAGTTTTACTGAGTTTATTGCCGATGCCGATTTAGAGGTGTGGAGCAGTGACACCTTCTCTTCATTCCCATTTATCATGCAAACGCTGATGGCCGCCGCTGCGGTGATCTGTTTACCTCGTCAATTCCACGTGACCGTGGTCGATCATCAGAATGAGCGCCAATCTAATACGGCACGCTGGGTCTTTCCGCTTTATCTCGCTATCTTTGCCATGCTGATTCCGCCCATTGCGATCGCGGGCCAAAGCCTGTTTAGTAGCGATATCAATGGCGATACCTATGTGATTCAACTGGCCTTGGAATCAGAGAATTTGCCCCTGCAAATGCTGATGTTTTTAGGCGGTATGTCTGCCACCACGGCCATGGTAATCGTCGCGACCTTCGCCTTAAGCATTATGATCAGCAATGATGTGATCCTGCCCCTGATGCTGGCGCGCAACAACAATCAAAATCAAGGCTTACCCACTTACAACCGCAAAATCTTACTGGTACGACGCATCGCCATGTTGGGGATTTTGGCCCTATCGTTTGTGTATTACCAAGAAATGGCCAACAGCGAATCCCTATCCAGTACCGGTCTGATTGCCTTTTCGTTGGTCTTCCAACTGGTGCCGGCGGTTATCGGTGGCTTGTATTGGAAGCGCGGCCACGCCTACGGTGTTTACGCTGGGCTGACGTTGGGCTTTTTATGTTGGTTCCTTTGGATGCTATTACCCATAACAGGGAACTCTGAGCTAACCTTAGGCAACTACGAATCCCGCGCCGAGTTAATTAGCTATGGGGCCTTAATCAGTCTAATCGCTAATATTATTGGCTATGTGTTTGGCTCCTTGCTGGCAAATGAGCGCTTGGTCGATCGTATTCAAGCCACTGCGTTTGTCACGCCCACCTCGGAAGTAGAAAACCGCTTCTTTAAACCCAAAAGCAAAGCCATCAACAGCGATTTATTTGTCTTACTTGAAACCTTCTTAGGCCAACAAAAATGCGCTGAGGTGATTAATAACTTTAAGCAGAACTACGCCGAAGAATTACCCAATAACCAACGTCCCACACGACTCTTTATCGAATACTGTGAACGGGTTCTCGGTGGCGTGTTGGGGGGCTCGTCTGCTCGCACCATCATTAACTCTTTGCTAGTCGACAAGCAAATCAAGGTCGAAGAGATGGTGACCTATTTGGATGAAGCCACACAGGCGATCCAATTTAACCAGAATTTGCTGTTTATCTCCTTGGACAATCTCGACCACGGCATCAGTGTGGTCGATAAAGAGCTGCGCATGGTGGCTTGGAACAAGACCTATACTTCGCTCTACCCCTACCCAGAAGGTATGTTAAAAATCGGTCTGCCGGTAGAGGAATTGATTCGCTATAACGCCGTTAACGGCGAGTGTGGCGTGGGCGAGCTGGAAGAATTGGTCAACAAACGACTTGAGCATTTGCGCAAAGGCACCGGCCACCGTTTCTTACGCCGCCGTGCTAATGGTCGCGTGATTGAGATGGTCGGCAACCCGCTCGCCAATGGCGGCTTTGTTACCAGTTTCACCGATGTCACTGAACACATTGAAAGCCAGCAAGCCTTGAAAGATGCCAACATTGATTTGGAAAAACGTGTGGTGGCACGCACCCAAGAAGTACAAGGCATTAACCAAGAGCTGATGCAGGAAATTGAGCGCCGTGCCCAAGCTGAGCAAGAATTGATGGATGCCAAAGCCGAAGCTGAGCGCGCCAACGCCTCGAAAACAGAATTTTTGGCGTTAGCCAGCCACGATATTTTGCAACCATTGAATGCCGCCAAACTTTACCTGGGGGCATTACAAGACAGTGACTTTCCCGAGGACTCAGCGAAAACCCTGAATAAATTAAGTGACTCATTAGAATCCACCGAGACACTGATTTCGACCCTGTTGGAAATTGCTCGACTTGACCAAGGTGCGATCAAACCCACGCTAGTGGACACAGACATACAACCCATTATCGAACCGATTGTGGCAGAGTTTGGTATGATCGCTGAAAGCAAAGGTCTCAAGCTGAGCACTCATATTCGTCCCAGCCGAGTGCACAGTGACCCGATTTATCTGCGCCGGATTATCCAGAACTTTGTCTCTAATGCGGTGAAATATACGGAGAAAGGTCGCGTGCTGATTTCCGTGCGCCCAACAAAACAACATGTACGTATTCAAGTCTGGGATACTGGGGTCGGTATTCCTGCCGCGGAGCAGCAAAAGGTTTTCGACGACTTCTACCGCTGGGAAAATAACCGTGAACCAGGCATGGGCTTAGGCTTAGGCTTGGTACGCCGTATGCAAAAGCTGCTGGGCGTTTCTACCCAAGTTCGCTCTAAACCACATAAAGGTAGCTGCTTCACAATTCTGGTACCGCATGCGCGACAAAATGCCCAACCTGCGACTAAGCCTGAGACCATCACCTTAACAAAGATTAATAAAGCCTTGGCCATGTGCCATATTTGGTGTGTTGATGACGATCCCAATAACCTAGAAGCCATGAGTGCCTTGCTGGATAAATGGCACTGTACCTACCGAACCTTTAGCCGTTACGAAGATGCCTTGGCGGCCGAGGACGAGACCATCCCAGAATTGTTGTTAATGGATTATCAACTCAATGATCAACAGGATGGCGTGGAATTGATTGAACGCTTACGTCAGCGTTTCCAGCACGATATTGCCGCGGTACTGATTACCGCAGTGCGTACCGATGAGTTGGCGGAGTTGTGTGAGAACAAACAGATTTCCTATATGCCAAAACCAGCAAAGCCCGCAAAATTACGGGCTTTGGTACAGCATATTATTACGCAGAGAAGCTAAGCCGATTAGGCTTGGCGCACTGGTGGTGTTAAACCACAACCACGTAGAATGATTTCGCTTAAGGTATCCCCGACACGATGTAGATCTGCTTCGTCGTATTGCTCTTTACCTGTCAAAGCAAAGATCTGGGCCTCGAAGTCCGCGTAATGCTGGGTTGTTGACCAAATCATAAAGATCAAGGCGACAGGATCCACCTTACGCATTTTGCCCGTATCGATCCATTGCTCAATCACACCGACACGAGATTGCAACCAAGGGCGCAGATCTTCTTTTAGGTAGTCGCCAATGTATTGCGCACCTTGAATGACTTCTTGGGCAAAAATACGAGAAGAGCGACCATTTTCAAAACTTTGGCGAAGCTTGGTGCGTATAAAACTGTCTAACACCAGCGCAGGATCGTCACTGGCCGTGGCTTTATCAAACAAGTCATTCCAGCTGTCAGCGATGTTATTTAACACCTGCTTGTACAGATTCGCTTTGGAGTGAAAGTAGTAAACGATATTCGGCTTAGGCAACCCAGCTCGCTCTGCGATGTGCTGCAGACTCGCTCCACCAAAACCTTTCAGCCCAAATTCAATTTCAGCCGCTTCTAAAATACGCGAAAACACTTCTTCACGGTTGGCTTGACGCTTACTCATGAGTCTTCATATTCCTTCGATTTAACCACGTATAGGATCTAACTGATCCGATACGAGTGTGTTTGGAGCCAGCTCATAGGCTCGCCCGAAACCTTTAACAAAACGCCCACTACGTGGACTTAGCTTAAACATTTGAAAGTCACCCAATTGCAGCAGCTGGGCTACAATGTCACCGTGACGCTGCAACAGTGCTTCTCCAATGATTTGCCAGTGTTCGCTATCTCGAACCACAGACTCGACGACCATGTCGTACTGTAAACGTCTTCTGGCGTATACAGTATCGCAATCGGCTTCATCAGCAATGATCAAGACCGACGCATTGTTAGCATTTCCCAATGCTGCAGTGTGATGCGCGAGCGCACTCACCAAAATATAGAGGTCCCCTTGGTGCGCCACAAATGGCGCGTAAGAAGCGATCGGTAAACCTTGCGCATCAACTACGGCTAACATCAGAGACCGCTTGGCCTCTAAAAATGCCGCTATCTCTTGCTCTAATTCCGTCGCCAAGCGCTGATTTTTCAAAGTTTACCTCACCCTAGTTAACTCAATCTTAGGCGTCGGCTAACAGTGCCTTTAATTCAGCCGCACTGCTTAACTTGCCTTCATCTTCAATGTTTGGGAACACAGCGATAGTGATGTTGTCTTGCTCTAGACTTGGCAACCACATGCTCTGGAAGGTTTCCAATGACACCTCTACTGGCTCGCAGTCATCCCATTCGTCAATCGCCCATTGCGCGGCAAAGTCCGCATCCGGCCAAACCATGACGCAATCGCCTTCATCGGTTTCTACCATGACAAAGCCGTCTTCGTTACTCAAACTCCAAACAACCTTGCTGTCTTTCACACTATTCACAAAATACTCCAAACGTACATCATCTGGAGAGGCTAATAGCTGAATTCGTTGATCTAGGCTTAATTCTTCGCTCATTTTGGGGTCTCTAATCAATAGTATTAAATCAATGTATCGGCTTAAAACAGCGCCACTTCGTCTGCCGTTAGCGCTCGGTACTGGCCTTCTGCTAAATCACCTAGCGCCAACTCGGCAATCGCCTCACGGTGTAAACGCTCAACCTTGTTACCAGTGGCCGCTAACATACGCTTCACCTGATGGTATTTGCCTTCACTAATGGTCAGTAAGATCTCATTGCTGGCGATACGCTCGGCTTTAGCAGGTTTGGTTAAACCTTCTTCGCTTTTTAACTGAACGCCCTGCTCCAGTTCGGCTAGCGCGGCATCACTGACTTCCTCAGCGGTCCAAACACGGTAGCGTTTTGGGCAATCGCTCTTGGGCGAGGTAATGCGGTGCAACCATTGACCATCAGTGGTCAACAGCAGAAAGCCTGTGGTATCCATATCCAAGCGGCCCACCACGCGTAGATCCTTTTGCTCATGTGCCGCGATCAAATCCAATACCACAGGATGCTCACCATCTTCCGTGGCACACACATAGCCTGCAGGCTTATTCAACAAGAAGTACTTTTCTTGTGGCCAAGCTAATAGCTCATCACGACAATGAATAACATCCGATTGTTGCACTGAATGGTTGGCTTTTTTGACTTGCGCGCCATTAACGCTTACCTGGCCCTTGCCAATCATTACTTTGGCTTCTTTTCGGGACAGACCTAGGGTATGGGACACATAAAAATCTAAACGCACAACGGCATCGGTGAAAGGTTTTGACATAGGAATTTGGCTGGCTCATTCGATTGGAATAAAAAATAACGCGCGTTTGCTGCACGCTAAGCCGCCATAAAGCGACGTTGCGAGCCATAACGGCATGATGACCATCATACCTGACCCGCAACGTTTAAGAAATGAAGATTAGAAAAGCTGTTTAGAAGCTGACGCTGTAACGACCTGGCTTATGGTTCATCACCAACATAAAGTTCAGAATCACAGCCCCTAGAATCGAAATCGCCAGCAGTTCAAGGTCTACGACAAAAATAGAGGCAAATACCACGGAACAATCGACCGCCATCATGAATTTACCAATCGGTACACCACGGGTTTGGAACAGGTAGCGCGCTAGGATATTCAAGCCACCTAGACTGGCGTTATGACGAAACAACACCACAAAACCCACCCCAATCAAGAAGGCACCGGTCACCGTCGCATAGACAGGATTGATATCCTGTAATTGCAAGAACATCGGCGTCAGATCGGTAAAGGCCGAAACTAAGAACACTGATGCAAAGGTTTTTAAGGTAAATTCCCAGCCAATACGGCGAATCGCCAACCAGTAAAACGGCAGATTGATGACAAAGAAAATCTGACCAAAGGTAAACGACGTCAGATAATTCAATAGGAACGCAATCCCCGCTGTGCCGCCCGTCACTAAGCCGACTTGATTGTAAAAGTTAATCCCCAACGCAATCAGCATAGTACCGGTGAGGATACCTTGAACATCTTCTAACTTAGTATGTCGCTGAATATTCGCCACCGCTGATGACATGGAAACCTCACACTCAATAAATCAATAGAGTGTGTATTTTAGTCGCTGCCATGTCCCTACTCTATGGGCTGTAGATTCTGAAAAGGAATCGGCCATCACAAAGTGTCTACATTTATGTACACCTTAATGTGATTGGAGCAAACACCAGACCTGCCAGCAGAGCATGGCGCCTAGCACCAACATTAGCGCATCAGTAACCATAACTGACCTGCCATTCTGGTGCTGGTTGAGTCCGCTGTTTCAGCCAGTTGATTCGATGGCTGCGTTTTGCCACGGCCAGTTTATTGCCGTAAGTCTGTGAGAACAGCTCCCATTCAAAACGAATATGGTTGGCCGTTTGCTCGATAAGATCACGATGCTCCGGCTGAAGATTGGGAGTGACTATGATGCTTTGCAAAAAATGAACACCTTGCTCAAAGTATTCATTGGCTTGCAGCCACTCTTTCATAGAAATGGATGTTTCCGCTAGATTCAAGTAACTGACAATCACAGCAGATACAGCAGACTCAGCATCGTTAGCAAAGTCATCTTTAAAGGTCGCTTCGGCGCAGGCTAACGCTTTGCGCCCCAGCTCTAGGGCATCGGAGTATGCGGCACGAGAATGTGCTGCATTTGCTTGACGAGTTAAATGCTGCCAGTAAATCATGGAATCCTCCTTCCCTATTGATAGGAATGATTATCATCTAGAAAAGAAGAGAAGTCCAATTAAATGAGAAATATTCTCATTTTACCATTCAATACCTGGTTGTGCTTTTACGCCAGACTCAAACGCATGGCGCTCGTTAGCGATTTTGCTGTGGGTATCAACACTGTCTAATAGCTCTCGTGGAGCGGTGCGGCCTGTCATCATCACGTTTTGATGAGCTGGACGCTGGGCTAGCGCTTGAATCAAATCTGCTACTTCAAGATAGCCGTACTTGTACATGTAGGTAATTTCATCCAGCAGTACAAAGTCGATGTTCTCATCCGCTAGGGCCTGCTTTGCGACTTCCCAGGCCTGATTGGCGGCCTGTTGCTCTAACTCTGGATCACGGGTTTCCCAAGTAAAGCCATGGCCCATCACATGAAAATCGACTTGCGGGTGCTGGCCGAAAAACAGCTGCTCACCGGTTTCCTTACGGCCCTTGATAAACTGCACCACGGTCGCTTTGTGGCCATGACCTAACGCACGCGCCATAGTGCCAAACGCGCTCGAGCTTTTACCTTTGCCATTACCGGTTAGCAAAATCGACACGCCACGCTCTTCGGTGGCCGCGGCAATTTTCTTATCCACCACTTCTTTTTTCTTCAAGCGCTTGGCCATCTCGATTTGCGCTTGCTGTTCTGGGGTTCTCTCCATTGTTATGAATCTCTTTTTTTGAATAGTAACCAGCTTGGATAATACAAGCCTTTATGAATCGCGAGGATTCTCAGTATAAAGATAAGGAAGGTGGCGTAAATCGAGTTATATTCATGCCAAGGCAGATTTTGTTCCAGTAGCACCACCAACATGGCCCCTAAAAACGCAGGCGTGGCGTAGAACTCTTTACCCAAAACGAGCGGCGCACGGTCACTCAGTAAATCTCGAATAATCCCACCGGCGACACCCGTAATCACCCCCATGGTAATGGCGATAATGGGGGAAAATCCCTGGCTTAATACCTTCTCCGTGGCGACCACCGTAAATAGCGCCAAACCGAAGGAATCGGCATAGTGGAACACGCGCTGACGGTTCTCAATCACTCGCACGCCAAAGAAGGCAAACATCGACGAGACGATCGCTACCCATAAGTAAGAGGTGTCCTCGACCCAATATACCGAGTCCATTCTTAGCACCACGTCTCGAATGGTACCGCCCCCTAGAGATGCCACCATCCCTAATAAAACGATACTAAAGATGTCCATATTGCGCCGCCCGGCCGAAATCACGCCGGTGATGGCAAACGCCGCAATACCAATCATGCCCAGCATATAGAGCAACATATTAAGCTCCTATTTTACCCAGTCCCCTGCGCCTAAACGATTGAGCATGGCATAGCCGTCGCCAATGTCCAGCTCAGTAATGCTTGAATAACTAGGATTGAAACGAAAACATTGTGCTAACGGCATGTCACACAAAGACGCGACCAATACCTTAATCACCCCTGAGTGAGTGACCAATACCGTGTCTTGGTCAGCCTGCTTAATACCTTCAAACCAAGTCATCACTCGCGCTAGTAACTCGACCAAGCTTTCTCCTTGATAGGGCGCCCCATCCACTAACGCCTCTAGCCAAGCATCAATCTCCGCTTTTGGAATATCACTCCAAAGGCGATTTTCCCAAGTGCCAAAATCCACTTCTTTTAACGCATCCACTGGCGCTGAATCTGGATTCAGCGCCTCTGCCAGCAATCGCGTACGCTGCAACGGACTATGGTAAAACTGCCAAGACTTTTCCGGAAACTGCTGCGCCAACCAAGCCTGAATCGCCTCAGCATCCTGCTGCCAATCGGTCACCAGCGGCACATCCGTTTGACCATAACATAAGCCTTGTTCGACATTCGGCTTCGGATGACGCAACAGCAACAACTTCATTAAGCTTGCCATCCTAGCAAGGTAAACAATACCAAGATCTCGCCAATTTGTTCCACTGCGCCCAAGGTATCGCCGTTATAGCCATTGATGCGACGCCACAGATACAAGCCACAGGCAAAGCCAGCCATTACCAATACCGACAAAATAGAGAACCAGGCACTGATACCAATGAGCGTGATAATGAAAGCCATCGATAGGGCTATCCAGACAGCTCCGCGAATGTTGATATCAGCAATCATGGACTGTGCTTTGCTCTGCCCTAAACTGACATAATTCATCGTGGTCATGATGCCTAACGGCAACCAGCGCGCGGCCACATGCACAGTGATCCAACCGAGTAACACAAACAACATGCCGTCTTGCCAAAGTGACTTGGTAATCCACTGACTCAGTAACCACCATTTGATGGCGAAACAGAAGATGCCCGCCAACACACCGTAACTGCCCACGCGGGAGTCTTTCATAATGGTTAAGCGTTGTTCTTGATTCCAGCCACCGACTAAGCCATCACAGGCATCCATCAAGCCATCTTCATGAAATGCACCCGTGAGCAGCACCGCGCTTAGCATCATCAGTAGTGCTTGGAATTCTGGCGACCAGCCACTAAACAACAGTGGCCAAGCGCTGAACAGTGCTACCCAAGCGCCCACCCATGGCAAAAAGCACACGCTTGGCGTGTGCTTTTTAGTGGTATCCCAATCGATGTTTAATGGGATTCTCGTGTAGGTCGCCAGTGATCGTTTAAAGCCTTGCCAATCCAGATCAAGACGCATTACTCACTCCTGCTGATTCAAAACTGGCCATTTCATTAAAGAAGGCCACGGCACTTTTGATAATCGGATAACTTAAGATGGCACCTGAGCCTTCCCCTAAACGTAGATCCAATTTCAGAATCGGTTCCGCGTTAAAGTACTGCAACAAGGCTTGATGGGCCTGCTCGTTAGATTGATGGGCAAAGATGGCATAATCCGTTACCGCCGCCTGTAATTTACTAGCAAACAACAGCGCCACGGTACAAATAAAGCCATCCACCACAAACGGCTTACCCAGCTCCGCTGAACGCAGCATGGCACCTGACATAGCGAGGATTTCTAAGCCCCCCACCTGTGTTGCCACTTCCCAAGGTGCCCACTCACCCACCGGTTTGTTTAGCGCTTGCTCGGCACGCTTAAGAGACGCAGCGATAATCTGCGCTTTTTTTGACACGCCCGCTTCATCTAGACCGGTGCCACGACCTGCGGTTTGCTCTGGCTGGGTGCCAGTGATTGCACTCATCATGCAAGAAGACACGCCGGTATTACCAATGCCCATTTCACCGAACAATAAAATATCGGCGTTTTGACACGCATCGACTTCCTCAGCCCCTGCCGCTAACGCTTGATTCACTTCATCGAGCGTTAAAGCCGCCTGTTCGGAGAAATCTTGGCTGGCGTAAGCAACCTTACGCTTTGACAGCAAAGGATGATCGGGCATATCGACTTTCACACCCACATCCACCACTTTTAGCGCCACATCATGTTGACGACAAAATACGCTCACCGCTGCGCCACCGGCTAAAAAGTTCGCCACCATCTGTGGTGTCACTTCTTGTGGAAAGGCACTGATGCCTTTGTCCACGGCACCGTGATCTGCGGCGAACACCAGCATTTGTGCTTTTTCAAGCTTAGGCACAAGTGTTCTTTGGATGCGCGCCATTTGAAAAGCGATGCGCTCTAAGCCACCTAGAGAACCTGGGGGTTTGGTTTTGAAATCGATTTTGTGTTGGATATCTTGGTCTAATTCACGGCTCAAAGGAGCCACTTGGAAGGCTTTTAACACAGGCACCTCACAAAGGTTTCAGACATAAAAAAGCAGGTTATAAACCTGCTTTTACCGCACGCTGACGCACAACTTCATAGAGACACACACCGGTGGCAACCGATACGTTTAGACTTGTCACTACCCCTGCCATTGGCAGCTTAATCAGGTAATCACACTGCTCACGAGTCAGACGACGCATACCATCGCCTTCTGCGCCCATAACAATCGCCGTAGGAATCGTTAAGTCTTGCTCATATAGCGTCTGCGTGGCTTCCCCTGCGGTCCCGAAGATCCATACGCCAAGGTCTTGTAACATTTTCATGGTACGAGCCAAGTTGGTCACCGAAAACACTGGCATGCTTTCCGCGGCACCACAAGCTACCTTGCTTACTGTCGCGTTGATCGATGCAGATTTATCTTTCGGAATCACCACCGCATGGGCACCCGCTGCATCGGCACTACGTAGACAAGCACCTAGGTTATGAGGATCGGTCACACCGTCCAAAATCACAATCAAAGGCACAGCATCTAGGTTTTTCACCAAACGCTCTAGATCTTTCTCATCACCAGTTTTGGTGACTTCTGCCAGAGCTACTACACCTTGGTGGACAATGCGTTCTTTGCTTTTGCTAAACAGCTGATCCAAGTCGCGACGTGGCACCTGATTAACACGAATTTTCTGCGACTGACACAACTTGATAATGCGTTGCATCTTTTTGTCGTCGCGCCCTTCCTGTAGGCGCACTTCCTTCACTTTACCATCTTGGCCTAGCGCGTTTTCTACGGCATGAATGCCGTATACCCAATCTAAATCTGCCATTTGGCTAACACACTCTTTCTATTGGTCTAATTAATCGCGAACACGCGCTTTGGCGTTACTCTTTTTCTTTTTAGCCTTAGGCTTAGCATTTTTAGCTTTGGTGCCAGTCGCCTTCTTAGCCGTAGCAGGTTTTTTACCTGCTGACGCCGAAGCTTTAGAAGACTTCTTAAAGCGCGGTTTCTTGCCTTTGCCGTCGTCTTTTTTCTTACCTGACTTCTTCGGCTTATTGCCCCACTCTTCGTCCGCTGGCGCCTTTTGACCTTCACGATCTGGGCGAGTTTTCGGCTTCACGCGGCCGCCTAATTCCATCGGTGGTAATTGTGCTAGCTGCATTTCTAGCTCAGACAACTCGTCGCGATCCATACGTTTTTTCGGCGTTGGACGGCCTTGTAGCATTTGCAAGTCAATCTTGCGTTGCTCAAGGTTCACACCGGATACCGTAACACGCACTTTTTCGCCTAGACGGAAAACTTTGCCGGTACGCTCACCAATCATGGCTTGATGCTCAGGGTCGTGGACAAAGTAGTCATCCCCTAAACCGGATACGTGCACTAGACCGTCAACGTATAGACCACCTAGTTCAACAAACAAACCAAATGGCGTTACCGCGGTCACAATGCCATTGAACTCATCACCTAGATGTTGCTCAACGTACTGACACTTCAACCAAGACTCCACATCACGGGTGGCTTCGTCAGCACGGCGTTCCGTTACCGAACAGCTGTCGCCCAACTCATCCATGGCCGCTTCGTCATAGCCGTAGATCTTGTTCGCTTTTAACGTCACTGAGCCAGGTACTTTGTAAGCTTGAGCCACTTTTGGCGCGCCGTCACCACGAATCAAATAGCGAATCGCACGGTGTACCAATAAGTCAGGGTAACGACGAATCGGTGAAGTGAAGTGGGTGTAAGCATCGTATGCCAGACCAAAGTGGCCAACGTTATCAGGCTGATACACCGCTTGCGACATAGAACGCAGCAACATGGTTTGAATACTGCGGGCATCGGCACGATCACGGATTTTATCAGCAAGGTCAGCGTAATCTTTTGGTGTGGGTTTCAAACCACCGCCTAACTCAAGACCGAGCACAGACAAGTAAGTGCGCAGAGCTAACAGCTTCTCTTCACGCGGGCCTTCGTGGATACGGAACAAGGCTGGCAAGTTCGCTTTCAACAGTAGTTCAGCGGAAGCGACGTTGGCGCACAACATACACTCTTCGATCAGCTTGTGGGCATCGTTACGCTCAATCGGCACGATTTGCTCAATCTTAGCGTTCTGATCGAACACCATACGGGTTTCCACCGTATCGAAGTCCATCGCACCACGCTCTTCGCGAGACGCACGCAGTACTTGGTACAGGCCGTAGAGATCATCAATATGAGAAACGATATCTTTGTAACGCTCACGTAGCTCAAGGCCTTGATCATCAGGCTCCGCTTCAATCATCTTGGCTACTTTTGAGTAGGTCAGACGAGCGTGGGAGTTAATAATACCTTCGTAGAACTTGTAACCACGCATCTTACCGCGAGTGGTCAAAGAGATTTCTGCCACCATGGCTAGACGATCCACGTTCGGATTCAATGAACACAGACCGTTCGATAGTACTTCTGGCAACATTGGTACAACGCGACCTGGGAAATACACCGAGTTACCACGCAAGATGGCTTCTTCGTCCAATGCAGAGTTTTTCTTCACGTAATGCGATACGTCAGCAATGGCAACAAACAGCTTCCAGCCACCCGGTGTTTTTTCACAGTACACCGCATCGTCAAAGTCACGAGCGTCTTCACCGTCAATGGTCACAAATGGCGTTTGACGCAGATCAACACGATTCAACTTGTCTTCTTCCGCGACTTCAGTGGTGAAATGACTGACCTGCTGCAGCACTTCTTTTGGCCATTCATTCGGAATCTCGTATTGATGAATCGCCACATCGATCTCAAGACCTGGCGCCATAAAGTCACCTAAGATCTTTTTCACGATGCCTTTCGCGGCCACATGACGCTCGGCATAAGTGACGATCTCCACCAAGACATATTGACCATGCTTCGGTGATAGACCAGAAGACTGTTCGATCATGATGTCTTGGGAAATGCGTGGGTTCTCTGGCGTCACAAACGCTGAGCCGCTTTCTTCGTAGTAACGGCCCACCAGTGTGCTGTGCTTACGCTCTTTGATTTCAACAACGACACCGTCCAAGCGACCCTTGATGGTTTTGCCCGATAGGCGAACGACCACAAGATCGCCATCCATTACCGATTGCATTTGGCGTGGTGATAAGAAAACGTCGTCGGCGTCTTTGCGTAATAGGAAACCATGGCCATCTTTTTGGCCTTGCACGTAACCTTCGATCAAATCGCTTTCTACGATAGGAGAATAAGCATCATCAAAATTGCTGACCAGCTGATGATCACGGCACATGGCAATTAAACGGCGACGCGCAGCTTCGATGGAATCTTCATCTTTTAAGCCAAACGCTTCACAAAGTTCTGGGTGAGTAACAGGACGACCCACCGAGGCGATGTGCTCTAGTATGTATTCGCGACTCGGAATGGGATTGTCATATTTTGATGCTTCCCGATCTCGAAATGGGTCTTGAATGTTGTTTTTACTCAAACGGTACCGTCCTATTAACAGAAGCACGTCATTGCGCACTTCTTATTGTGTGTTTATTAATGCGGGTAAGTATAAGTTATTCTTAAAAAATACTCTCTAACCAGCATGACAATCTTCATCATAGCTGCAACTTCAATCAAGGATCATCTTGGTAATAACACTACAAAACCGCGATATCCGTGTCACTCTTACCTGATCGAGCCCTATCTAAAGGCGCTTTCTGCTACGGTTTTATGACTAAAAACATTTAATTTAGATCAGAAAACACTCAAAACAGCCGATCAATCAACTTCTTCGATAGATTAAGCCCTCTTTGGCCTAGCCGCGATTTCGGCTTAAATGCATCTCAGCCATGATTCTGGTGGAAATTTCTTCCACCGACAGCCTGGTGGTATTCAAAAATGGGATGCGTTCTTGGCGATAAATGGCTTCTACTTCGTCCAATTCATAACGACATTGGCGCGCTGAGGCGTATTTAGTGGCCGCCATACGTCCGGTACGAATTTGATGCAACCGCTCGGGATCAATGGTCAAACCAAACAACTTATGTTTATGGGGTTTCAACACTTTGGGTAAGCCTGCGCTATTGAAGTCGTCTTCCGTTAAAGGATAGTTAGCCGCCTTAATACCGTATTGCATCGCCAAATATAAACTTGTGGGGGTTTTACCAGAGCGCGACACGCCTAACAGAATGATTTCCGCTTCATCATAATTTTTAACCGACGCCCCATCATCATTGGCTAAGGCGTAGTTAATGGCGTCGATACGGCCGTCATAAATCCCCTCTTTAATACCATGGGCTTTTTGCGCGTTGGGCTGCGCGGGCACCCCTAACGCTTTCTCAATTGGAGACAATAAATCACCAAAAATGTTGTAACAATGGCTTTCACAGGACTCTATCACAGCGCGAATTTGCGGGTCGGAAATGGTGAAAAACACCAAGGTATTCTCACCTTTGTCCGCTTCTTCTTGTAATTGCTGACAGAAGCCATGGGCCTTATCTAGGGTCGATAAAAACGGCACACTTTGCTGTTTAACTGCCACATCAAAGAAGGACAGCATGGCTTGGCCAAACACTTCCGCCGTGATTGCTGTTCCGTCGGACACAAAATAAACCTTCACAAATCACCTCCATTTTGGTGTAAAGCAACTACATTAAAAAAGCTGATTGAAATAAAACAACATCGAATAATCGATTTTATTCATTGATCCGCCTCTTCTTACAATGAATTCACTTGCTCGGTTTTAGCAAGTGAATAACAGCGACTCGATAATAATTTTAATGTAACAAGCTGAGGTACACTGTGAGCAATTTTATTAAGTGGTTTAGTGATCTGCGCCTTGATGATGTAGGTGAAGTAGGTGGAAAGAACGCGTCTCTAGGTGAGATGATTTCCAACCTTTCCGATTTAGGTATTCAAGTTCCTAATGGTTTTGCAACGACCGCTTATGCTTATCAATCCTTCCTTGAAGAAAGTGGTCTTAACCAAAAAATCCACGATTTGCTCGACACACTAGACGTGGACGATGTGCACGCTCTAGCACAAGCAGGCAAGCAGATTCGTACCTGGATTGAAGAAGCCCCTTTCTCTGACGAGTTCAATCAAGAAATCGAACAAGCTTACGCTCAGCTTGCTAATGACAACCAAGGCGCATCTTTTGCGGTACGCTCTTCTGCAACCGCTGAGGATTTACCAGATGCCTCTTTCGCCGGTCAGCAAGAAACCTTCTTAAACGTGCAAGGCTTAGACAACGTCAAGCTGACCATCAAGCAAGTGTTTGCGTCGCTGTTTAACGATCGCGCCATCTCTTACCGCGTCCACCAAGGCTTTGAACACAAGGGTGTTGCCCTATCGGCAGGCATTCAGAAAATGGTGCGCAGTGATATTGGCGCTTCTGGCGTGCTGTTCACCCTAGACACTGAATCAGGCTTTAACGATGTGGTGTTTATTACCGCCGCCTACGGCTTGGGGGAAATGGTGGTACAGGGCACCGTCAATCCAGATGAATACCATGTTCATAAAGGCACACTAACAGCAGGCCGACCAGCCGTCGTGCGTAAAACCTTGGGCAGTAAAGCTCAAAAAATGGAATACGCTGAAGCTGACAGTGACGAATTCGTGAAGATAGTACCGGTCACCCTTGACCAGCAAAATCAGTTCGCCTTAAGCAATGACGAAATTGAAGATCTGGCACGTCAGGCGATGATTATTGAACAGCATTACCAGCGTCCGATGGACATCGAATGGGCCAAAGATGGCATCGATGGCAAACTTTACATCGTGCAAGCGCGCCCAGAAACCGTGCGCTCACAAGCCAATACGCAAAGCATGGAACGCTACAACCTGAAAGACACTGGCCCAGTGCTAATTACGGGCCGTGCCATTGGTCATAAAATTGGCTCAGGTAAAGTGAAGGTGCTTAGCTCCATTACGGAAATGGACCGCATTCAAGAAGGTGATGTTTTGGTTACCGATATCACCGACCCAGATTGGGAACCGATCATGAAAAAGGCATCGGCCATTGTTACCAATCGTGGTGGCCGAACGTGTCATGCTGCCATCATTGCCCGCGAACTAGGCATTCCAGCAGTGGTCGGTAGCGGCGATGCCACCAGTACGCTAAAAGACGGTCAAGAAGTCACCGTTTCTTGTGCCCAAGGGGACATGGGCGTGGTTTTCCAAGGCGCCTTGGCATTTGATGTGGTGACCTCAGAAGTGGGCAATATGCCTAAACTACCGGTTAAAGTGATGATGAACGTAGGGAATCCGAACCGTGCCTTTGACTTTGCCATGCTACCGAATGCTGGCGTGGGTCTGGCGCGCCTTGAATTCATCATCAACCGTATGATCGGTATTCACCCTAAAGCACTACTGAACTTCGACAAGATGGATGCGGGCTTAAAAGAAGAAATCACTTTCCGTACCGCAGGTTACGCAGGTCCAGTTGAGTTCTACGTGGATAAACTGGTAGAAGGCGTGGCAACTTTGGCTTGTTCCTTCGCAGATAAGCCTGTAATTGTGCGCTTGTCCGACTTTAAGTCTAACGAATACCACAACTTGGTCGGTGGCCCACAGTTTGAGCCTGACGAAGAAAACCCGATGTTAGGCTTCCGTGGTGCGGCGCGTTACATCGATGAATCGTTCCGCGATTGCTTCGCTTTAGAATGTCAGGCCATGCGCCGTGTGCGCGATGAAATGGGCTTTACCAACGTACAAATTATGATTCCGTTTGTACGTACTCTGGAAGAAGCGGAACAGGTGATTGAGCTGCTAGCGGAACATGGTTTGGTGCGCGGCGAGAATGGCCTAAAAGTCATTATGATGTGTGAATTGCCATCAAACGCTCTGCTTGCCGATGAATTCCTTGAATTCTTTGATGGCTTCTCAATTGGTTCAAACGATTTAACTCAGCTAACGCTTGGCTTAGATCGTGATTCTGGCTTGATCGCCGATAAGTTTGACGAACGTAACCCAGCCGTTAAAAAGCTACTGAAAATGGCCATTGAAGCCTGTAAGGCAAAAGGCAAATACGTGGGGATCTGTGGCCAAGGCCCATCCGATCATGCGGACTTTGCTGATTGGTTGGTAGCACAAGGCATCGAAAGTGTTTCACTCAACCCAGACACCGTGGTTGAAACATGGCTGCATCTTAATGAAGTAATCACCAAGAACGCTTCATTGAGTCAGAACGCTGTTTAATCGCAGCACTCTCTAGGTTCTTTGCCCCGCTTCATGCGGGGCTTTTTTTTGCAGGCAATAATATTAACGTAGCTGACTATCTTTACTGCCGCTACGGTTGTACATGCTTTGGGCTTTATCGTGGTTTTCAAATTCAGATTGACAGGCAATGCATAGACGTACGCCAGGGATCGCCTGACGACGGCGCTCAGGAATCTCAGCATCACACTCTTCGCAAAACTCTAGGCTATCACCGACTGTCAGGCGGCTACGAGCACGCTCGACCGCTGAGTTTACTGTTGCGTCAATTTGATCTTGTACCGCGCCATCATGCGCCCAACCACTGGCCATATGCTCTCCAACACTGACTTAAAAATGAAACATCTTATCAGTATAGAAACTGATCACTCCAGCGGCAATAGCCAGTATTGGGAAGCCAATGTTCAGGCAGATTGACCTTTAAATGCGTCGGATTTAAGCAATTAAAGCTAAAGAAATCACTGGCAAGAGAATAGACAAAATAGACATAGCCATTTTATGTAAGCCAAGGTTAAGCTGACATTTAAGGGCAATTAGAAGAAAAGAAGGGATTTACCTGGAGCAAGGAGATACTTGATTTAAATGGAGGCCGGAGTCGGAATCGAACCGGCGTACACGGAGTTGCAGTCCGCTGCATGACCACTCTGCCATCCGGCCTCTATAAAATCATCTAGCCTTAAAAATCAAAAAGGCACCAAATGGTGCCCGGGACCGGAATCGAACCGGTACGATATTTCTATCGCAAGATTTTAAGTCTTGTGTGTCTACCAATTTCACCACCCGGGCTAGACTCTACTGAAATGGAGGCCGGAGTCGGAATCGAACCGGCGTACACGGAGTTGCAGTCCGCTGCATGACCACTCTGCCATCCGGCCTCAATCAGTAAATCTTTAGAGAATGGAGCGGGAAACGAGGCTCGAACTCGCGACCCCAACCTTGGCAAGGTTGTGCTCTACCACTGAGCTATTCCCGCGTCTCAAAAGATGGAGCGTATTCTATAGAAATAGATCGATACGTCAAGGGATTATATTAAATAAATTCTTCTCTCAGTCACTTTTATTGAAATTGTACAAATAGCGACCGAGAGAGATTATTCCTTATACAACAATAACTAACCTTTGCTGGAATCGTTCGATGTCAGCTCTGGCCAAGCGGCTTTCAGATAGATGTACATGGACCAAAGTGTTAGCAATGCGGCGATCACTAAAACGAATAAACCAAGGTATGCCCAGCCTGTATCAGGTGCGTTGGATAACAAAATAAAGATCGCGACCATTTGCATGGTGGTTTTGACTTTGCCGACAAAGGACACCGCGACACTGGCACGTTTGCCCATCTCAGCCATCCATTCTCGCAACGCCGAAATCACAATTTCACGGCCGACAATCACGGCACTGGCCAAGGTCATTAATACACTGTCGTACTCAGCCACCAAGACCACTAACGCCACTGATACCATGACTTTGTCTGCCACAGGGTCAAAGAAGGCTCCAAAAGGGGTAGTTTGATTTAAAGCGCGGGCCAGAAAACCGTCCAACCAATCAGTGATCGCCGCGATACCAAAAATGGCCGCACTGGCATAAAAGCGCCCTTCCCAAGGTAGGAAATACACCACCACTAACACGGGAATCAGGAAGATACGTAATGACGTGAGAAAGTTTGGAATGTTCATTAAAAGCCTTTTTAAAAAGAATGCCCAACACTTAAAGATGGGCTTAGCTTAACTTTTATGAAGGTAGAGGTATATCTCTTGCGCTTTATTTCCACCGATACCTTTGACTTTAGCGATATCCTCTTGCGAGGCCGCTAACAATTCTTGATAACCGCCAAAGGCGGTCAATAGATCTTTACGGCGTTTGGGACCAATACCTGGAATATTTTCTAACGCCGAATGGCGGCGTTTTTTATCACGACGACGGCGGTGATTTTTCACTGCAAAACGGTGCGCCTCATCACGAATATGCTGAATCAAGTGCAAAGCGGATGAATCCGGCGGCAATACCACTTCGTCTTCTTTAGACCCTATGTACAGGGTTTCAAGGCCTGGCTTACGGGTATCCCCTTTCGCTACCCCTAATAAGAAGATATCGACCAAGCCAAGCTCTTTTAACACCGCTTCGGCTTGTGACAACTGCCCTTTACCACCATCAATCAGCAACACATCGGGTGCCGGAATCTCACCCTCTTTAACGCGCTTATAACGGCGCGTTAACGCTTGATGCATGGCACCGTAATCGTCCCCAGGCTCAACACCTTCGATGTTGAAAGAGCGGTAACGTTTCTTGTCTGGACCATCAGGCCCAAACACCACACAGGACGCCACGGTAGCTTCACCACTGGAGTGGGAAATATCGAAACATTCCATATGCAACGGCGGTTCTTTAAAACCCAACACCTTTTGCAATGCGGTAATGCGACTAAAATGATTACGCTTGTCAGTTAAGCGCGCCTGTAGGCCCTGCTCAGCGTTTAGCTTGGCCAAATCTAACCAACGGGCTCGCTGTCCACGCACATTACTGGTGACTTCGATTTTCTTTTGTGTGGTTTCCAGCAAGGCATTTTCAATTGCTTCTTGGTCTTCAATCTCATGACTTAAGATAAGAGACTTAGGTAATTCTTGAGAGCCACCGATATATAGCTGTGCGATAAATGAAGACAACAATTCTGATTCATTTATCTCAATCGGCATTTTCGGGTAATGGCTTTTGCTACCAATGACTTTGCCTTGGCGTACCATCATCACATGTACACAGAAACCGCCCGGTTGAATCAAGGCCGCAATCACATCCGCATCACCCGTTTGGCCATAGACATGCTGCTCTTCTTGTACGTGCTTTAACTGAATGATTTGATCACGCAGCGCCGCCGCGCGCTCAAACTCCATATCCGCTGCTGCGGCCGACATTTGCTCTGTCAATTCCGACGTCAATTCTTGGTTTTTGCCCTGCATAAACATGTGCGCGTGACGCACGTCTTCAGCGTAATCCGCATCACTAATCAACGACACACAAGGGGCGGAACAACGCTTAATTTGATATTGCAAACAGGGGCGTGTGCGGTTGGCATAAACAGAATCTTCACACTGACGCACCCGAAATACCTTTTGCATGGCAATCAGGCTTTCCTTGACCGCCACACCGCTTGGAAAGGGGCCGTATAATTTGCCTTCTGTGCTTTTAGCACCACGACGGAATAAGATCGCCGGATGCTCATGATTAGAAATGAGAATATAAGGATAAGATTTATCGTCACGCAGCAAAATATTGTAGGGCGGACGATGTTGCTTAATCAAAGTCTGCTCAAGCAACAAGGCTTCGGTTTCGCTTTTTGTCACCGTGATTTCGATGGCATCAATGCGACTCACCAATGCCATCGTTTTAGTCGTTAACCCTGTAGCACGAAAATAACTGGACACTCGATTTTTGAGGTTTTTTGCCTTACCAACGTATAGCAATTCTCCTTTGCCATACATTCGATAAACGCCAGGGCGTGTTGTGAGGTTTTGAACGAAGTGTTTAGGATCGAAATCTTGGGACACTAATTTACCTTTATACGAGGCCTAAAACGTTATAGCGCATGGCTAAACGTGCTAGTTCAACATCACTTTGGATGTCTAATTTTGTAAAAATACGCTTACGGAAGGTACTGACGGTTTTATCGGAAACGTTTAAACGATCGGCAATTTCTTTGGTTTTGACACAATCAACGATCATTTGTGCCACTTGCAGCTCACGCTCAGACAGCTCACCGAACGGCGAATCACTGCCATTTTTAGAGGTTTTCGCCAGCGCTACTTTTTGTGCCACAACACGGGATAGGTATTGTTTGCCTTGGAACACGGTTTCCAATGCTTCTACCAATTCTGATTGGTCAGAGCCCTTGGCCACATAACCACTCGCGCCCGCTTCCATCATTTTAGCTGGATAAGGAGCATCGTCAATCGCAGACAACGCAATCACTTTGGTATTCGGGTGTAAGCGCGCAATTTCTAAGGTAGCCCCCAGTCCGCCGATCCCAGGCATATGTACGTCCATTAAAACAACATCTATGTGCTCCTGACGCAGCACCTTCAGGGCTTCTTCACCACTGTGTACACTACCCCACACTAGTACCCCTGGAATGTCTTCAATGACACGCTTTATCCCTTCACACACCATGGTGTGATCATCGACGATCAGAACCTTACGCATCTTTACCTCATTTAAAGCATGAAACTCAACACACAATTTTATCGTTTACGAATCTTTGCGAACAGTAATAATCTCTTACTTAAGGTAGCTATTTGTAAGAGATAACGACAGAAAATTGCTCTTTACGCTAACCCCTCAGATTAACTCAAGATCGCTTTGTAGTGTTTTGTTAAAGTCATAACCAAAAGCTTATATCACCCTAGAAGCTTTATGCTTTTTCTAACTAGGTAAGTTCCCTTTGTACCCCAATTTTGCCAACGCTTCTAACGCACGTTCACGGTACTGCGCACGGATTTTTGTACCCTGTGTTTTATATAAATAGTACAAATGTGGTGCTACATCACTTTCACTTACTTGCAATGCATCAGCAATCTCTGCAAGTAATGACTCCAATACCGGTGCAGATTTATCTTCGATCATCACAGGTTTTGGAATCACCAGTTTCTCGCCATTAATGACTTTATCAACATAACCGGTGTAATGCTTTTCAAAAACTGGCCACGAAGTGCGCTCATCTTCCGTACTTAAGAAATGCCAACCGGTTTCTGCGCCGGCAAAATACACTGCAGGATGAGACCAAGCTTTCTCCTGAGGCTTATGACGACAACTGCAGGCTTCCATATAGGCCTGACGTGGCTCAGGTAGACCATAAGCGCGATAGGCGGTTTGGATCACCGATAAAAACTCAGATATAGTTGGCGGCCAGGCATACTTTTCTTTCGTGCGCTCTACCGCATAAGCCAATAATGGTTCTTGAAAACCTTTTAATGCAATCGCCCACTCTCTCTTAGCAAGCTTTACTTCTTCCGTCGTAGCATAAGCCGAGGCAAATTTATGGGTATAAATCGCCTTAAAACGCGCAAACAGCATATTCACCAATACACGAGTACGCTGCTCTGCCTCCTGCGCGGCTTGGTTTGGTTCGCGCTCACTACCAGTCTGTGTCGTGGATGTTGGTGAGGGCGTTGCTAACTTGCTCGCGATTGGATTTAGTATTTGCTGAATAGGTTGCGGTTCCTTCATAGGATTGACGATCCGATTGCTTGTATTGCCATTGACGTTTTACGTATTTGAAAAATTCACTGTTCCAAGTACGAACATTTTTACGCTGTTCTTTTATGCGTAACAAAAACTCAGCGAGTAAGGATTCTGCAAAGGCTCGCTCAATACCCGCCTGCTGAATTTGCTCAAAGGTAGCGTCTTCTGGAAGCCATTGATCAGGCTGACGCGTACGCTCCTTTGCTTCTAGGTATAGATCAAAATCCGATAATCCTCGACGATCCTGTGCTGACGAAGGCATCACTGGTGTCGGAGCTTCTGCCATCGTCGATGTACGTGAGCGCTGAGTAAACTGTGCTTGCGGTGCACTGGCTTTATCTGACGCTTCGTTTTGTAGACGAGACAGTTTACTCATCAGCTCATCATTTTGTGGACTTGTCGCTTGTTGAGGCGCCTCGACGTTGCGAGTACGCGCTGTCGACGGTGCGGCTGAACGTTGCCCTTCCTGTTGCTCTAGCAATATTTCTAGACCAGTTTCTGTACGACGGAACTGTAACGCTTGCGCCATTTGCAAGCTGCTCAAGAGACGTACTACATAAGGAGAAGTCCAAAAAGGCAACATATCGACCAATTCTCTATGAGAAATTTTCATCTGGCGATTACCAAGATGGTGGGCTTTTTGTTGCAAGTAGGTCAGTAAAACACTTTCCTCAAGGCCAAGTTCACAGGCTAAGTTAAACGAGACGGGTAACAGAAAATCTGGGGCAGCCATAGATACGACCATTTCATTCGGGGTTATTCAGTTTACCAAACGGCAAAGCTTTTAGCACGATAACTCGCTTTTTAGGCATGAATCAAGCGCAAAAAATAGGACTTTCACAAAACTATGACAGGCACATTTCTTTACAATGAAATCCTGTTGACAGGGAATTTTTAGACTCCTATGCTGGAAATGTGCCGCGAAGTTAGACGCCTTTCTGGCTTCAACAATCGGCCAACTTTACTGAGGAGAAAGTTGTATGTATACAATAAATATTACTGGTCACCACGTCGACATCACTCCAGCTATCAAAGATCACATCAATGAACGAATGAGCAAAATTGCTAAATTGAGTGATCAGATCACTTCAGTCAACGTGACGCTTATTCAGGACAGTAAAGAACAGAAAGCAGAAGCACGAATACACTTGCCAGGCAAAGAACTGTTTGCCACTGCTTCATCTGAAGATCGTTTGTTCCATGCAATTGATGGCATGATTGAGAAACTTGCCCGCCAAGTGGACAAACACAAAACCAAACAAGCCTCAGGTAATCATAAAGCGGCTGTCGCTTCATAACATTGATTCATTTAACAAATTTCCCTACACGCCCGCTTTTTGCGGGCGTGTTCGTTTGTGAGACAGATTTATTGATTGAACTTTGGAACTTACGCCCGCATAGTCTGTCATAGGTTTCAGGATAATCTAACTAGGAGAACCTTTATCATGCGCTACACAGATGCCCTTTCGACACATACGTCCCAAGCGGCCAATAAAACGCTGCGCAATACGTATGGCTTACTATCGCTGACTTTGCTTTTCAGTGCCTTCACTGCCGGTATTAGCATGGCGTTTAACTTGCCACACCCAGGCTTGATTCTCACTTTAGTGGGTTTCTATGGTTTGCTTTTCCTAACTTACAAATGTCGCAACAGCGCAATGGGCCTATTGTGTGTGTTCGCGTTAACCGGTTTTATGGGCTTAACCCTTGGCCCAATCCTAAATGCTTACCTAAGCATGTCCAATGGCGCAACGTTAATCATGAGCGCATTAGGCATGACAGGTTTGTCTTTCCTTGGACTTTCTGCCTACGCACTAGTCTCTAAGAAAGATTTTAGTTTCCTTAACGGCTTCTTAACAGTCGGCTTTTTTGCTCTATTGTTTGCCATGATCGCTGGCTTCTTTATCCAGCTACCAGCACTACAGATCTTTATTTCGGTTGGCTTTACGCTGTTCTCTGCAGCGGTGATTTTGCTACAAACCAGTGAGATCGTTCGTGGTGGTGAAACCAACTACATTATGGCAACCGTGAACCTTTATGTTGCTTTGTACAACATGTTCCTAAGCCTATTGTCACTGTTTGGCATGGCAAGCGACGATTAATCGCTCCTCCTGTTTTAAAAGGCCGCAGACTGCGGCCTTTTTTATGTGTAAAATTTGCTTTATTTACTCAAGAACAGCATGAACTACTCTCTTTTTATTACCGGTAGCCCCACCGCCAGCCGTGCTTGCCATACAGCACTCGACTTCGCTGAAGCGGCAATCTCAAATGGGCAGCACAGCATTCAAGGTATTTTCTTTTACGAAGAAGCCGTTGCGATTGCCAACACCCTTGCCATGCCACCACGAGATGAATGCAACATTCGCACAGAATGGGCTGATTTTGCCAAGCAACACAATGTCCCGCTGTATGTTTGCATTGCTGCAGCACTGCGTCGCGGTGAACTTAACGAAGCCGAAGCCAAGCGCCATGAAGTCGAGCACTTCAATCTAGCCGATGGTTTTCAATTAGAAGGTCTTGGCAGCCTAATTAGCCTCACTTTAGAGTCCGATCGCGTGCTGAGGTTTAAATAATATGAGCACTTTAATTTACCTATCTAGCTCACCTTATGGCAGCACGACTCTCAAAGAAGCGTTAGATTTAGCGCTGGTGTTTGGTACTTTCGAGCAAGCCATCAGCATTGCCGTTACAGGGGATGCCTTGGCACTTCTTATCGAACAGCAACAACCTACTGCTCGACAAGGCAAGCATTTGCATAAACTGCTGGATGGCCTTGAGTTTTACGATATCGACAAGGTGTATATCAAAACTGAAGAAAACCCTTCCTCAGCGTCGTTATGGTCAGGAGTCACAACTCTTAACTCAGCCGAGTGGCTCGATATGCTTGAACAACACCAACATATTTATCGCTTTTAGGGGGTACCATGAAGCTATATCAGATTAACCAAAGCCAATACCCTAGTAGTGTTGAACAGGATTGGCAGGCATCACTTAAAGCTGGTGATGCCGTGCTACTTTTAGAAGCAGGTATTATGCGTGCTTTGTTACAACCTGAGCAGCTAAAAACCTTACAAGCGCAGCAAGTCAAAGTATGTTTGCGACAAACAGATCTCAGCGCTTACGGCATTGAATCTACTATCGGCGAGGCTATTTCCGACTTACAGTGGGTTGAACTCACACAACAATATTCCAAAATCGTCGCTTGGTAAGGTGCAATATGGCAACCATAGAATTTGATGAAGAAGGTTACTTACTAGACTTAAGCCAATGGAGTGAAGCCCTAGCGGAAGAAATCGCCGCTAAAGAGCAACTTGAGTTGACCGATGCCCATTGGGAAATACTGCGTGTGCTACGTGGGTTTTATGAGCAATTTGAGGTATCGCCCGCGATGCGACCACTAGTCAAAGCCGTTACCAAAGAGTTGGGCGCAGATAAAGGCAAAAGCATTTATTTGATGAAACTTTTTCCTGGCAGCCCACCAAAGTTAGCCGCCAAGATCGCAGGGCTACCCAAGCCCGCTAACTGCCTATAACAGGCGCTTAAACAAGACACAAAAAAGGCAGCACACGCCGCCTTTTGCACTCTTTTAGATCACTATTTGCCAAACCAAGACAGCTTTTTCTGCAATGTAACCACTTCACCAATGATCAACAAGGCCGGCGATTTCACTTCATTGTCTAAAGCAACTTGATGAATGTCTTTCATAGTGGAAGTAAACACGCGCTGATCTTTCGACGTGCCCTTCTCCACAATCGCTACCGGCATAGAAGGACGCATACCAAAACGAATCAAAGACTGACTGATTGATTCCAGCCCCGTTAAGCCCATGTAGATAACCAAAGTCTGGGCTGGATGCACTAACTCATCCCAAGGCAGCTCAGTGGTACCATCTTTTAGGTGGCCCGTTAAAAAGCGTACCGATTGCGCGTAATCACGGTGCGTGAGAGGAATTCCGGCATAGGCGGCACAACCGGCGGCAGCTGTGACCCCCGGTACCACTTCAAACGGTACGCCTTCCATCACCAGCTCTTCTAGCTCTTCACCGCCACGGCCAAAGATAAATGGATCACCGCCTTTCAAGCGCACCACTATCTTGCCTTCTTTGGCTTTTGACGCCAGCAAGGCATTGATTTCTTCTTGTGGCAAACTGTGTAACGACTTCGCCTTGCCAACATACAGCTTTTCAGCGGTCTCAGGAATCATGGCAATGATTTGTTCACCCACTAGACGGTCATAAAGCACCACATCCGCTGCAGTTAATAAACGATGCGCCTTCATCGTCAACAAGTCCGGATCCCCTGGCCCTGCACCGATTAAATATACTTTACCTGTCATATTTTTCTTATCTCAAATAGAAAGGCCCCGCAAGCGGAGCCTTTGAATGCATATTGCACAACCGAATTAACCGATCAGCGTCTTGCCACCCATGTATGGCACAAGCGCTTCTGGCACTGTCACAGTACCATCGGCATTTTGGTAGTTTTCAAGGATGGCTACCAAAGTACGGCCTACCGCTAGACCAGAACCATTCAATGTATGTGCCAACTCTGGCTTGCCTGTTTCAGGGTTACGCCAGCGCGCTTGCATACGACGCGCTTGGAAATCCCACATGTTTGAACAAGAAGAGATTTCACGGTACTTCTGCTGACCCGGTAGCCATACTTCGATGTCGTAGGTTTTGTGTGAAGAGAAACCAAGGTCACCACCACATAGCACCACCGTACGGTAAGGTAGGTTTAGCTTCTGTAGAATGGTTTCTGCATGGCCAATCAACTCTTCTAGCGCTTCGGTAGAACGATCTGGACGACAGATGTGCACAAGCTCTACTTTTTCAAACTGGTGCTGACGAATCATACCGCGCGTATCGCGACCGTAGCTGCCCGCTTCACTGCGGAAGCATGGCGTATGCGCAACAAACTTCTGGTGTAGATCAGCATCGTTCAGAATCTCATCACGAGCAATGTTCGTTACTGGCACTTCCGCAGTTGGGATCAAGTATAGATCACTGTTGCCACTGTCTTTATCAACCGGCACTTTGAACAGGTCTTGTTCAAATTTTGGCAGCTGACCTGTACCACGCAGTGACGCTGCGTTGACTAAGTAAGGTACGTAAATTTCAGAGTAGCCGTGTTCTTCAATGTGTGTGTTCAACATAAATTGAATCAAGGCGCGGTGTAAACGTGCTAGGTCAGAGCGCATCACGGCAAAACGAGAGCCAGTGATTTTAGCCGCCATTTCAAAGTCCAGCATACCCAATGCAGCACCCACATCCACATGATCTTTTACTTCAAAATCAAATGTACGTGGCTCACCCCAACGACGAATTTCTACGTTGTCGTCTTCGCTTGTGCCTTCTGGCACAGACTCATGCGGAATGTTTGGAATACTTTCTAGTAGCGCGTCCATTTGTGCCTGAACGTCATCTAATTGCGCTTTCGCCGCAGCCAGATCATCGCCTAGGGTTGCTGTTTTCGCTTTCAGCTCTTCCGCTAGCGTTTTATCACCAGCTTTCATCGCTGCCCCGATTTCTTTGGAAGCCGAGTTGCGGGACTGTTGCAGTGTTTCTGTTTCAATTTGAATTGCTTTACGACGCTCTTCCAAACTAGAAAAAGCCGCCACGTCTAAATCAAAGCCTTTTTTCTTCAATAATACGGCAACCGCTGCTGGGTCTGCCCTTAGAGCTTTAATGTCTAACATTGCTGCAACAAAACCTTATGTAATTAAATAATTAAAACTGCTTTGAGTTGGTCTTAAAAGGCACGCGCTAATCCAATACCAGCGGCCAACGCCAAAATCCCTAGCAAACAACTTAATGATAAATAGCTTACGGCACTTAGCCAAGCCTGCTGATTCATTAGAGAGACAATTTCTAAGGAAAAAGTCGAGAAGGTCGTAAAAGCCCCCAGAAAACCAATCATAATCAGCGGCCTCAGGGGTTCTAAACTCGGTACTCGCTCACTGATCAGCACAAATGCCATGCCCATCAAGAAACTGCCCACCACATTGATAGATAAAGTGGCCATCGGAAACTGTGCTTGCCAAAAGCTATTCACCCACTTGCCCACGGCAAAACGCGACAACGCCCCCAGCCCGCCCCCTAAGGCAATCATAAAATAGATCATTACCAACTTTCCTCGTCTTGATAGCGTTTTAACGGACTCATTTGGTCCTGCTGCTCAAGCCAAGCAAGCTTCTCGCCAATTTTCTTCTCTAAACCACGATCTGTTGGAATGTAGTAGCGTTCATGAGCCAGTTCGGGGGGCAAGTATGACTCCCCTGCCGCATAGGCATTCGGCTCATTATGGGCATAGCGATAATCTTCGCCATGACCCATGTCTTTAGCAAGGCTTGTCGGTGCATTACGCAGATGATTTGGCACTTCCAGACTGGGCTGCTGTTTCACATCACTCATGATTTGGCTAAACGCTCTGTACAAGGCGTTACTTTTCGGTGCACAGGCCATATAAACCGCCGCCTGAGCAATGGCGCGATTGCCTTCATAAGGACCAACGCGCTCGAAAATATCCCAAGCGTTTAAGCCGATTTGCAAGGCTCTAGGGTCGGCATTACCAATGTCTTCGGAAGCGATCGCCAACAGGCGCCTTGCTATATAAAGCGGATCGCAACCGCCATCGAGCATGCGTGCCATCCAATACAAAGCACCGTCTGGTGACGAGCCGCGCACCGATTTATGAAACGCTGAAATCTGATCATAGAAGACATCACCGCCCTTGTCGTAACGACGAATACTGCCACCTAGTACATCTTCTAGCTGTTTATCGGTGACCGTTGCGCCATCTTCAACAAAATCCGCTAGTATCTCTAGAAAGTTAAGACTACGACGCACATCCCCATCGGCCGCTTGCGCCAGAATACTTAAATGGTGATCACTGACTTGAATATTGTGTTGCCCCAGCCCACGTACTGGATCTTGCAGAGCGCGCTTCATGGCCTCCAACAAATCTTCAACCGTTGGCGTCTGCAGCCGATAAACACGTGCTCGGGATAAAAGAGCTGAATTCAATTCAAAGGCGGGGTTTTCAGTGGTCGCGCCGACAAATAAAAAGGTGCCATCTTCAATATAAGGCAAGAAGGCATCTTGCTGAGACTTGTTAAAACGATGCACTTCGTCGACAAACAATAAGGTGGCTTTTTGTGTCATCAGACGCCACTGCTTAGCATCATCCACCGCGGCACGAATTTCCTTTACACCAGACATCACCGCCGATAGCTCAATAAACTTGGCGTCCAGTGAGTTGGCGAACAGCTTGGCAAAGGTGGTTTTTCCAATGCCAGGCGTGCCCCACAAAATAAAGGAGTGCCCCTGACGACGCTCAACCATTTTGCGCAATGGTTTACCTTCACCCACTAGGTGCTGCTGACCCACATATTCATCTAGGGTTTGCGGACGCATGCGCGCCGCCAAAGGTGCCATTGGGTTGATATCATCCGAGGCAAACAAGTCATCCATTTATTACTGCTCAATCATCAAATCAACGGACTCAGGTAAGTCAACATTGAAGTTTTGCTCTGATACGCCATCATGTCCCGCTACATTAGAGAACTCGATAACGGTTGTTTGCCCTAAAACATCTTTTATGCTCATGGCACTGATATGATCCTTAACAAACGATAAGGTTAAGGTATCAAACAAATCTTCTTGCTCTTTTGGCTCCAACTTAAAGCTATCACGGCCAGTACTGGACACTTTGTAGTGCTCTAAAGCATTGTCTGCGGAACTGCCTAATAAGGCTGCCGGCGAATTCCCGACAGAACCAGCAAAAGGTTTACGAGTGGCTTGCTCTAAATCCACATCCCAAATAGTGACCCACTTGCCATCGGAAATGATTCGTTGTGGAAATGGAGTAACAGTGTCCCAGACAAAACGATTAGGTGCCGCCAATAAGAAGACACCTTCACTGTTTTGAACCTTGTCACCTTTCTCGTTGTAAGTGACCTGCCTAAACTCCCCTTCTACATTACGGTTATTGTCTAGTAAGTGACTTAATTGTTCTGCTGGCGCATCCGCCCACGCGTTAAATGCCACCAACAACCCTAAGCTATAAATGATACGCGCCATAAATACTCCTAATTGAGCCGATACCTTATTCTGGTATCAGAATCTCACGTTGACCATTAGTTCCCATTGGTCCGACTAGTCCAGCAGATTCCATTGCCTCAACCAAGTTTGCAGCTCGGTTATAGCCAATTTTCAAGCGGCGCTGAATAGAGGAAATAGAAGCTTTACGGGTTTCTAGCACTATTTTCACAGCTTCATCATAGAGTGGATCTTGGTCTTCACCGCCACCGGAGGTCAGCTCCTCTGCGCTTACCGTAACATCGGTAATGTACTCAGGCTCACCACGGGCTTTCCACTCTTCTACCACCGCATGTACTTCTTCATCCGAAACAAAAGCACCGTGAACGCGAATCGGCGTCGGCAAACCAGCAGGGAGATACAACATATCACCCATGCCTAGAAGTTGATCCGCACCGCCTTGATCCAAAATGGTTCGCGAGTCAATTTTAGACGATACCTGGAACGCCATACGAGTTGGAATGTTGGCTTTGATCAAGCCTGTAATAACATCCACCGATGGACGCTGGGTTGCCAAAATCAAGTGAATACCTGCCGCACGGGCTTTCTGAGCAATACGAGCAATGAGCTCCTCAACCTTTTTGCCCACGATCATCATCATGTCGGCAAATTCATCGACGATGATAACAATGTACGGCAGCGGCTCTAGATATGGCACTGTGCGCGCTACACCATCCTCGGAGAACATGGCCATTTCCGGTGTCCACAATGGATCTTCAATCGGTTGTCCAGCCGCTGCTGCTTCCCGCACCTTCTTGTTAAAACCAGCAATATTACGCACGCCAAGCTTAGACATCAGCTTGTAGCGACGCTCCATTTCATCCACCGACCAACGTAAACCATTGGCCGCATCTTTCATATCCGTGATAACAGGGGTCAATAGATGTGGAATGCCTTCATAAATAGACAACTCCAACATTTTAGGGTCCACCATGATCATACGTACTTCGTCAGGTGTCGATTTTAGCAGCATGCTCAAAATCATGGCGTTGACCCCCACCGATTTACCCGACCCAGTGGTACCTGCGACTAACACGTGCGGCATTTTCGCCAAATCCACCACCACGGGCTCACCAGAGATATCATGCCCAAGTGACAAGGTTAACGGTGACGTGGCATTGTCATACATAGGTGTATTGATCACTTCCGAGAAGTACACCGTGTCGCGGTGTTGGTTGGGAATTTCGATACCGATGGTCGATTTCCCTGCAATCACTTCGACCACACGCACACTCATTACACTGAGTGAGCGCGCTAAGTCTTTGGCTAAGTTGGTGATACGTGAAACTTTCACCCCCGGCGCAGGTTGGATTTCAAAACGCGTAATCACCGGGCCTGGGTTCACTTCTACCACTTCCGCTTTGACACCAAAATCCAGTAGGCGCTGTTCTAATAAGGCAGATAAATCCAGCAATTCCTCTTCACTATAGCCACCTTGTTTAGGCTTAGGCTGAGTCAACACACTGCGATCCGGAAGTGTATAGGCTGCTTCGCTTCGCTCAATTTCAGTCGCAGGCCCTCCCAAACCATCTAAGCGCTTCGCTTCAGATAAGGTTTTTACGGCCGGTTTATTAGCCTGCATATCAGGCAGAGGTTGAGAAGCTTTCGGGGCGACTGGTCTACTTGGAGCCGGCGCTATTGCTTCATCAAACGTATCATCAATGTCATCAAAATCGTATTGCTCTGCTGATACCGTCACTTTCTCAGTAGCAACTACTGGCTGCGATGGCTGAACAGCAGGCTTCATAGCTTTATTCACAGACTCAGAACGATTTATCGGTTGAGCTGCCTTAGTCTTGGGAGTCGGCTTATCCCAAACCTCATCAAAACTAATCTCTTGTGCATCGTCTTCTACGTACAGCGTATCGCTGAAATTAAATTTATCGTCATCAAAGGCTACGTCCAATCCGCCAAAACTAGGTTCTTGATGACCAGAACGGGACTTAACGGGCGTTTCTATGTCGTCTTCATTGGGTTGACGAGAAAATTTACTTTTAACTTTCTGCCACAAAGACACTTGCTCTGTATCGTCTTCGTCAAAGAACTCATCAGAAGCCGCTTCTTCTTCAACCTCGTCCACTTTCTTTTTCTTACGGAAAATGGCTGGTTTCTCTAGATCGTCTTCAAGGGACTCTTGAGCTTTTTTCTTGGAGGTGGCTTCTTCTGCTGGATCATCTTCAGTTCCGCCCAATTTCTGAGCTAGCCAAAGGTAGGACGATTCTGCTTTCTCACCTATAAATTCTAACAGTTGCGACCAATGAATCTGCGCCAACAAGGTAACCGCCAGTACCAATAATGCTAGGCTAACTAAGGTCGCACCGTCGTAGCCAATCCAGAGATATAACAGCTGACCTAAAGACTGCCCTAAAATCCCCCCTGCGCCAAATTGCAATGTCGTACTACCCACGGTGTGCAGGAAACAAAGCGCAGCCCCGAAACTTAAATACAAAATACTCCCCACACAACTCAAAATGGCGTTATTTAGAGGAATCATTTGATGAGGGTTGCGCCATAGAATGTAGGCAACTAATAAGAATAGTAGCGGCAATGAGTAGAATAGATTACCGAAAAATGCGGATAGCAGGTCCGATAGCATGGCCCCCACTGGCCCCATGGAATTCTGCGTAGCATTACCACTGCCTGAATAAAACCAACCTGCATCGTCTGGGTTGTAGGTATAAGTCGCGAAAGCAAAAAAAAGAAAAAATAAAATGGCCGCGATAAAAGCCGCCTGCTTCGCAAAAGTTCCCCAGACCAGTGATCGTACAGACTCACGCTCTGCTGCTTGTGTCAAAAGCCACCTTCCAATGTTATTAACCAATGTTTAGGCTGCAAGCTTACCATAAAAAAAGCCAGCCCGAAGGGGCTGGCTTTCGCTTTTACTAAAATTGGGAAATCTTAGAAGTAAGCTTTAACACCAAGGATGTTCATTTCGTCGTCGAAAACACCGTTGTAGTTTTCGAAGTAGTAAGTTAGGTCGCCAGCAGCGTATTCAGCGATGAAGTAAGTACCGTCGTCATCTGCACCGTTAGCTGCTTCTAGGTCTTTAGCGTACTGAAGAGTAAGCGTTAGCGCATCAGTTGCAGCGAATTCGATACCGAAACCAGCTTCTTCAACATCTACAGTAGTATCAGTGATATCAGTACCTTGCTCACCTGTACCGTAGTTTACAGAGATAGTTGCTGGACCAGCGTTGAATTGAGCACCAACGTTAACAGCATTCGCATCACCTAGAACACCACCAGAAATACCTAGCTTAACGCCACCTAGATCAGCGATGTAAGAGATAGCACCACCAACTTCAGAATCTTCAGTACCAGCATTTGAAGATGCTTCTAGAGCCACAGTTAGGCCTGGAGCAACTTTGTAACGGATACCAGTGTTGTCAGTATCGCCTTGACGGTAAGCTGTAGCACTAGAACCATCTACCTTACCAACGTTTAGATCGATACCGTCAGCGATCTCATCCATACCCATGAATGCGCCAGCTGATACAGAACCATCAAAACGACCGAAAGATACTGCACCTTGTTTTACATATAGTTTTTCGAAGTTGAAGTCTGTGCCTTCGTCTTTACCATCAGTTTTCACTTCAAGTTCAGCGTAAACCACACCAGTGTCTACAGAAAGTTCGATCTCACCTAGATCAGTACCATCTACTAGATCACCAGTATCTTTAGAATCACCGTAGTAGTTTACGTACTCGATGCCCGCTTCACCGTGGAAAACTGGCTCAAGTGCAAAAGTAGATGTAGATACAGCTGCAGCAACTGCAGATACCGCGAAAACAGAAGCTAGTTTAATCGCTTTCATTCAAGATTCCCCTTTAATTATATATGTTCGGTCTCAAGACCTTTTTGAAAGGTTTTATGCCCTTTTCAAAGAAACGCTGATAAGTCAACGACAGGCATACTAAAACCATTCAATTTCAGTTTTGTGACAATCACACAACACCGAAAAATTTTTAGTCCGTTGTTTGCAATGAGTTTCTTTGTTGCGCCACTCTGGACTGACACCGATTAAAACCAAGTTTTCCTTGGCTGGTCAAGCACTATGAACACTTTTTTTGAATTTTTTTTGCATTTTTTTCTTTTTTTTCATGTCTAAAGCGACCTTTTATTATATCAAAGCGTAAATACATGCGGCTTAATGACACTTTGTGTACGTTATCGTCACAAATAGATTAGAAAGAGTGCATATTATCCACTAGCACTAGCCAGATAAGGCAAAAAATATGGATAATAAAGACACAAATGCACGTAAAGACAGTACCCATCATGCCCAAAAACAGTACAAATGAGACTAAAGACTTACCCGAGTTAATTCTGCTCACGGAGTCTATTTTTGACACGCCAGACCCCTTTAAGGCCTTGCATGATCCCGAAGGTTTATCCGCTATTGGCGGTGATTTAAAGCCGGAGCGCTTAATTCATTTGTACCAACATGGCTTCTTTCCTTGGTATAGCGATCCAGATCCGATTCTCTGGTGGCATCCACTAGAGCGCTGTACCCTAAGCCCTACAGACTTTCATGAAAGTCGATCCCTGCGAAAAGCCCTAAAACGCGGCGGTTGGAACTGGAAGATCAATGCAAACTTCCCGCAAGCAATCAAAATTTGCCGAGAGTTACGCGCAAATGCTGAGGGCACATGGATATCAAATGATGTGATCAATGCTTATTGCGCACTGAACCAGCAAGGCTACGCATTTTCCATGGAAGCCTTCCTTGATGGGGAGCTGGCGGGCGGATTTTACGGTGTTGCTATGGGCAAGATGTTTTTCGGTGAATCTATGTTTTCCCTGAAGGACAATGGCTCTAAAGTGGCTTTGTGGCAATTCTGTCAGTTAGCACCAGAGCTTGGGATTGAATTAATCGACTGCCAAGTTTATTCTGAGCACCTAACATCCCTTGGGGCGCAGATGATGTCCAAAGCAAGCTTTGTCAAAGCCTTGCAGGATCTGATCCCTAATCCAACCCGAAACAATGAGTTGATCGCGTTGGCAAACCATGAAAGGGCCTTGCCAATTACTAATATTGCGGTCTAAATTTGCTTTTTCGGGCCATTTTGGGCAAAATACGCCGAAAATTTTAGCAAACTCGCCAATCACAAGCCTATTTCTAGCCTAAATAGCGAGATCATGCTTAACCTTAATTAAGAACAGGACACTGATTGTGGCAAAAGAAGACAGCATTGAAATGGAAGGTACGATTGTCGATACCCTTCCAAACACTATGTTCCGCGTAGAACTTGAAAACGGTCACGTTGTGACGGCGCACATCTCTGGTAAGATGCGCAAAAACTACATTCGTATTTTGACTGGCGACAAAGTAAAGGTTGAACTAACACCTTACGACTTGTCGAAAGGTCGCATCGTTTACCGTTCTCGTTAATTTAAAACCAGAACGCGATAACAAAAAGGCCGCTTAACCCATAGGTTAAGCGGCCTTTTTGCATGTTAGGCAGTAGGACATCCATAGATGTCCTACTGTGGATTTAGCAGCTCACAGCCTCTTTACGAACAGAGAACGCCAATTCGTCCTTCTCTTCATCCAAAGACACAGATACCACACCACCCTCAGTTAGGTCACCGAACAAGATCATGTTCGCCAGTGGTTTCTTCAGATGCTCTTGAATCACACGAGCCATTGGACGAGCCCCCATTTGACGATCATAGCCTTTGTTAGCTAACCAACCTCGAGCTGTATCAGAAACTTCAATCAAGACACCTTTAGCGTCTAACTGTGCTTGCAGCTCTACCAAGAACTTATCAACCACATTGAAGATCACTTGCTCATCCAACTGTTTAAATTGAATGACAGCGTCTAAACGGTTACGGAATTCCGGTGTGAAGGTTCGATTGATCACCTCCATACCATCGGTTGAGTTATCTTGCATTGAGAAACCGATCGAACGTTTCGCCAACAGCTCAGCCCCCGCGTTCGACGTCATAATCAGAATCACGTTACGGAAATCCGCTTTGCGGCCGTTGTTATCTGTGAGCGTACCGTGGTCCATCACTTGCAGTAACAAGTTAAAGACTTCTGGGTGTGCTTTCTCAATCTCATCCAGCAACACCACGCTGTGTGGATTCTTGGTCACCGCTTCGGTCAATAGACCACCTTGATCAAAACCCACGTAACCTGGTGGCGCACCAATTAAGCGCGACACCGCATGACGCTCCATGTATTCGGACATATCGAAGCGAATCAACTCAAGACCAAGGATTTTCGCCAGCTGACGCGTCACCTCAGTTTTACCTACACCAGTTGGACCCGCCATCAAGAAGGAACCGATTGGTTTCTGCTCGGCTTTTAGGCCCGCACGAGACAACTTAATCGCATCAGACAGTGATTCGATCGCTTGATCCTGACCAAACACCACCATTTTCAAGTTGCGCTCAAGATTACCGAGTAGTTTACGATCATCGGAGCTGGCCGCTTTCACCGGCACACGAGCGATTTTAGACACTATGTCTTCGATATCTTCAACGGTAATGGTTTCTTTACGCGTCGCTTCTGGCTGTAGGCGCTGATAAGCACCTGCTTCGTCCACAACATCAATCGCCTTATCCGGCATATGACGATCCGGCACATAACGCTGAGCTAACTCAGAGGCCGCTCTTAGGGCTGCATCCTCGTATTTCACCTTGTGGTGTTCTTCGAAGGAACCAATGATGCCTTTCAAAATTTCGTAGGTATCTTCCACACTTGGCTCATTGACATCGATTTTTTGGAAGCGACGTGCCAAGGCATGATCTTTTTCGAAAATGCCGCGAAACTCTTGGAAAGTAGTGGAACCAATGCAACGTAATTGGCCAGAACTCAGGGCTGGCTTCAACAGGTTCGACGCATCCATCACACCACCAGACGCCGCACCGGCACCAATAATGGTATGGATTTCATCAATAAACAAAATCGCGTTGGGCAATTTTTTCAATTCACCAAGTAGGTGTTTTAAACGTTTTTCAAAATCGCCACGGTATTTGGTACCCGCCAACAAAGCCCCTAGATCCAACGAATAAACAATACCGTCAGCAATCACATCTGGCACTTCACCATCGACGATGCGTTTGGCTAAGCCCTCAGCAATGGCTGTTTTACCAACACCGGATTCACCCACTAGTAGCGGGTTGTTTTTACGACGGCGCGATAGGGTTTGCACTACGCGCTCGACTTCGTATTGACGGCCGATTAAACGATCGATACGCCCCGCTTTCGCTTCTTCATTTAGGTTTGTGGCGTATTTTTGCAATGGCGCTTTTGCAGTATCTTCGCCATCCTCGTCTTCTTGCTCCACCGAATCATCCGGCGCAGCACCACCTAGTTTAGAGATGCCATGGGCAACAAAATTCACCACATCAATACGCGCCACATTATGACGACGTAGTAGGTAAACCGCTTGGCTTTCTTGCTCGCTAAAAATGGCAACTAAGACATTCGCGCCAGTGACTTCACGTTTGCCAGAAGACTGCACGTGAAACACAGCACGTTGCAATACTCGTTGGAAGCCTAACGTAGGCTGCACTTCACGCTCTTGATCGTTTTCTGGGATAAGGGGTGTTGTGCTGTCTACGAACTCTTCTAACTCCTTGCTCAAGATTTCTAATGTTACACCGCACGCTTCAAGCACTTTTGCTGCGGCCGCATTGTCGATCAAAGCCAATAAAAGGTGCTCAACGGTCATAAATTCATGACGTTTATCACGAGCGGCTTTGAAAGCACTGTTCAAGGTTTGTTCTAGTTCTTTGTCTAGCATCGCTTATCCCTCACTATAAATCAGTCAACCCTTTGCAGGTCGCACATTAGGGGGTGCTCGTTTTGCTCTGAAAACTGCTGCACCATAGCTACTTTGGTTTCAGCTATACCGTAGGGGTAAATTCCACATACACCTTTACCCTTGGTATGAACTTCCATCATTACATGCTGAGCTTTCTCTGCATCCATATTAAAAAAGCGTTGGAGAACAAACACGACAAAATCCATTGGCGTGTAATCATCATTAAAGAGCACCACCTGGTACATAGAGGGTGGCTTAAGCTCAGTCTCATCTGGTGCAATCGCTACCGATGAATGGTCGTTATCATCGTCCTCTAAATTTAGACTAATTTGCTTTGATGCAAACATCCCGGACCTCAAACACTACAAATATTCACGTTAATACGTATTTTCTCAATCCCTGACTTACCAGAAAGTGGAAAACAATAAGAAATTTTACAAATCCACAATAGAGTTCTACTCTCAACTACATGCGGTCAAAAGTTAGACAGTTCAACCCTTGTGCTTTCGTCGCTTGAGTTTAACAGATCTTTGATCTCATAGATTGTACCGAATTCATTATCAGCGTTTATTTGCGGTTCGGCTAATCGAGCCATAAGAGTATTTAAGGAGTGACTCATGCATCGTGGATCCGTTAAATGGTTTAACAACGCAAAGGGCTACGGCTTTATCGTTTCAGACAGCTTTGAAGAAGATTTGTTCATCCACTATTCTGCGATCAATGTCGAAGGTTATAAGACGCTTAAAGCAGGTCAATCCGTGACATTCGATGTCACCCCAGGAAAACGTGGGCTGCACGCTACAGACATTACTCCTGTTGCAGCCGAAAGCAAAGCCGAGCAAAGCGACGCTCAATCCGCGTAACGGCACTAAACGCAATTGCCTCAACATTCTCTGGGCACCTTTGATATGATTGATCATCTCAGAGGTGCTTTTTAGCATCCAAAACTTATCGTTTTGAAGATTCGCACACCATGCTATTGCTACTAAACAAACCCTTCCAAGTACTCAGTCAATTCTCTGCCGAGGGCGATAAAGATACCCTAGCAAGCTATATTGATGTGCCGGACGTCTACCCTGCAGGTCGCCTTGATTATGATTCAGAAGGGCTCTTACTACTGACCGATCAAGGCCCATTGCAGCATCTGATCGCTTCCCCTAAGTTCAAAATGCCCAAGACCTATTGGGTGCAGGTAGAAGGCGAGATAAGCGAGCACGCCATTCAAGCCCTTATCAAAGGGGTTGAACTCAAAGATGGTATGACCAAACCCGCTCAATGTCGTCTTATGGAAGCGCCAGATGTATGGGATCGAATACCACCTATTCGTGAGCGCGCCAATATCCCTACCAGCTGGATTGAGCTCACCATTAGCGAGGGCAAAAACCGCCAAGTACGACGTATGACAGCTCACGTTGGCTTTCCGACCTTGCGTTTGATTCGCGCCAAAATTGGCCCCTATTCGGTTGAAAATGTTCCACCTGGCTCCTATGTAGAAGTAAAGCTCACTGACACATTAGCGGAACAGGTAAAAGATTTTGAACGAGAAAAAGCGCGAAAAACTTCCCCATCTCACCGTCGCAGCCCTCATCGCGGACAAACACCGCTACCTCATGGTAAAAGAAATGCAGGACGGTCAGATCGTTCTCAACCAACCAGCGGGGCACGTGGAAAACGGGGAAACACTGCAACAAGCCGTCATTCGCGAAACCCTTGAAGAAGCGGGCTGGCAAGTGACCCCAGAAACAATTCTGGGTATTTACGCCTTCACCCCCTTTGCAGGCGCCGATACCTATCATCGCGTCTGTGTCATCTGCCGTGCAGAACAACATATTACGGATGAATTAGATCCCGATATCTTAGGCGCTGACTGGTTTACGCGAGAGCAAATTGAAGCGCTACCGCAGCGTAGCCCCTTGATTTTGCAGTGCATCAATGACTATGAAAAGGGTCAGGCACATGACCTAAATATGATTAACAATCGCCATATCGATCCGAATTAAAGACCTAGCCACGACCTTCAGCTACAATACGTCCTTACATTCTAATGACGGGCCTTTACCCCGTTTTCATTATTAGAGAGAGATCATGAGTAAAGATAACCCAAACGCATCAATTAAAGTCATCGTTGGCATGTCCGGCGGTGTGGATTCCTCTGTTTCTGCCCTACTTTTGCAACAACAAGGCTACCAAGTGGAAGGCCTGTTTATGAAGAACTGGGACGAAGATGACGGAACCGAGTACTGCACCGCAAAAGAAGACCTCGCCGACGCACAAGCGGTCTGCGACAAATTAGGTATCCATCTGCACACCGCTAACTTTGCGGCAGAATACTGGGACAATGTGTTTGAACACTTCCTTGAAGAGTACAAAGCCGGTCGCACACCTAACCCAGATATCCTTTGCAACAAAGAGATCAAGTTCAAAGCATTTCTAGAATACGCCCTTGAGCTTGGTGCAGATTATATTGCCACAGGCCACTATGTGCGCCGTGGTGAGATTGATGGTCAGCCAGTGCTACTGAAAGGATTGGATAACAACAAAGACCAAAGCTACTTCCTCTATGCGGTGGGTAAAGATGAAATTGGCCGTACCTTCTTCCCTGTCGGTGAACTGGAAAAACCAGAAGTACGCCGTCTTGCCGAAGAATTCGACTTGATCACCCACAACAAGAAAGACAGCACAGGCATCTGTTTTATCGGTGAACGTCGCTTTAAAGATTTTCTTGAGCAATATCTGCCAGCTCAACCAGGCAATATTGAAACCTTAGATGGCGACATTATTGGTAAGCACCACGGCTTGATGTACCACACCATTGGCCAGCGCCAAGGCTTAGGGATCGGCGGTTTATCTAACTACCCAGATGAGCCATGGTACGTAGTGGAAAAGGATCTACAGCGCAATGTGCTAGTGGTGACTCAAGGCGGCCAGCATGAGTCTTTATTCAAGACGCACTTGATCGCCGACAATTTTGACTGGGTAGCGCGCGAAAAACCAAACATGCCTCTGACCTGCATGGCGAAGTGCCGTTACCGTCAGCCAGACCAAGAATGTACCATTTCTGAACTAGCCGACGGTCGCGTAGAAGTAAGCTTTAAAGAGCCGCAACGTGCGATTACTCCAGGACAATCTGTGGTGTTCTACCTCGGGGAACACTGTCTTGGCGGCGGCATCATTAACGTAGCTTTTAACAAGTAACCATTGCGCCCTAAGCGGAGGATTTCATGCAGCATGATGTAAAAGAGCAAGCCATTGCCTTGGCCGCGATCTTTCAAGCCGCAGAACTGGTAGCGAACTTAGCGCGCAAAGGCACTTTGGATACGAATTACGCCAAGCCTTTGTTAGACAGCATTCTAGTGGTCAACGCCAAAGCGACCGAAGACATCTATGGTGGTGCATTCGACTGTCAAGGCAATCTCGCCTTAGGTCGACGTATTGCCAAAGAAGTCATGGGCAAGAACCGCGATGCGGTCAACCCAGATACTATTCGTTATGCTCTGAGCATGATTCACCTTGAATCTAAACTGCGCAAAGAACCCGACATGCTGTCCGCCATTGGCCAGCGCCTAGGGCAACTCGAACGCCAGTTAGAGCATTACGACGATGTCATGCACGAGAATGTGGTAGCAGGCATTTCAGGTATGTACCAAGATACGTTGAGCAAGCTGTCATTTCGTATTCAGGTTCATGGCGACAGTCGCTTCTTACAGCAACCACACATAGCGCACCAAGTGCGTGCCGTACTGATGGCTGGCATTCGTGCCGCTATGCTGTGGCGTCAAGTGGGCGGCAAACGCTGGCATTTGATCTTCAAACGCAATGCCCTAATGAAACAACTGGAAAATCGCTTCTAAATCCCCCTTTTTCCAGTAAAGCAAGTAGGCAAATCAACATTGCCTTCTTGCTTTTACCCCCCTACATTCATGACAATCATTCAGATCAATCTTGACTATATTCGACGTCAATATTTCTCAAGGCCCTTCTTGGGGTAGTATATTGACCAAAATTTTAATCAAACTCGATTTGATTACAGAGAATGGCGGCCAAAAGTCACCTTCTATCCAAGCGGCTAACTTAGCCAAAATGTTAGGGGAATTACATGTCAAAACAAACGATTTACTACACGTTGACAGACGAAGCACCGGCACTTGCAACAGCTTCTCTTCTGCCAATCTTTAGTTCATTTGCGAAAGAAGCAGACATCGAGCTACAACTTACGGATATTTCTTTAGCAGGCCGTATCCTTGCAGCTTTCTCTGATCGTCTTCCTGAAGATCAACGCGTAGAAGATGGCCTTTCTTTCCTAGGTGAATTGACGGCTGATCCAAATGCAAACTTCATCAAACTACCAAACATCTCAGCTTCTATTCCTCAGCTAACTGCTGCAATCAAAGAGCTTCAAAGCCAAGGCTACGATGTACCTAGCTACCCAGAAGTTGCTGAAACAGAAGAAGACAAAGAAGTTCAATCACGCTACGCGAAACTTCTAGGCAGTGCGGTAAACCCTGTACTACGTCAAGGTAACTCTGACCGTCGTGCACCCGCGGCAGTAAAAGCCTACGCACGCAAACACCCACACTCTATGGGTGAATGGAAGAAAACTTCGCAAACCCACGCAGACTACATGCGTGACGGCGATTTCTTCTCTTCTGAGCAATCTGTAACAATGGACAAGGCACAAGACGTGCGTATTGAGTTCGTTGACCAAGCAGGTAACGTAGAGCTTAAGAAAACACTGCCAATGCTTGAAGGCGAAGTGCTAGACAGCATGCGCATGAGCGCTGGCAAACTACGTGACTTCTTCGAGCAATCACTACAAGAAGCCAAAGAAGCGGGCATCATGTGGTCTCTACACGTGAAAGCGACCATGATGAAGGTGTCTCACCCAATCGTGTTCGGTCACGCGGTAACCGTATTCTACAAAGAAGTATGGGATAAATTCGGCGACGTATTCAAAGAGATCGGCGTTAACCCTAACAACGGTCTAGGTAGCGTGCTTGATAAAATCAAAGTACTACCTCAGTCTCAACAAGACGAAATCCTACAAGCGATCCACGATTGCTACGAGCACCGTCCTGAAATCGCGATGGTAGACTCTGTACGCGGTATCACTAACCTACACGTACCTTCTGACGTAATCGTAGACGCTTCTATGCCTGCGATGATCCGTAACTCAGGTAAGATGTGGGGCCGTGACGGCAAGACTAAAGACACTAAAGCAGTAATGCCTGAGTCAACTTACGCGCGCATTTACCAAGAAGTGATCAACTTCTGTAAAACTAACGGTGCATTCGATCCAACCACTATGGGTACGGTACCAAACGTTGGTTTGATGGCGCAAAAAGCAGAAGAATACGGTTCACACGACAAAACATTCGAAGCGAAAGCAGACGGTGTTATGCGTGTAGTTGATGCGGCTGGCAATGTCCTAATGCAACACGATGTTGAGAAAGGCGATATCTGGCGTGCATGTCAAACCAAAGACGCTGCGATCAAAGACTGGGTGAAACTAGGTGTTACTCGTGCTCGTAACTCTAACACGCCTGCCGTGTTCTGGTTAGACGAAGAGCGTGCACACGACAACGAGCTACGCAAGAAAGTCGCACTGTACCTACAAGACTACGATCTTGAAGGTCTAGACATCCGCGTTATGTCTTACAACGAAGCGATCCGTTTCTCTATGGAGCGTATCATCCGTGGCCAAGACACCATCTCGGTAACTGGTAACGTTCTTCGTGACTACCTAACTGACTTGTTCCCAATCATGGAACTTGGCACGTCTGCAAAAATGCTATCTATCGTACCTATGTTGAACGGTGGTGGCATGTACGAAACAGGTGCGGGTGGTTCTGCTCCTAAGCACGTTCAGCAGCTTCTAGAAGAGAACTACCTACGTTGGGATTCTCTAGGTGAATTCCTTGCGACAGCGGTTTCTTTTGAAGAGCTTGGCATTAAGCAAAACAATGCTAAGGCAAAAGTACTGGCAGCCGCTTTGGACAAAGCCACTGAAAAACTGTTGGACAACGACAAGTCACCTTCTCGCAAAGTAGGCGATATCGATAACCGCGGCAGCCACTTCTACCTAGCTATGTACTGGGCTCAAGAATTGGCAGCACAGACAGAAGACGCTACATTGGCAGCGAAATTCGCACCACTAGCCAAAACTCTGACTGAAAACGAAGCGACAATCGTTGCCGAGCTAAACGCTGTTCAAGGTTCAGCTGCTAACCTAGAAGGTTACTACCACATGAACCTAGAAGACGTTGCTAAAGTAATGCGCCCAAGTGCGACATTCAACGCGGCTCTAGCGTCACTATAATTAGCTGAATAGCTAACAAAGCGATACCCAAAAGCCACTCGATGAAAATCAAGTGGCTTTTTTATTGCCGCTTATTTCAAAACGAAACACTCAATAACACGCGTGTTTTGTAAGCACAAAAAAGGGAGTCTTATTCAGACTCCCTTTTTTATGACAATCACCAGCTCTGATGATTAAAGATTACATCGCAATTGAACCAAAGCTTGGCTCAGAGTGTGCGTTGTTTAGCGCATGGGTTGAATGCGGCATGTATACCAAGCTGCCAACACCTTGCTCAGCTGGTGTTATGTTACCCATCCAAGCTACTTTACGTTCGTCACGTGGAGAAATCCCCAAATGCTTACGGTAACAACGGCTAAAGTGTGGTGTCGAGATAAAACCACAAGCTGCCGAGATTTCCACGATGGACATACTAGATTGTTTCAACAGCTGACGCGCACGATCCAAACGTAAACGTAAGTAGTAACGCGATGGTGAACAGTCTAAGTACTTGTGGAACATACGCTCAAGTTGACGGCGTGATACGTCAACAAAAGCTGCCAATTCGTCTAGATCGATTGGTTCTTCCAAGTTGTTTTCCATCAATTCAATGACGTCCACAAGCTTAGGTTTGCAACCACCTTTGTTTAGCTGACGAAGAGGAACACGCTGTTGATCGAATTCACTACGAATACGATCACAAATAAACATGTCTGAAACAGCACCAGATAGCTTAGCACCGTGCTCACGAGCAATGATGGTTAAGAACATATCTAGTGGTGCACTTCCGCCTGTTGCGGTAAAGCGACCTTCATCCATTGAGAACAGACGATTATTGCAACGCACTTTCGGGAAGCTTTCCTGCAAAGCAGTCATACATTCCCAATGAACACTACAATTGTAACCATCCAACAAACCTGCATGTGCAAGTACGTACGCTCCTGTACAAATACTTCCTAGCGTAACTCCTTTACGCCCGCGCTGCTGAAGCCAGCTGACTTGTTTTGAAGTAAAGGCACGTGTGATATCTAAACCACCCGCAACAATAATCATATCAAGCTCTGGGCATTCGGCGATTGATGTATCGGCAGACAAACTCAAACCATCACTGGCAACCACAGGTTCACCAGATTCGGAAATCATATGCCAGTTGTACAGCTCTTCTCCATATAGCTGGTTAGCCATACGCAGTGGTTCAAGAGCTGACGCCAATGCAATCATTGTAAAATTGTCTAACAGAAGGAAACCCACACGAGTGATTTTCTTTTTGCTAGTCGCTGTAGTAGGGGAAGATGAGACCATGAATGTGCCCTCTTATACGTGATATATAGCGTAAGCAATTAACAGGCCAATTAAGCTATAAACACCATTTTTATTATGACGGACCGACAGTAGCTGTTGGGTGAACGCCTCTTCACTTTCATTTTGTTTTGAGACATAAATTGCCTCAAAACGAAACCCGTATATTAATTGACCTTTGCGTTATGAATATCACAGCAACGACAGCAATAAAACCTTTTTTAACAAAAAACGACAAATGATTTTTCTGACCAAAACGACAAAAATAGTCGTATTTGGTATCAGTAAAGTTAAAAAATGTCCCGTTTACGCCAGGATTGCCTTTTTTTGGTGCTATTATCAATCACTTACGCACCATTAATGAACCCGTTTGGCACTCACCCGTTAGGTTATTGCCATAATTCTGTAACAGGTGTCGTTTCTGGAAAACGGTATCGAACTTGTGCCTGCAACAACTCCGCCGTTGCAATCGCATCGGTCATGGCACTGTGCATATGATATCTAGGTAAACCGTATCTTAGCCGGCTATCCACTAGACGAATGGAAGGAAGTTTAGCACCAAACAGACGTTTTAATTTACAGCGCCACCCAGAGCGATGCTGTTGCGCTTCAATATGCATGGTATCCATCATCGGGAACCACATTTCTTCGCCCAGCTCTCGCTTCACTGCGCTATTGAGAAACTCACTCTCAATATAGCGATAATGAACCACCACTATTTTACCGTTCAACTCCTGAATCACCTCTTCCAGCACTTCGGCAATCGGAGGTGCATTCATGATCTCGGAATGGGTAATCCCGTGAATGACGATTGAGTCGTCTTTTAGCTGACATTTAGGACGCACAATCCAGTGCTTTGCCTTGGCCACCTTAATACGCTGCATGGTGAATGGCACCAAACCAATGCTAACAATTTCGTCATTTAGCGGATCTAAACCTGTGGTTTCAAAATCCAAGGCAACGAACTCAGCCTGCTCCAGGGTCAACTCTTCAGGAAAATCCTGAGAAGCAAAGAAATCTTTTAACAGAGGAATTTGGCTATCCATTGCCTGCTCACGCAGATACTCATGCCAAGAAAACGAATCAACAACACGAGCCATGTGGTGTTCTCACGAAAATGGGTAACGGTATTTAAGGAAGCGCTGACTGTTATTTAGCACATTGAACGCTTCCTTAAGGTTGCGACGCTCAATGTCTGACAAGGTGTCAGGCTCAATATTATTATCTGGTTCACGATTTTCTTCGACATCTTCGACCTGATGACGGATACGCACCATCGCCAAGTATTCCATGGCATATTTCAACTCTTGGCCACGTTTATCCGGCAGGATGCCTGCCTTAATCACATCATCAAGACGATCGATCGAATTCCGTGAGGTCGAGCCAATCGCCAAAGCGTGTACTCGAATCAAGTCCGCAAGCGGTGCAGTACCACGGCGTTTTAAGTTAATGGTACGACGGTGCTCGCCATCTTGCTCCATCACGAATTCTTTGAAGAACCCCAGTGGCGGCGTACGTAACAAGGCATTACGCGCCAAGCTAGCAAGGAATTTCGGTGTATTTTTAGCGCGATTTGCGATAAAGCGGTATAGGTCTTCTGCCCACTCTACTTTGCCGTAAACCCCTTCAAGATCGAAAAATACAGAACTGTGTAACAAGGCATCTGGGTTGGGATTATCGATCCAGTCAGCAAAACACTCGCGCCATTCCGTAATGGTTTTACGCCAACGTGGGTTCGTTGCCATAATACGACCGGTACAGAATGGATAACCACACTTATCCAAGCCTTCCGAGACAAACTCAGCTAACGCTTCAAAGTACTCGCTGTGCTTAGCGGCATCGTATTCGTTCGATAATATCAACGCATTGTCTTGATCGGTGATCAGTAACTGCTCATCACGAGCCATAGAACCTAATGCCAAGAAACAATAAGGCACTGGTGGTGGGCCTAGTTTTTCTTCAGCAATTTCTAGTAAGCGTTGTTTGAAACTACGCCCGATCACAGACATGGCACTGCCAACCATCTGCGCGTTGGATTCTTGTCGCACCATACGCACAAAACATGACTGAACATCTTTAGATACAGTGATCAGGTCTTCTACTGTGTGCTGACGGTGAATCAAGCCAACAATAAATAAACTGTTTTTCGACTCGTAACGCACGATATCTGAAATCGCGATGACACCCAAAGGCTCGTCATTTTCGACCACTGGCAAGTGATGCAAATTGAAGCGCAGCATGGTGAGCATGGCTTCAAATACATAGGTTTCTTTATCCAATGTTTTCGGCGAATGAGTCATCACTGACGACACAGGCTGATCGAGGTCAACGCCCTGAGATACAACGCGAGTACGCAGGTCGCGATCGGTCAAAATACCGACCAATTTGTTACGGCAATCACCGTCATCTTCTAGCGGCGCTTCTTCGTCGACGATCAATAACGATGACACTGACTCGTGAGTCATTTTTAACGCGGCTTGACGAATGCTAGCATCGGTCGAAATCATGACTGGCTTACGCACAATCAAAGAGGAAACTTTCACACTAGAAAGAGCACTTTCCTCACGCTGTTGCTGAATCTCTTTGTTCATTTTGCGCTTGTCGTCAATCTCGACAAAGTAGGCAAACTCTTCAAAGTTGTCACACAACTCGTTAAAGACCGCTTCAGGAATGAAATAAATCAAAGAGTCTTCTAACGCACGTGAAGGCAATCGAATACGGTTCTTCATCAGCAAGCCAAGCTGACCAAATACGTCACCGACACTTAGTCGGTTGTACAAGTTTCCGTTTCGACGATAGATCTCGATCGAACCACTTCGAATCACACATAGGTCGTGAATTTCATCGCCAAATCGGTACACATCTGCACCTTGGCGGAAATAGGTAATTTCAACCGATGTCGCAACACGATGAAGTGTTTTTTCTGGTAGGAAAGAAAATGGGGGATAGCGCCCTAAGAATTCAGCTATCTCGATTTGTTCTGCTTCCATTAGGGCGCCCTTCTACTAAAGACTAGTATTCAATTACTACGTCAGATTTAGCCACTGTACAGCAAGATAGTACGTAACCTGCTGCTACGTCGTCATCCGTGATACCACCGTTGGCATCCATTTGCGTCTCACCTTCTTTAACCAGTACTTTACAAGTACCACAGATACCCATACCACATGCTTTTGGAATATGAAGGTTTAGTTTCGCTGCGGCGTTGTGAAGCGTCTCACCTGGTGCAACTTGAACACTCATGTTCATGCCATTGCTGTGTACTTCTACGCGAAGCATATCTTCTGAAGTTAGTGCATCAGCTGCTTCTTGAGCCACTTCTGCATTTTCAATTGCTTCTTCTTTAATGTCTGCAGGTGTTGGACCGAATGCTTCTTCATGGTAACGAGACATATCGAAACCTTTTTCCTGAAGTAGCTTCTTAACCGCTGACATGTATGGCGTAGGACCACAACAGAATACTTCACGATCCATGAAGTCAGGCGCAATCATTTCAAGTTTGATCGCATCTAGGTAACCACGGTAACCGTGCCAAGCTTGACCGTTTTCAACACGCTCAACGATTAAGTTAAGGTTGAAGTTGCTGATGCGCGACGCCATGTGATCAAGTTCACGAGCGTAGATCAAGTCACGTGGAGTACGTGCACTGTGAATGAACACCATGTCCACTTCACCGTTTGTATCAAACCACCAACGCGCCATAGACATCACAGGAGTGATACCTACACCACCAGAAAGAAGCAACACTTTATCATTTGGGAAATCGATACAGTTGAAGTTACCCACTGGGCCATGAACCGCTAGCTCATCACCTTCTTTCATATTGTCGTGTAGCCAGTTTGAAACCAAACCACCTGGCGCACGCTTAACAGTGATAGAGAAGCTGTAAGGAACAGAAGGCGAACTAGAAATGGTGTATGAACGCATTACTTGCTTGCCGTCGATCTCTAATTCCAACGTCACGAACTGACCAGGTTTAAAGAAGAACATTACTGGCTGCTGAGCCATAAAGCAGAATGTGCGCACATCCCAAGATTCTTGGATAACTTTTACACAACGTACGTTGTGGCGGCCATTTACCCAAGTCTGAGTGTTTACAGGTGCTAAGTAGTCTGCACCTTGTGCGACTGATGATGGAGTAGTCATGGTTATTCTCTCTTAGATGGCGTTGACGTTTCACCGATTTGAGCAATTGTCGTTCGACTGCTAGTATTTCAGTTGACCTTTTACGACACCAAGTTGCTCATAGAAACCAAGAAAATAGCGCTAACTATCTGATGTAGCAAGAAGAGTCGATTTATGTATGTGATAATGTCGCAATTGGTCATTTCGCTAAACTAAACTTGGGTGAGGATAGCGTCATTATTACAACGACAACGGGCAAGCTAAGACTTACCCACATATGTTGCTCCGACGAGGGAAACAACATCAACTCGGCTTTTGTTATTGAGGATCACTCAAATGAATCAAAATGATCTACTAAACATGCGTTACTCTACTATTCAAGAAGCGCGCACAGAAATGTCTAACCTGCTAGAAGCTCGCCCAGCGAACTACTCTCTAGACGCGCCTCTGTACAACGACCCACTTATGTTCCGCGTGGACGTAGAAGAAGTATTCCAAAAAGAGTGGTTGTTCGTTGGTATGACTAGCGAAATCCCTAACCGTGGCGACTACTTCACTGTAGAAATTGCGCAAAACCCAGTTATGGTTATCCGTGACGCTGACGGTTCTGTAAACGCATTCCACAACACTTGTCGTCACCGTGGTTCACGTATCTGTCTTGAACACCGCGGTAAAGTAGCTAACCTAGTATGTCCTTACCACCAGTGGACTTACGACCTTAAAGGTAATCTACTATTCGCTGGTACTGAAATGGGCGAAGGTTTTGACAAGTCTCAACACGGTCTTAAGAAAGCACACTGTAAAACTGCAGGCGGCTTCATCTTCGTTAGCCTAGGCAAAGAAGAGCCACAAGGCGATTTCGATCAATTCCTAGCAACTCTTGAAGAGTACATGGCTCCATACGACGTGGAAAACACGAAGTTGGCTGTTGAGTCTAACATGTACGAAAAAGCTAACTGGAAACTTGTTATCGAAAACAACCGTGAGTGTTACCACTGTGCCGGTAGCCACCCAGAGCTACTAAACACTCTTCTAGAGTGGGATGACACAAATGACCCACGTGCACCACAAGACTTCCTAGATCACTACGCTGATCAAGCTGCTAAATGGGACGCTGAAGGCATTCCACACGAGCACAAAAGCTTCGGTCCTGGCAAACGTAACCGTATCGTTCGTATGCCACTGAAGAAAGGCGTTAAAGTAATGACGCTTGACGGTGAAGCAGGCTGTAAGAAGATGCTAGGTCGCATCCAGAACCCAGAACTAGGTTCTATGCGTATCCTTCACCTTCCAAACTCTTGGAACCACATGCAATCTGATCACTTCATCGTGTTCCGTGTACTACCAATCTCTGCTCAAGAGACTATGGTTACGACTAAGTGGTTCGTACACAAAGATGCAGTTGAAGGTGTAGATTACGATCCAGCTCGTCTACGTCTAGTATGGGATGCTACTAACGACCAAGACCGTATCCTTGGCGAGCAAAACCAACTAGGTATCAACTCTGTAGGCTACCAGCCTGGTCCATACTCTGAAACTTACGAGTTCGGTGTTATGAACTTCCTAGAGTGGTACACAGACACTATCCAGAAAAACCTTAAAAAATAAGGTTAATCTGTAGCGCTTAAGTTTAAGCAAAACACTAAAAAGCCAGCAAATTGCTGGCTTTTTTTTGTTTTTGAAATTTTAAAAAAAACACATAAGAATGCCACCTAACAAGGTAGCATTACCCATGCTATTAATGGCTCAACATAGCCATCGTCATTCTTAAATTCGCGATACCCTTTTGATAAAGCAGCACCTAACAAGTAGAAACAACCTTCGAATTGAGTAATTTGCGAATGCCTTCCCTGCTCCAATAAGTGATCCAAATCGATATTCGGAAAGAACATTTGTCCGACTTCGTATTGTTCAACTGTGCTCGAAATAACCTTCCCTTGATCATCGGTAAACACAGCAAAAGCGCCTTCTAGATTCTCAGGAAGCACATCTTCTAAAATCGCTTTAAACTCCAGCGATGCATCAAAAACAGTGCCCACGCCACCTAAGACTTGCCCTAAATTTTGCGGGTTACGAATGGCGCCGTTATAAATGTAGGTTGCTTTACCTTCATAGCACTCGAAATTTAAAAAACTTGACACAGAATATTGCTGTACGCTGTTTAAGCGCAGGGTCGCACAAGAGCCAGTATTTTCAGCCACCAGCTGACCTAATAGCAGATTATTCAAAGAAGAAACAACATAACGACACTGATCATCGAAGACATACAAATCATGATAAACGGTATATAAGCCATGAATGGATTGCAGAATATTTTGTATGTTCAAGACATTCACAGGGGTTTCTAGCAAAGCTTCAGCAAGTCTAGGATCTAACGCCCACCAGCGACAGTCATTTGCTCGCTCATATAAGTTGCGGTCTAGAATATCAACCGCCAACTCGGCCTTAAGACTTACCTCATCCAATTGACTGGTCAAAATGGTAGAAAATAGCGACTCAATAGAGTTGGCAAACACGGAATCAATATCACGGCCAATATTCTTAATTGCTTCTAATACTGGCATAAATTCAGCCGAATCATTTCTCGCAGCGGTAATCACACCATTTAAAACGATCAGCTCCAAATCATTGTTAATCAGCGTGGAACGATCACGTATGTCGAGTAACTCTTTTGAAAAAATTCCGCTTAGGCTTTTCACTGGAGGTAATCTGGAAAAATCTAGGCTATGTCTATTTTTAGCTTTAAACACTGAAACAGGAACCAGTGCACAGGCACGCCAACCAGAGGGGCCAGAGTAGCCCTGATAAGCCTCCCCAGCCGAGCTGATCAAAAGCATTTCCGCCCCTCCCAAATGGAAGACGTTAATACCATCGGCTAAAGGAATTTTACTAACTGTCAAACCACGCTCTGCCGCAGTTTGAAAGATAACCCGCCCCATTTCATCAGCAATCAGATAAACCGTCGCATCCTCATGACTACTTAGTGTGTCAAAAATTGCTGTCAGCTCATTAGTAAAGCGAAAGCACAGCGCAATAACACCCAACACCCTGCCATTTTCGACAACAGGATTTAAATAAAAAAGATGCTCTTTACCATCATCAAGCAAATCTGATTTGGCAAAATACTCTTTGTAGGCAGTGGGGCTAACAAGTAGATCATCTACAATCGTATCTCGAATTTCTCGACGATACTGATGATTACTAAGCTGAAATAACACTTCTTTATCAGGAGAAATGATCACGGCATCTTGATAAACCGTATACTTATCGACGTAACCTTGCATGATTTGATGCATAGCCAGTAGATCATCTTTATCGTGTCTATCCTGCTTAAGGAAAGCCTTAACCTGCGGATCATCACTGAGAAAGCCTATATCCGCTGTACGCTCAAATAAATTACGGATAAGAACATTAATGGCCATTTGGCAACGAGTTTGGTGGTATAGAATTACCTTTTTGAAGTGCTGCTGAATCAAGCTATCGATCAGATTACCTTGAAGATTATGAAACTGAGAACGAGCACTGTCCATATCATCCAAGATGGTTGCAGCGACATCCAAACTATTAATCTTTCCAAGCAGTGCAATACGCCCCCACCAACTGCTCAATGACTTCAAACTCTTTTCGTAGTAGTTAACGTCGTAAATAACCGATTTGAGTTTCTCTTGATGCAAGGATAAGAATGCTTCCATGGTACACCTATGTTTTTAGCCTCGATAAAAACATAGTGCAAGCAAACACCCTGCCATCAGTACAAGCAGAGAATCAAATAAACCCTTTAAATATCAACAGCATACAAAAAATCACAGGGCATTTACATTTGGAAACAGCACCAAAATTACACGCTTAATAAATCCAATATAAAAAATGCACCAGCAAAATGCACTCAATCAGAAATAATAAAAAACAGAAAGTGCGCTGGTACTATCAGACTCATGATCAAGCCTTGAATATTGATAAGATGCGCGCCACTGCCAATCTTTTGCAAAGTTATAACTCATACCAACACTTGATTCTTGTCGCTCAGAATCATGTTTATTCGGGTTAATCAAATATTGGTAGCTCAGTTCAGCATTTGCCTTTTCACCATTCCAAAGCCATTTCAGCTCTGGCCCAGTTTCCGCAAGATAGCCTTTCTCGTAGATATCCGCCAAAGACAAGCGGCCATTCCAAAGTCCGGCAAACAAACTATTTTTAGTTAACTTTGTTGTGACGCCTGCACCACCATGTAAACGAAACACCAATTCATCTTGATACAGCTCATCACGCAGTAAGCTGGCATTGATATGCCAAGACTTAGGCGTCATCAATGCGTTTTTTGGGGCCATGGAATGAATATTGACAAAGTTAAAGTGATTCAGCTGTAGCGTATCGTGGAAACGTAACGAACCGCTGAACATGGATAACTCGGCACCGCGTAAATACCCCCCTTGTGGATCTAGCACATCATGATACGAAGGGCGGTAATCAATCACACCGTACTCTTTCCCCTGCTGATGCTGCACCGCAACGCCGATCCGCGATGTACTATGTCCTTGATCATCTCGTAAAGCAGGCGCCAATACTGGCGCAAAGACATTCTCTACTTCCAGCTTACTGCGTAAAGACAGCAGTTGTATGGAGCGCGAGCTAAGATGTGCGAGTTTGGATTTCTTTCGTGCTGACAAATAGCGGCTGTACTCATAGGCAACATCCAGCACCTGAGCTTTTGATAAGGGGTCAAGTTGCTCAAGCTCGGTTAAATCTAACTCACTTGGCTCCACCAAGTTGATGGCTATCGTCACTTGCTGATCATTTACTTGAGCTAGCATATTCTCAATTTTATTCAGCGACGAAGGACGATAGGTGGCAGCGCCTAACACGCCCTGTCGATTAATCTCGCGAACCGTATCTGCAGGGATCGCCCAAACGGAGAATTCACGCGCTAGATTCAGGCGTGAACTTGAAGCATCCAGCATAGTTAACAATTGATAAGAGCAATTCTGAGAAAAGAAATAATACGGCATGGAGACACTTTTCATTTCCCAAATATGGCGCACAAACTGCTCAACCTCCTGCTCGGTCAAAGACAGTTCGTAGTCCCACATATCCCGATTTTCAAGAAAGTTATATTCTTTGACCTTCTGATAGTACGGCATGACCGAAAAAACACCAGGATAACCACCCGACAGACCTTTATAGCTAAACACTAATTGGTTATCGGTTGGATCAGTATTGGCTGCATAGTTGACAGCATAATCCAGCAACGGAGTATCATTGCCCTTTTTCTTAACTCGAAACAGCGTATGCCCGTACATGGAAGAAGGACTATTTAAGTAAGCTGCCGGAAAGACTAGATACACCTTTTCCGCATTGATCTTTGCCTGCCATTCTTCAAATTCTGGACACACCAATGCCACCATGCCATCGCTGCCAGACTTTTCTGCAAGCCAAGCAAATCGAGCTGGAAAACGGCATTGTGCCGATGCATTAGGATCTATCGTATGACTTTGCTGAGAAAAAGCCTCAATAGTTGCAATTAATTCAGCTTGGGCAGAACTTTGCCCCAGAGGCGATAAGAAAAACGAATCATCTTGCACCAGGCTACCATGCTGCCTAACAACACCAATCTGATCATAATGTAGCATACTCAACCACTGAGGATCGGATGCCAGCTCAGATATTTGCTGAGAGCTAAAGGCTAGACTAGTTGAGCTAAAGGAAAGTAGGCACAAAGAAACACAAGAGGAAAACGGCAAAGATCGCATAAAAATCCATTTCAACAAAAAGAGCGGACAAGGCCGCTCTTTTATTCATTAAGATATCTGGCTGTCTTAGCCTAGGTATTTAGCTAGAACTGGAGAGTGCTCCATTACTTTAACGATATCTTGGTAAGCTGTTTCAGAAGTCACGTTTGCAGAAGCAAAAATCACGTCAAAGTTTGACTGCATTTCTTGGTTGAACGCTGCTTTATCTGCTGCTTCCACACCAATCAGCTCCGCTAGAGCATTCAATGTCTCACCTTCACCTTTGGCAGAATCAACTGCTAGTGGCTCTAGATTATCGTTGATGAAAAGTGCTACACCGCCAGCTAGTGGCGCGTCAGGAATATCACAACCCAATGTACCAGACGTCATACCAAATGTTTGGTTACCAGAAGTACCGTTAGTAGTTGCCGCAAGTACATGCTCATGCCATTCATCAGCATTTTGGAACACTACTGCTGTACCTAGACCACAACCAGCTGGGCCGTAAGCCGCGAAAGATGACACTGATGCAGTTGCCAACATGGCAGACAAAATGATTTTTTTCATAGAAAAATTCCTAGAATTCCTTTCAATAACAAGTTTTATTAGCATCCAGGCTACTCCATAAGAGCTCCCCAAAAGTGCTCCCTCATTATATCGAGTCATTCATGTAACTGAAACATAACTGATCTAATTAATATGCATCTAATACATTAATCTACAATGAAAAAAGCCGCGTTAACCTAAGTTAACGCGGCTTCCTTTTAAAGATTACTAATTAAGCTTGAGGCTTAGCTTAGTAAAGCTCTGAACGTAGACCTTTGTAGATGCTTACACACATCAATAGAAGGATTACTGTGAATGGTAGACCAGTTGTTACCGCACCAGCTTGTAGAGAGCTTAGTGCTTCAGAGCCACCACCGAACAGTAGAACACCTGCAATTAGACCTACCATAGATGCCCAGAAGATACGCTGTGGCACTGGAGTCTCAACTTTACCACCAGCAGTGATAGAGTCGATTACAAGCGAACCAGAGTCAGAAGAAGTGATGAAGAACACTAGTACCAACACGATTGCAACAATTGAAGTCAATGCGCTTAGTGGTAGGTTCTCAAGCATTTGGAACATAGCGCTTGAAACATCACCTAGACCGCCAGCTAGCTGACCGATTTGACCTTGTACTTGATCCAATGCGTTACCACCGAATGCAGACATCCAGATGATAGATACAACAGTTGGAACTAGAAGCACTGCAGTCATGAACTCACGTACTGTACGACCTTTTGATACACGCGCGATGAACATACCTACGAATGGCGACCAGCTTACCCACCATGCCCAGTAGAACACAGTCCAGCCTTGGAAGAATTTATCGTCATCACGACCAATCCAGTTACTTAGTGGGAAGATGTATTCCGCGTAAGAAACTGTTGTATGTACTAGGTGACCGAAGAAGCCGATCAACGAACCGAAGATCGCAACGAACAGAACCAAAGCACCAGCGATGATCATGTTGATGTTAGATAGGACTTTTACACCGCCATCTAGACCACGCATTACAGACATTACTGCAATACTTGTTACAACAATGATGATACCTACTTGTGTCGTGATGTTGTTTTCAACGCCGAACAGGAAGTTAAGACCACCAGCCGCTTGAGATGCACCAAGACCTAGAGACGTCGCAAGACCGAAGATAGTCGCGATAACTGCGATGATATCGATCACGTGACCAATAGGACCCCAGCAGCGCTCACCCAATAGAGGGTAGAAAGCTGAACGGATTGTTAGCGGTAGACCCTTGTTGAAAGAGAAGAATGCTAGCGCTAGTGCAACGACGCCGTAGATTGCCCATGGGTGTAGACCCCAGTGGAACATCACCGCACCCATTGCCGCGTCAGCCGCTTCTGGAGTGTTCGCAGGAACGTTTAGTGGAGTACCCCACCAGTCTGTGTAGTATGCAACTGGCTCAGCTACAGACCAGAACATCAGACCGATACCCATACCTGCTGCGAACAGCATAGAGAACCAAGAAACAGTAGTGAACTCAGGACGTGCATCAGCACCACCTAGACGAACTTTACCTACTGGCAGAAGAATCAATGCAAGACAGAACACAACGAAAATGTTACCGCCAATCATGAATAGCCAATCAAATGTTTCAATCGACCAACCACGAGCACCGACCAACCATTCCTTGGCTTGCGCAGGAAAGATAAGTGCTAACGCAATAAATGCAATAATCAACACAGCACTAGTAGTAAATACTGGGTTGTTGACGTCCATACCAAGGATTTGGACGTTATCCTGTCCCGCCTTGTAGTCGGACGTATAATCCGTCGACTTAGGACGTTTTTTAGTTTTTTGGTCCATACTGTTACTCCACCTAGTTTAAGTCAGCAACCGCTCACCTAGACTCGCCAGAAACCCAGCCTAGGTGAACAGTCATTGTACAATCTAACATTTAAATCCAACGATAGAACAGTGCCCTATCATTGTTCGGGCGCACATTTTTTGCACCGTCCAATGATAGTACGACGACTATTTGCGCATTTGATGTCCAATAGCGACAGCTATCGAGCCTATTCTAACCACACACGACAAATATTGATTTTAAGCATAGCAGAAAAAGAAAGAGGGAAAGAAACTTTTACTAAAGTGCTAGATATTGGCGCACGCACACCAAATTGAGGCAAGCATTATAAGCACTTTTGCGCTAAATTAATGCACTAAAAACAAAGGGTTATAATAAAGACAGTATATTATTAAAGGCATATTTAATTAAAACTGATATGCCCTTAATGAATATAAGAAAAAGCTTATCCAGACGGAAAACAATTTATTATTTTTGCAACAATTGCTTAATCACGTCATGAACATCAGGAAGAATTGTCGCACCTGTCGCCTCTAGCTCTTCACAAGCCGATTTTACTTCAGGTAAATGCTCTGGATTTTCATCCAACCAAGCCAGTAGAACTTCTGAAACCGACACCAAAGTTTGGCAATCTTTGAGCGGAGCACCGATGCCAAGCATCTTCTCTTTGAAGTCCACCTCATCGATCAAGTCAACGATCATCATAAGAAAGGGTAACCTCTATAATTTCAATAATTAACACAAAAATCGTTAAGAAATGTAACGTAAAAAAGGGGGAATTAACAACCGTTAATTCCCCCTCTTTGTGAGTCTTAGGAAGACTATTCCTTAACGAATCACTTTCTCTTCAATCAACAAATCAAAGATAGCTTGCGCTTTTTCTTGCGCAGATTCGTTCTTCATCACTTTACCAGATCCGCCCTGTGGCTTAGCTGTTGCAGCTTTGAAACGGTCTGCAGCAGTTTTCGCTTTCACGACTTTCAAACGCTTAGGACGAGCTTTAGCAGGCGCTTCACTCCAGTTCACACGTACTGAATCATCTTCAGTTGAACCAGACTGAGCAGCCATCTTAGCACGTAGACCTGGACCAAACGCGCTCTGACGAGCCGCTTGAGCCGCGTTATCAATCGATGCAATAAACGGCAGCTTAACCGTTACTTGACGACGCTGACCACGTGGAAGCGCAAGCAGAACCTGCGCTTCACCGTCTTTAATTTCAACAATGTCAGCTACACGAGCAACGATTGGCCAACCTAGCTGCTCAGCAAGAAGGTAAGGCGTCATACCAGATGACTCACCACTTTCTGCACGCACACCGGTCAATACGATGTCCGCTTGTTGAGCTTTTAGGTAGCTTGAAAGTGCAGGCAATGCGTCTGCGCTGTCCGCTTGCTCCAAAACCGTCACTTTTGGTAGACCCATACCAGCGTATTGACGCAGTACCGGTTCTTCTGCATTACCAGCATGAACCACGTCTAGGTCTGTACCCGCAAGCTTTAGGCCAAGCTCCACAGCACGGCTGTCCTGGTCTGCACGACGAGAACGGCCAGATTGTGGATGACGACCAACAGAGATTAAAGAAATGACTTTATGCGGCATTACTATTCTCCTCCGCTTGATCGCTTAGGCTTGTTTGCTTGTGTTCAGCAACTAGCTTCATCAATTCAGCAAGAATTTCTTCACTGTCACCGATAACACTCAAAGCAGCACGTTTAACCATGTCACAGCCAGCGTCAGTGTTGATAGCAACAACTTTATCTACTTGACCGATACCCTGCATGTGCTGGATCGCACCAGAGATACCCACTGCCACGTATACTCGCGCTGTAACCCAAGTACCCGTTGCACCCACCTGACGTGAACGCGGCATAAAGCCATCGTCTACCGCCACACGGCTGGCACCTTCCGTTGCACCCAGTACTTTTGCAGCTTCGTGGAACTGATCCCAGTTGTGGATACCGTTACCTGCAGACAAGATAAACTCGGCTTCAGCCATTGGGATCGCGTTTGGATCCACTGCCATCAGACCTTTATCTTTGATTGTCGCTGCTGCAACAGATACATCATCAAGAGACATTGGTGTCGCTTCATGACGAGTTTCGTCAATGGCGTCAGCACACTCTTCAAGCAGCATAAGAATCTTAGGCGTCTTACGGGTAATGTCCAAGCTCGCAGAAGCACCACGGCTTACTGTTTGCTCAGCATTGACTTGCCATGCTTGAGTCGCTGGACGCTCACCTAGACGAGCAGCCAAACGAGACGCTAGATCACAACCACCGTGGATGCTGTCTGGGAATAACCAGTGCTTAACAGTGTATTGTGCTTCCACTTTAGCCAGTGCTTGTACACGAGCTTCAGGAGCGTAGCCTTCAAATGCTTCACCTTCGATATGCAGCACACGGTCAACACCGGCTGTATCGAAGTGTTCTTCTTTCACTTCACCGAAGCACACTGCAACAACGGCACCGTTGCCACCTTGCTCTGCGATCAGCTTGTGCGCAAGACCTAGGATATCTTTATCGTGGCCTGTTAGACGACCACCGACCATATCCGCAACCACCATGATGTAGTAATCAGGGCTGTCCACTTTGTGCAGAGGCAATTGAACCTCTTGCGCTGCAGCAGAACGCTTACCTTTCGGCGCAGTTGAGTTACCTTTAAGACGGTCGATACGTTTAATACCGTTAGGACCGATAAAGCCAACTTTATGCGGGAACTTACGAATCAAGCCAGATGGGCCGCGAACTTCGCCACCCTCTTCTTGACTTGCGTATTGCTCATGCAGTGGGTGCAGACGGTTACGCATAATCCATTCTGCACGTGGGTCACGACGAATGATGTCACTCATTAGTGAACCTCCTCAATCAATTGATCCACTAGGATTTCAGAGATGTCTTTCACTTGTGGACGAGGTTCAACAACACCCTCAAGCATGGCTGTACATTGCTGACAACCTACTGCCACAAGCTCAGCACCAGTAGCGCTCGCATCTTCCATACGCATGTCTGCGATACGGCGTTCACCTGGGATATCAGTGATAGGTGCGCCACCGCCACCGCCACAACAACGTGAGCGGAAACCAGAGCGTTCCATTTCAGCGATTTCAATACCCAAAGAACGTAATAGATCACGTGGAGCTTCGTACTCACCGTTGTAACGACCTAGGTAACAAGGATCGTGGTAAGTCACTTTGCCGCCTTTGAAAGCGTCAAGTTTAAGCGCGCCAGACTGAACTAATTGGTTCAAGAATGTAGTGTGGTGCAAAACTTCAACACCTGCCAATGCACCGTCTTTATCAAAGTCAGCGTATTCATTACGTAGACAGTGGTAAGCGTGTGGATCGGTTGTCACAATCTTGTTGAACTTGTACTGACCTAGAGTTGCCAAGTTACGTTTAGCAAGGCTTTGGAACGTTGCATCATCACCTAGACGACGAGCTACGTCACCGCTATCACGCTCTTCGTCACCAAGGATCGCTACATCAACGTTAGCAGCTTTCATTAGTTTAACGAAGGCACGTAGGATACGCTGACTACGCATATCGAAAGCACCGTCAGACACCCAGAATAGAACGTCGACTTCTTTCTTGTCTTTCATTACCGCAAGGTTTTGGTCAGCAGCCCAGTTAGTACGGCTACCAGGAGCGTAACCACCAGGGTTGTCTGTTGCGATGATGTTTTCTAGAACTTCAGAACCTTTGTTTGGAGTCTCGCCTTTTTCCATGGTTAGGAAACGACGCATGTCAACGATGGCATCTACGTGCTCGATCATCATTGGACACTCTTCCACACAGGCACGACAAGTGGTACATGACCAAAGGGTTTCTTGGCTCACAAGACCCGCTGTGATGATCTCGTTTGGACCACCTTTCGCGTGACCAACTTCTTTGCCTGGGTACGGGCTACCTGCGTAGTTCGCATCAGTACCACCAGCAAGACCAACCACCATATCTTGGATCAATTTTTTCGGGTTCAGCGGCTGGCCAGCTGCAAACGCAGGACACATTGCCTGACACTTACCACACTGTACACAGGCATCAAAACCTAGTAGCTGATTCCATTTGAAGTCGCTTGGCTTAGCCACACCTAGAACATCACCATCAAGGTTCGCAGGCTTAAGACCTGTTGAACGGCCACCACCAAAACGCTCTGGGCGACGGTGGAAAGCTAGGTGAAGTGCACCAGCAAAAGCGTGCTTCATTGGACCACCCCAACCCATGCCGAATAGCAATTCGCCAAGGCCGATGATCACACCAATGCTTAGAACAACGATTAGTGCTGCACCACCTGTACCTTCAGGCAAGATGCCTGCAGCAGGAAGCGTCAAAACGATGAACGTTAGAGCAAAAGTGATCAAGCTTTTTGGCAAACGCATCCAAGGTCCTTTAGATAGGCGCTCAGGCGGATTAAGACGACGCTTGAATACAAAGAAGGCACCAACAAGCATTAGCAGAAGCGCGCCTAGCAAAGCCCAAGCAACGATTTGCTCTTGTACTTTGAAAACGTGTACGACTAAAACCAGCACCATAGATAGGACAAAACCACCACCCGTTGCAACGTGAGTCTTCGACATGTATTTGTCGCGTTCTACCACGTGGTGCAAGTCTTTAAGGTAGCGCCCTGGCATCGCCATTAGACCAGCGATGAGATTGACTTTTTCTGGTTGTCCCGCACGCCATAGGCTGACGCGGCGTAACATGCCGATAACAGCTAACAGCAACAGAACAACAATAAGAATTGAAGGTAACCAGTCGATAACCATCATTCACCCTCGTATAGCATGAAAGAGGCGGCGTAGAGCCGCCTCTTGGGTTCGTTTTTTTGGTTTAGTTTTGAATGGCTAAACGATTATAGGTCTTTACATAGACGCAGTGCATCGTACATCGCAGCGTGAGTGTTACGCTGAGACACACAGTCACCTAGACGCCACAAGATCATGCCTTCGCCGCTTTCAGAAAGAATTGGCTGAGGTTTGATATCGAATAGAGCTTCAACATCAAGTTGACCTTTGTTACGAGACTCTTCTTTAAGAGCGTAGTATAGCTCTTCGTTTGGACGAATGCCGTTTTCAATAACTACTTGGTCTACAACACGCTCTTCATGCTGACCTGTGTACTCGTTTTCAAGTACTGCTACTAGGTTGTCACCTTCACGGTAAACTTTCTCTAGTAGGAAGTCAGATGTCATGATGACTTCTTTCTCGTATAGAGAACGGTAGTAAGTCGGGAATGTTGTACCACCGATACCAACACCTGGTTTGATGTCGTCAGTTACGATCTCAACCAAAGAACCTTTAGATGCTAGGTAGTCAGCTGCAGACAAACCTGAGAATTCACAGATTGTGTCGTAGATAAGAACGTTCTTACCTGGCTCAACTTTACCGTTTAGGATATCCCAGCTAGATACTACTAGACCTTCTGCTGCACCCCATGCTGGGTTTTGATCTACGAATGGACGACCACCAGTAGCCATGACACACACATCAGGTTTCAGATCGCGAATCATTTGTGCATCAGCAGTTACGCCAAGACGAACATCAACGCCTAGACGATCCAACTCCATTACCAACCAACGAGTGATACCCGCGATTTGGTCACGCTGAGGCGCTTTCGCAGCGATAGTGATCTGACCACCAAGCTCTTCGTTACGCTCAAGTAGTGTTACTTTGTGACCACGTTCTGCAGCAACACGTGCCGCTTCCATACCACCAGGACCACCACCAACAACAACTACGTTACGGATAACGCCTTCAGTCTTCTCGATGATGTGAGGAAGACCCATGTATTCACGAGAAGTTGCCGCGTTTTGGATACATAGAACGTCAAGACCTTGGTACTGACGGTCGATACAGTAGTTTGCACCCACACACTGACGGATTTGGTCAACTTGGTCCATCTTGATCTTCGCGATGAAGTGAGGATCGGCGATGTGAGCACGAGTCATACCAACAAAGTCAACGTAACCAGCTTCGATGATACGTTTTGCTTGGTTCGGATCTTTGATGTTCTGTGCGTGAATTACAGGAACACTTACTACTTCTTTGATACCAGCTGCCAAGTGTAGGAATGGCTCTGGTGGGTAGCTCATGTTTGGAATTACGTTTGCTAGAGTGTTGTGCGTGTCACAACCAGAACCTACTACACCGAAGTAGTCGATTAGGCCAGTGTCATCGTAGTACTTAGCGATTTGTTTCATGTCGTCGTGGTTAAGACCGTCTGGGTGGAACTCGTCACCCGTGATACGCATACCCACAACGAAGTCTGGACCTACTTCTGCACGAACGGCTTTAGCTACTTCTAGACCGAACTTCATACGGCCTTCAAAAGTACCACCCCATTCGTCAGTACGTTTGTTTACACGTGGAGACCAGAATTGGTCGATCATGTGCTGGTGTACTGCAGAAAGTTCAACACCGTCTAGACCGCCTTCTTTCGCACGACGCGCAGCTTGTGCGAAGTCGCCGATTACGCGCCAGATTTCTTCCACTTCGATTGTTTTACAAGTCGCGCGGTGAACAGGCTCACGGATACCAGATGGAGACATTAGGTTTGGCCAGTTTTCACCGTCCCAACGTGAACGACGACCCATGTGAGAAATCTGGATCATGATCTTACCGCCGTGCTTGTGCACTGCATCAGCAAGATTTTGGAAATGAGGAATGATGCGGTCTGTCGATAAGTTAACAGAGCTCCACCAGCTTTGTGGGCTGTCGATGGAAACAACACTTGAACCACCACAAATACAAAGGCCACAACCGCCTTTCGCTTTTTCTTCGTAGTATTTAACGTAGCGATCAGTGGTCATACCACCATCAGTTGCATAAACCTCTGCGTGAGCCGTACTTACGATACGGTTACGAATGGTTAATTTATTAATGTTGAGTGGCTGAAACAGCGAATCAAACTGGGACATAGTGGAACCCCGCCTTTTTTAAACGATAGACTGACAAATTTTAATAATAATTAAAGCGGTGTTACTTCGAAGTAACCCACATCACAACCTTCTTCGGCTGCACACTGTGTTTGCTCTGCTTTAGTGCGAACAGCTAGACCCTGCGCTTCCGCGATTTGGTCAAGTGCACCAGCAAACCAACCAGTAAACATGTAATCGATTTTACGATTTACTTTTTTACCGTGAATTTTTTCGTAGTGGTATACGAATGCAGAGTTTTCAAGACGTACTTTAGCCGTACCTTTCTCGATATCTAGTTCTTCAGTGATGAAGAAACCCCAACCACGCTGAGATAGACGTTTTAGGTAGTGGTGCCAAACATCAGCGCCAGAGATACCGTGACATGCTGCTTCTTGTTCACACCAGAAGTAAGCTGACTTGTAACCTGCTTTGTAAAGAATCTCTGCGTAACGTTCTGCGCCGATCTCATCTTCGATACCCATGTGGTTGTTTACGAAGAAGTGACGTGGAACGTAAAGCATTGGCAACGCATCCGTTGTCCATACGCCTGTTTCGTCATCTACTTGGATTGGCATTTCTGGAGCATGTGAACCCATTTTTACACCTCAAATCTATTTAAAGCTCGGAACGCTTCGCGTTTCCTAAAATCCTATTAAAACAAAGTTGAAGCCGATAGACTTTGCAGTTATCGACTTCAACTTCGCGCTATAAGCCGTTTTTCGGCATAAACGTAAAAAATTACTCGCCCCAAACCTCAGCAAGTAGGTTAACCCAGTTTTCACCCATGATTTTAAGAACTTGACGCTCTGTAAAGCCATGACGAAGAAGAGCTTCCGTTAGGTTAGGGAATTCACCCACAGTACGGATACCTTTCGGGTTAATGATCTCACCGAAGCGAGTTAGACGACGTGCGTAGCCTTTATCGTGCGTTAGGTACTCGAAGAAGTCTTCGCCGTGACCTTGAGTGAAGTCTGTACCGATACCGATAGAGTCTTCACCAACAATGTTGTAAACGTATTGGATCGCTTCAACGTAGTCATCGATTGTTGCGTTAACGCCAGCACGTAGGAATGGAGTAAACATAGTCACACCAACGAAACCACCGTTGTCCGCAATGAACTTAAGCTCTTCGTCAGAACGGTTACGTGGGTGTTCTTTTAGACCAGATGGTAAACAGTGAGAGTAAGCAACTGGCTTTTTAGACTCGATAATAACTTCTTTAGCTGTGTTGGCACCAACGTGAGAAAGGTCACATAGCACACCAACGCGGTTCATTTCTGCAACGATCTCGCGACCGAAACCAGAAAGACCACCGTCACGCTCGTAACAACCTGTACCTACAAGGTTTTGTGTGTTGTAACACATTTGCGTGATACCAACGCCTAGGTCTTTGAAAACCTGTACGTAGCCGATTTGGTCTTCGTACGGATGAGCGTTTTGGAAGCCCATCATAACGCCAGTTTTGCCTTCTTCCTTAGCACGCAGGATATCTTTGGTGGTACGAACTTTTATTAGAAGATCGTTGTTTTCATCGATCATCTTGTTCATATCAGCAATGTTTTGAACTGCACCTTCGAAATTTTCCCAGAACGACATTGTACAGTTCGCTGCGGTAAGCTTACCTTTAGCCATGTCTTCAAATAACTCGCGATTCCAGTTCGCACAAATCAAGCCATCGATCACAATAGCCTTATCATGTAATTCCGCTGCATTCATCGTTCTTTTTCCTTTATATCAAATATAGGATTACGTGGAAGAAACACCTTCCGATGAGCTCAGTTTATGACTATGCATAAAACTATTAGTCGCTGGAAACGACTTTAGCCATACCAAAACCGACATCAATTGCGACACCAGCCTCATCAGGATGTTACAAATAAGGGTGCCAATGGGCACCCTTAAAAAGCATAGTCTAATTAGCGCTAAACGCGGTATGAAGAAACCATTTTTCTGAGCTCAGAAGCTTGTTTTTGTACCGTCAAACTGGCTTGGTTGGTCTGCGTAGCATTGGCACTGGTAGTCATTGCCTCATCACGTATCATACGTATACGACCATCAATGGTTTCCGCGGTCATCGCCTGCTGCTCCATCGCCGCAGCAATCTCAGTGGCTTTAGCCGACATACCACTGATAGAAATAGAGATTTTACTCAAGGCTTCGCTGGCTTGGTTAGATTTAGCAACCGTTTCCTCGGCCTGCTGTCGGCTACCACTCATTACTACAACAGCCTCATGTGCACCCGCTTGTAGCTTAGTGATCATCTGCTGAATTTGTTCAGTAGATTCTTGCGTTCGTTGCGCCAAGGTACGTACCTCATCCGCCACCACCGCAAAGCCACGTCCCTGCTCCCCAGCACGCGCCGCTTCGATGGCAGCATTTAGGGCCAACAAATTGGTTTGGTCAGCAATGTCTCGAATCACATCCAAAATACTGCCCACATTACCCGTTTGACTCTCTAGTGATTGCAAGGCATCGGCGGCTTTATCGACACCCTGCGCCAAACGCGAGATCGACGCCGCGTTATCATTAACGATGCGCGACACTTCTTGGGCATACTGATCCGACTCTTTGGCCGCATTCGCTGTTTCGTCTGCACCTTCTGCCACATAGCGAATCGTGCCCTGCATTTCTTCGATAGCACCAGCAATACCGAGGGTTTCATTTTGCAGCTCTTCCATACCGGAACGAGTGCGCTCGGAAGCGGACAGCATTTGCTCACCCACACTGGAAAGCTCTTGGGATTGATTTTGAACAGTACCAACAAGGGTATTCAAGCTGGCAATAAAGCGGTTAAAGCTTTTCGCCACATCGGCCAATTCATCATCACCGGCTTCATCCAGACGCACAGTTAAATCTCGCGCCCCTTGGGCAATATCATGCAATGAATGCTCAAGCTTACGAATGTCAGGCAGAGTTTTTTGGCGAAGTACTAAAAGTACGCCAACCACTAGCACCGCAGATGCCAACGCGGCAAGCAATGATACCCACTCGGTTTCATCAATTTTTTGAATGGTCTTCGTAGAGCTTTCTTTTAGACGTGATTCAATCTGCCCCGCCACATCATCCAAGGCATCGGCAAGCTGAATTGACGATTCATCTAGACCTCCGGCGCCTTTCATTAGTGTATTACCGGCTTCAGTCCCCTCATTAATGTAGGCAAGCGCCATTTTGTAACCAGAGTTATAGAGTTGATCCAAGCTTTTCTTTAGTGCAGATACTTGATTTGAATATTCAGGAAGGTAGTTCACCAAGGCATCTAAACTCTGTTTCGCTCCCGCTAGACTTGCCTGCGCCTCTGGTAACGCATCATCACCACGCGTAGCCCCCATATCAGTTAGAAACTGCTGTACTTGGACTGTGTAATAGCGAGCGTCTTTCATGGTCGCCATGGCATTAACAAGGTTTATTTCTTTGCGGATCGCTGCCTGATTATTAGTGAGACTGTATTCCGTAATGGCATACAGAGCGCACAAAATACCTAAAATTACGCCAATTACTAACCCATATAAACGGCTAATCGTCATACCTTTCCCTCTATCGATTTTTATTCTTCAAAACACATCCTTGCATGGTAATAAAACTAACCAAGCATATAAAAAAGTATAATGTAATATTTTGTCGGTTTGACAGGCTTTAATTACAAACCGTTAACGTAGCGCCCACCACGGCTTTCTACTATAATAGCCGCTCCCTGAAAAACCATGTTCGAGGCGTTTACTCAATGCAATTAACCAGCTTAAATGCGATTTCCCCGATCGACGGTCGTTACGGCTCTAAAACGAACGCGCTACGCCGCTCTGTTAGTGAGTACGGCCTACTACGTATGCGTGTTATCGTGGAAGTACGTTGGCTTCAAGCGCTAGCTGCGCACCCTGAAATTACTGAAGTACCAGCACTAAGTGCTGAAGCAAATGCGATCCTTGATGATCTAGCGGCAAACTTCTCTGAAGCTGACGCACAAGCCATCAAAGACATCGAAAAAACCACCAACCACGACGTTAAAGCGGTTGAGTACTTCATTAAAGGTAAAATTGCCGACAACGCTGAGCTGGCAGCGGTCTCTGAATTCGTACACTTCGCTTGTACGTCTGAAGACATCAACAACCTGTCTCACGCATTGATGCTAAACGAAGCCCTAGCGGAAGCCATCATTCCTGAGATGAAAGCAGTGCTTACTGCGATCGAAGACTTGGCGATCGAACATGCGGAACAATCCATCCTATCTCGTACTCACGGCCAAACAGCGTCACCAAGTACAGTAGGTAAAGAAATGGCGAACGTTGCAGCACGTCTTGCGCGCCAGATCAAACAAATTGAAGCCGTTGAGTTCCTAGGTAAGATCAACGGTGCAGTAGGTAACTACAACGCTCACCTTTCTGCTTACCCACAAGTTGACTGGCAAGCACACGCAGAGAAGTTCGTGACTTCTTTGGGTCTGACGTTCAACCCATACACGACTCAGATCGAGCCACACGACTACATCGCTGAACTATACGATGCGATCTGTCGTTTCAACACAATCCTGATCGACTTCGACCGTGACGTTTGGGGCTACATTTCTCTAGGTTACTTCAAGCAGAAGACCATCGCTGGCGAAATCGGCTCTTCAACCATGCCGCACAAAGTTAACCCAATCGACTTCGAAAACTCTGAAGGTAACTTGGGCATCGCTAATGCCATCATGGGTCACCTAAGTGCTAAGCTACCAATCTCTCGCTGGCAGCGTGACCTAACGGACTCTACGGTTCTACGTAACCTAGGTGTGGGTCTTGCACACAGCTTGATCGCTTACCAAGCGTCTCTAAAAGGCATCAGCAAACTAGAAATCAACGCTGTTCGTCTGAACGAAGACCTAAACAACTCTTGGGAAGTATTGGCTGAGCCAATCCAAACCGTGATGCGTCGTTACGGCATCGAAGCACCATACGAGAAGCTAAAAGAGCTAACTCGTGGTCGTACGATCAACCAAGAAATCATGCAAGAGTTTGTTGATAAGCTTGAGCTTCCAGAGCAAGCGAAAGAAGAGCTTAAAGCACTAACACCTTCAAATTACATTGGTAACGCTGTAGCGCAAGCGAAAGCGATTCGCGGCTAATTCAGCAACCAATGCTATTTCTTATACACAAAGAGCCGTTTTCTAACGGCTCTTTTTTTTGATGAGAATTTATTATGAATATCGATACGCCCCTAACCATCCTAGCTGGTATGAGTGCCAAAACCTTCTACCAAGACTATTGGCAAAAGAAACCTTTGCTGATTCGCGGCGGTGCAAAAGACATCGAGCTACCAATTAGCGCTGATGAGTTGGCTGGACTTGCCATGGAGGAAGAAGTCGAATCCCGTATCGTTATTGAACAAGGTGAAACACCTTGGCAATTACTGCAGGGCCCCTTTGATGAAGATACTTTTGCCGAACTGCCTGAGCAAGAATGGACCCTACTCGTACAAGCGGTGGATCATTGGGTGCCTGAAGTACAAGCCTTAAAAGAACGCTTTAACTTCCTACCAAGCTGGCGTGTTGACGATGTCATGGTGAGCTACGCCACTGAAGACGGCAGTGTTGGCCCACACTATGACCAATACGATGTGTTTCTCGTACAAATGGCGGGCAAACGCCGTTGGCAGGTGCTGGCACCAGAGCAATACCAAGATTCTAATATTGCAGACATCAAACTTCATATCCTAGATAACTTTGATGTCGATCCCGAGCAAGACTACGAATTGGAAGCCGGCGATATTTTGTATTTGCCACCCAACTTTGCTCATAACGGCCGAGCTCTAGATAGTGAGTGCATGACCTTCTCGGTTGGCTTTCGCGCACCATCGGTGCAAGCAGCCCTACAAGGTATTACTGACAAGGTTTGCGAAGAGATCAATGAGAAGAACCGCTTTGCTGCCCCAGAGCCACTAGAGCGCGATCACCACGCACAGATCCAAGCCAGCGATATTGAGCACTTGAAACAAAAGTTAATGGCATTGATCGACTCGCCAACCTTGCTGGCAAATTGGCTTGGTGAAACCATGAGTGAAAGCAAGTACCCAGAATACAGCGCCCAGCTTAATGAAGACGAGCTAGAGGAAACCTTCGTCCAAGCACAAAACGGCGACACCTTTATCCGCCCGGGTGATGCGCGCTTGTGCTACTACCTCAATGAAGCAAAATCTACTTGCACACTATACTGTAACGGCAACACTCTGGAACTGGATGCAGAATTAGTCGACTTTATTCAAGCCATCTGTGATCAAGAAGAATTTGATTTTAGTGGCCTAGAAATCGACAAACACCCGCAATTGGAAGAAACCCTACGCTTCCTATTACAGCACCAAGCACTGGTAGCGCTACCCTACGAGGACGAGTAACGGCATGAAAGTACTGACATCTGACTGGAATAGCAGCAAGGCACAGCTTAGCTTCGTTCGACGCCAAGTGTTTATTATCGAGCACGGTATCGATGAACAAGATGAATGGGATGGCAAAGATGAAAGCGCAGTACATTTTGTCGCCTTTGGCACCACTGCGGTTCCAGTTGGTGTTTGTCGATTGACTAAGGACGGTCAAATCGGTCGTTTAGCGGTATTGCCGAACTATCGCCATCAAGGCAACGGTACCCTATTGCTACGTAAAGCGATTCAGGTCGCACGCGAAATGCAGCTTACTCAGGTGTATCTACACGCCATGGTGGATGTGCAACTTTTCTATCAGACCCATGGCTTTAAAACGGACGGTAAAATTTTCCTAGAAGCAGGTAAACCCCACGTAAAAATGGTACGTGATATTTAATCTGCACTTTGAATTTTTTAGAGACAAAAAAAATAGGAGCCGCTGGCTCCTATTTTTCTTTGTCTTAGCAATTAAACGATGGCGATTAGCTCAACGTCGAATACCAATACAGAGTGTGGCTTGATCAATGCGCCAGCGCCTTGAGCACCGTAAGCTAGATCAGAAGGGATAGTGAAACGGTATTTCGCACCCTCTTTCATTAGCTGAAGACCTTCTGTCCAACCAGCAATAACGCCAGCTAGCGGGAATTCAATTGGCTCACCGCGAGCGATCGAGCTGTCGAATACTTGACCGTCTACTAGACGACCTTCGTAGTGAACACGAACGGTTGAAGACGCAACTGGTTGGTTACCTGTACCTTCTTCTACTACTTCATATTGCAGACCTGAAGCCGTTACTTGAACGCCTTCACGTGCTTGGTTTTCCACTAGGAACGCTTCGCCAGCAGCAACCGTTTCCGCTGCAGCAGCTTTAGATTTTGCTTCCATCTTTTCTTGAAGCTCAGCAAATGCAGCTTCTAGCTCTTCACCAGCTACCGCCATTGGCTGCTCGTTTAGCGCATCTTTGATGGCTGCAAAAAGGTGGTCTAGTGATAGTTCACCTAGATCGCTACCACGTAGTTGATCACCGATCTGGCGACCGATACCGTAAGCGATTTTCGCTTCGTTTGTGTCAAAAGACAGTTCAGACATGATGTTATCTCTTTGGTGTCGTTTAAATTCGCTGGCAAGGATATCACAACCAAATCTTATTGCCGACCTCAGCAGCAGAATCTCACACTAGACCGCCAAAATAAAAACAATTATCATTAACTTAAATTCCATTTTAGGAGTGTCTTATGAGTAAGCTTTTAAAAGCCCTAGCCACACCCTCTGAGCAACAACAAAAATGGCAAAACATTCTATTTGTTGCTGCTATTTTAACCATCGCCGCCTTTGGCTTCTTAGTGGACGGCTACGTAGACGGTATAAATGCTGCTAATATTCTATAAGCATTCCTGAAAATTGATTTGCGTCACATCGTCGTAGTATGGAAGGATTAGACTAAGTAATCATCCTGATGAGGAGAAAAGTGATGTTACCGAAAATCCGTACTATCTTGTACGCTTGCGATTTAGAGCCTAGAACTAATCAAACTATGGAAATGGTATTGAATCTAGCGATTACTAACCAAGCTAATATTGTCTTGTTGCATGTCATGGAGCCCATCAGTGCTCAGGCTGCGAACATGATCAACAACTACATCTCTGATACTACGATCAAAGAGATGCGTGAAGAAGCAGATCGCTCAACCCTAGAACGTATGCAGACTTACCTAGGTCAATTCATGGAAGCGCATACACAAGAAGTTAGCCAACTACCTGCTGCACCAAAAATCGAGTTAGCACACGGTGTCCCTTCAGAAATGATTGAAAAAGTAGCCGAAAAAACTGGCGCGGATATGATCGTTATGAATAGCCGCACGCACAGTAAAATTGGCCAAATGGTGATTGGTTCAACGGCTAACAAAGTCGTTCACCACAGCCGCGTACCGGTAATGGTTGTGCCAATTCTTAAGTAAGCACCACCGTTAATAGACTTGGATGCACAAAATACTGTATAAATAACCATATACACATTCTACTTTTTGTGCATCCATGATTCTTTATATTGCTGAAAAACCCAGTCTTGCTCGCGCTATTGCCGCAGCCCTACCTACTCCACAAAGAAAACACGATGGCTACATTGAATTGCCAAACGGTGACTGTATTTCTTGGTGCATTGGACACCTTTTAGAATTAGCAGAGCCTCAAGATTACAACCCAGCATTTAAACAATGGAATCTTGATCACCTACCGATTATTCCATGTGACTGGCAGTGGAACGCCAAAGCCAATACCAAAAAACAACTCGCCGTCGTTAAGAAGCTTCTTAAAAGTGCGGATCAGATTGTCCATGCAGGAGACCCAGACCGCGAAGGTCAACTACTGGTCGACGAAGTCCTGCATTTTGCTAAAGTGCCGAAATACAAGCTAGAGCAAACCCAACGTTTATTGGTTAGCGACCTTACTCCTGCAGCAGTCAAAAAAGCGCTCAACAAACTACGCTCCAATAAGGAGTTTGCCGCCTTGTCGCGTTCAGCATTGGCACGCTCAAGAGCCGACTGGCTGTATGGCATTAACCTAACTCGTGCTTACACAGTCAAAGGACGCCAAGCGGGTTACAACGGCGTACTTTCCGTGGGCCGCGTGCAAACTCCCGTATTAGGTTTGGTGGTGAGACGAGACAAAGAACGCGAAGCCTTTGTCTCGAAAGATTACTTCCAAGTCATCGCGCACTTAGCAAGCGACAGCTTGCCATTTCAAGCTAAATGGCTACCAAGTGATGCCTGTGCGCCTTATCAAGATGAAGAAGGCCGCGTACTCAGCCGAGCGCTGGCTGAAAACGTTGCGCGACGCATTACAGACAAACCCGCCTTGGTTAAAGAGTTTGATAAGACACCTAAAAAACAAAGCGCCCCCTTGCCCTATAACCTATCAGCCCTGCAGATTGACGCGGCCAAAGCTTTTTCAATGAATGCACAGAAGGTACTGGATATTTGTCAGGCACTGTATGAGCGTCATCAGATCATCACCTACCCGCGTTCCGATTGTCGCTATTTACCGACGGAACAGTTTTCTCAAGCCAGCAGCATTGTCAGCAAACTAAAAGGACTGGGGTTGAGCTTTCAAGCCGCCGCGCAACAGGCCGATCCAACGCAAAAGAGCAAAGCCTGGAATGACAAGCAAGTGGGCGCGCACCATGCGATCATTCCCACGCAACAGCTAAATGCCTTCGCTAAGCTCAACCATGATGAAAAGAAAATTTTTGAGCTGATTGCACGTCAGTATCTGATTCAGTTTATGCCCGCCTATGAATATCTGGCGACCAAGATTGTAGTTGAGATTGAAGGTGGCTTGTTTAGTACCCAAGGCGTCACCGTGCTAAAAGCAGGCTGGAAAGCCTTAATGCCACAACAGAAAAAAGAAGAGCCCGAATTACCGCAACTGACGGTGGGACAACAGCTCCATTGTCAGCAAGGTGAAGTACTCGCCAAACAGACCACGCCACCTGACGCCTTTACTGATGCCACACTGCTAGCGGCCATGACCGGTATTAGCCGCTTTGTCAGCGATAAGGAAATTAAAGCGATCCTGAAAGAAACTGATGGGCTTGGCACTGAAGCGACTCGAGCAGGCATTATCGAACTCTTATTTAAGCGCAGCTTTCTTACTCGTGAGGGCAAGCAAATTCACGCCACGGCCACCGGCAGAGCGCTGATTGAAGCCTTGCCAGAAAGCACCACAGTGCCGGATATGACCGCAAAATGGGAAGCCATGCTGAACGATATCAGCCAGAGCGCTCTGCCCTATCCGCAATTTATGGCAGAGCTCCAGCAAGCGCTAGAGCAATTGATTGTTGGGGCACGACAAGGCTCTATGAGCCAATTTTCCAATCTACCTAAGACCCCAGTGAAAACGGGATTTAAACGAAAGCGTCGTAGCACCAGTAAAGCATCTGGTACGACGCGCAGCAAACGAGCTCCGCGCAAAAACCAAGCGACTGGCTAGCCTAAGGCTAGCCAGATGCCGACACCAATCATTAGGGTACCCGCAATGCGATTCATGATGCGCACATTGCCACTTTTCATCAACATGGAACGCATGGTACGACCACCTGAGGCATAAATCAGCAAACAGCAAAACTCTAAGGTAAGAATGATAGCGATTAGGCTAACCAGCTGATGCGCCAAAGGAAGTTCTGGATTTAAGAAAGGCGGTAATAGCGCCACAAAAAACGCCCACCCCTTAGGGTTAGCAATGGCGGTAATAAAACCTTGTGAAATCAATTCAAAGATACTGGCTTGACGCCCGTCATCATCGGCTTTGATGGCCATCTTGCCGCGCGACAACCACATCTGCACACCAATGTAAGCCAGATAGGCTCCACCGATATATTTGAACAAAATAAAGATGGTCGGGTAGTTTAGCAATAATGCTGCGACCCCCACCGCCGATAAGGTTGCCACCAACCCCACTCCGGTAAGCTCACCAATCATCATCCACAAAGAACGTCTCACACCGATGGTCATGCCCAGCGTCATCGCCAAGGTCATACACATACCAGGCGTAATCGAGACAAAGAAAAAGGTTGGAACAAATACAGAGAGTAAACCCAAGCTCATATGTCATACCCGAAGATAATATCTAGAGCTCAAAAATTGCCAGAGACGCCCGTGCTTAGCAATGGCAAACTAAGGGAATTAAAAGGAAGCCAATGGAATGACTTAGAAATGTTTCTTTTTCTGAAACTCACCTTCTTCCATGAACTTTTGCCATTCATTGTCCAGCTCGCCTTCCGCTTCCGCATCGCCAGCTAATTCCGCCTCAAGCTCTGCTTCACGTTGCTGCAACTCTAGATCATCATTGATCTCTTGAATGGCTTCTTGATACTTGACAATCAACTCCGCAGCTTCGGTTTTTTCCTCAACCGGCTTCAGCTGATTAATCGCTTCATTGTATTCACTAATGGCATCACCCATTTTGTGGGTTAAAAAGAATTGGCGCGCCAAGTAATAATGATGATCCGCATTCACCTTGTAGCGATACCAATTGATCAATTCATCAAAATGCGCAAAGGCTTCTTCAGAGATTTGTTTATTGGCTTTCGCTGAAAGCAGATAACCATGGAAGGATTCAAACAATCGTTTCAGCTCCATGATCTGAATTTCATCCACCACGGGCTTTGGACGACGCTTTTCTTTACTGTTTTGAAACTGAATCATTTCCTCATTAAGAAAACGACGACGACGGGATAATGGCTCATCAGGCTGCACCGCGAGTAATTCATCGCAAATGCCAATTAAACGCTGGTACAGCCATAATCGTAGGTCTTTTGGCTGGTACTGAGCAGGCATTTCATCTAAATAACGACGCACCTGACGCAACTGATTGTTGAGTAACGCTGCTTTACGCAAACGCTCAATCCTAGCTTGTTCTTTCAGTTGTAGGTAGATAGCGAACGCTATAAAACCACCGATAGCCAGCAGCAGTAGCGTCACAATAATTGCCGTCATAGATTACGTTCCGCAGTGACGATTCTTTTAATAGGTTTATAAAGTCATTTATGCCTTATAACAGAAGGACTTAGCTTGCTCTAGAACTTTTTCCAAATAATTCATTTTCAATGCGCTCAATGGTAGCGTTGAGCTTACTGATCACCACGGCCGATTCGTTATAGGTGGCCACTTTTTCCATTTCTGCGAGGGCCTGTCGCAGCTTCTCCAGCGCCCCAGCTTTTTTATCCAATTCATAACTGACCATGGCTTCTTTGACTAACAAATCATGGTGCGCAAGACAAAAAGAGAAACGCACCAAGGCCACCTGATCTTTCGCTGTGGCTTTATCGATGAAGTTACTGCTCACCAAGCCGCGCAGCAATAAGGGTACCGCTTGTAGCGCTTGCTGCGCCTGAGACAGTTGCACGTGGGTTTGAACTTTGTCATTGATCGAAGCTTGATGGCCAGCTTTAAGCTCTCCTAGCAGCCGCTCGTAGCCTGGTAGCATGGCTTCCAAATCACTTACTAAATTATGTCGGTTCAAAAAGTGAATACTTGAAATTAAGTACTCCACTAACACCTGCTTAGAAAGCAAAGGCAGATAGCGGTCCGATAGACCCGTCAACAAATCCACTACGCGATAACAACGGCGGCTCAGCTGTTCAAGCTCCTGCTGTTGGCGTTCCTGACGCTCCTTATAAAAGCGCAGCAAGGCAATCGCTATAATCGAAGCCGTACCACCGATAGCAACGGCAATAATAATTGTTACTAAAAAACCACCAGTCACAGGAAGTTCCGCCAATGTTAAGAGCCTATTAGAAAGCTAAGCATATAAAAAAACCGATCATTATGCATGATCGGTTTTTCAAAACTCTCTAATATTCGCGCAATTAAGCGACAGAGAAGCCTAGTAGTGCATAGAAGATGACCGCAGCCAACAATGCCGAAGCAGGAACCGTGATCACCCATGCGGCAGCGATACGTAGTAGCGCGGAACGCTTAACCAACTCTTTCTTAGTCGCTTTCTTAAGACTCTTACGCTCTTCTTTACTGATTGGTGCAGAAGTCTGTAGCGATTTCACTTCACGTAAGATCGCACGCTTTTCTTCTACATCCGCCATTTTAAAGCGCTCAACGAAGGCGTGTGTATCTTCTGCACCCAGACCCGAGTTTTCAGAGTGCTTCTCGATCTGAGCCAATTTCTTCTCGTAAGAAAGCTTCAAGTATTCACGTAGGAAGCCCACACCGAAGATACCACCTACGGCAATATGAGTAGAACTTACTGGTAAACCAAGCTGAGAAGCGATGATTACCGTAATCGCAGCGGCCATCGCAACACAGAATGCGCGCGTTTTATCAAGCTCAGTGATTTCAGAGCCTACCGTACGAATCAGTTTTGGACCAAATAGCGCTAGACCGATGGCAATACCCAAGCCACCCACCATCATTACCCATAGAGGAATCGCTGCTTTAGAAGCCATACCGCCATGCAATAGAGCATCATTGATTGCAGCCAATGGACCAATCGCGTTGGCTACGTCGTTGGCGCCATGAGCAAAACTTAGCAACGCCGCAGAAACCACCAAAGGAACAGTAAACAGATTGTTTACCGCATCTTTCTCACTGGCAGCTTTCTGAGCTGCACGGTCGATAAGCGGACGAACCACAAAGTAAGCAGTGATCGCTAGACCAAGACCAATCAATGCCGCGGTAACAAAGTCTAGCTTCCAGATATGTTTCAAGCCTTTCATTGCCAAATAAGTTGCGAACGCCCATACCATGAAGGCTACTAGCATTGGCACAACTTTCTTCGCAGCTTCGATCATGTCACTCTTGTAAGTGATAGAGCGCTTAATGTAGATCAGGAACGAAGCCGCAATCACACCACCCATGACTGGTGAAATCACCCAGCTTGCAACGATAGCTCCTACTTTATCCCAGTTAGCAATATCCCAACCACCGGCTGCGATACCTGCTCCCATTACACCACCGACAATCGAGTGAGTCGTCGATACTGGAGCGCCTAGGTAAGTCGCAAGGTTCAACCAAATAGCGCCGGCAAGCAAGGCCGCCATCATCACCCAAATAAAGGTCGCAACATCAGGCAAAGCATTAGGGTTGATGATGCCATTTTTAATGGTACCGACAACGCTACCACCAGCAATCAAGGCACCGGCTGCTTCAAAGATCGCAGCAATCAAGATCGCGCCCGTCATCGATAGGGCTTTTGAACCTACCGCAGGGCCAACGTTGTTGGCAACGTCGTTAGCACCGATATTCAGTGCCATGTAAGCACCAAATGCCGCTGCAATCGCTAGGATAGAGACATTTGAAATGCCTTCGCCATGGGTGTAAGCGTAGTAGCCTGCGATGACAACGAAGGCCAACGCAACTAGGATACGAACGATTTCACCACCGCGGGTAGTTTTTGTGTCTGAGCCGTAGTTTGCTAGATCCATAAAAGATACTTCTTAGGTAATTAAACGACACTGGTTGGCAAAATTGCCGCGCTGCCTTTTCCCAAGGCACTTAACCAGCTCTTCAAATTAATCCGTCAAATTTCATTAAATTGAAACGCGCGACATTCTACACTTAGATCTTTTCTATAAAAACCCAAAGTAGACCGAAACTTGACACAATCACTGCCCCAAGCGCCTTACATTTCACTTGAGTGACATTTATATGACCTTTATGTGACAGCAATATTACAAGCGTAGTCACAATTAACAATTTGACCATTTTAGCCATAAAAAAAGGCCCCCGAGGGGGCCAAAAAATAGAATTGGGGGGGCCAATTCTCAGGGTAAAATGTGCGGCTTAGAAGAAGCCTAGCGGATTGATGTCGTAGCTAACCAACATGTTCTTAGTTTGTTGGTAATGATCTAACATCATCTTGTGGGTCTCACGACCAACACCTGATTTCTTGTAACCACCAAACGCCGCATGCGCTGGGTACTGGTGGTAACAGTTCATCCATACACGGCCCGCTTGGATGCCGCGGCCCATACGATAAGCAAGGTTAGTATCGCGTGTCCAAACACCCGCACCTAGACCAAACTCAGTATCGTTGGCGATCGCCAGCGCTTCCGCTTCGTCTTTAAAGGTAGTCACTGCGACCACTGGGCCAAAGATTTCTTCTTGGAAGACGCGCATGTCGTTCGAGCCTTTCAACAAGGTTGGCTTGATGTAGTAGCCATCGTTAAAGCCGTCAATCACTTCTGAGTCACCACCAATCAGCACTTCAGCACCTTCATCACGACCAATTTGTAGGTAGCTCATGATCTTATCGAATTGCTCTTGGGAAGCTTGCGCGCCGACCATAGTTTCAGTATCCAGCGGATTGCCACGCTTAATCTGACCAATACGCTCAACCACAAGCTTAATGAAGTCATCGTAGATGTCTTCTTGTACCAACAAGCGTGATGGACAAGTACACACCTCACCTTGGTTGAAGAAGGCCAATACCGTACCCTCAACACACTTACTGATGAAGGCGTCTTCTGCATTCATGATGTCGTTGAAGTAGATGTTTGGCGATTTACCACCAAGCTCTACGGTCGATGGAATGATATTTTCCGCGGCACATTTCATGATGTGCGAGCCCACAGGCGTCGAGCCCGTGAAGGCAATTTTGGCAATACGCGTGCTGGTTGCTAGTGCCTGACCGGCTTCAGCACCGTAACCATTGACAATGTTCAACACACCCGCTGGTAGTAAATCTTTAATCAAATTGGCTAGCACAAGGATAGACGCAGGAGTCTGCTCTGCTGGCTTAAGCACAACACAGTTACCGGCAGCCAAGGCTGGTGCCAATTTCCAAGCCGCCATCAGTAATGGGAAGTTCCATGGAATGATTTGACCGACCACACCTAGTGGCTCGTGGAAATGGTAGGCCACTGTGTTTTCATCGATCTCACCAATTGAGCCTTCTTGAGCACGGACACAGCCAGCAAAGTAGCGGAAGTGATCAGCACTTAGTGGCACGTCAGCCGCTAAAGTCTCACGAACGGCTTTACCGTTATCCCATGTTTCAGAAACGGCTAGGGCTTCTAGATTGGCTTCGATACGGTCAGCAATTTTTAAAAGGATATTAGAGCGGGCTTGAACGGATGTTTTCGCCCAAGCATCTTTGGCAGCATGGGCTGCATCTAGTGCGAGGTTGATATCTTCTTCGGTAGAACGAGGAATACGACAGAATGGCTTACCATCCACAGGACTTACATTGTCAAAGTACTGACCTTTCACTGGGGCAACCCATTCGCCACCAATGAAGTTTTCATACTGTTCGTTAAAGCTTACAACACTGCCTTCAGAACCTGGTTTAGCATAAATCATACTGTTTACTCCGTTATTTTTGTTTTGGTAGCAACTTAATTACAGTCCATTCAATGTAGTCTCATGAAAACAACAGTTCTTGCCTGACAGTCTAAAAAAGTTGTCTGTCAGTCCATAAAAGTTGACCCTGACCTATAATCTGGGGTAAAGATTAGACAATTCACTCTGCACCATCATCCAACAAGAATTAAAGAGGTGTGTATGACTCATCATTTAGCAAGCTTAGGGGTGTTACGTCAGCCCACCGAGCTTGTTGAGAATCGTGTTTGCTTTGCCGGTCCACAGGCAGAACTCAGCATTTACGACACCTACGAACAAGCCAAAAAAGTCAGCCTTAAATCCGACTCATTGCTGTACTGTGGTATGGTGACTGGCGCGAAAGTCATGCATACCAAGAATGCTCAAGACATTCCCTTTTTGCCTCATGAATCCTTTATTCTGGCGCCTAAAGAAGAAGTCTTTATCGATTTTCCAGAAGCACAGCTTGATCGACCAACCACTTGTTTGACGGTAGAAATCTCGCAAGAGCGTATTGCACAGATTTGCGATCGCATGAACGATGTCACCAACATGAACGGTTTGGCGCCAATAGATCCGAATAAGCCGCTGCATACTCTACATACCCAAGGCACACAGCAAGTGATCGATCGCTTGGTCAGTGATTTTGTGCAGAATGATCCCGACCGAGATCTATTGGTGGATTTTGGCGTGAGTGAATTGGTCACTCGCATTTTGCGTCACCACGGACGCGAAGCTCTGCTAAAGTTCACGCAACTGATGCCGGATGCCAACGGATTGACCAATGCCCTGATGTTTATTGAGTCCAACCTATCACTGCCGTTAGATATTGATTCACTAAGTAAGCTGGCGTGCATGAGTCGCAGCCGCTTTTATCAAGAATTTAAGCGCCATCTTGGCTGCACGCCAAACGAATACCAACATCAGCGCCGTATGAATGCCGCACTGGAATATCTCAAGCAACGACGCTCGGTTACCGAAGTCAGCATGGAGCTCGGTTACCAGAGCTTGAGCCACTTTAGCCGCCGCTTCCACCAGCATTTCGGCGTATCCCCGCGACAGATCCAAAATCAGCTAAATTAGAACTCAGCTCAATTTGGATAAAGGGCGCAAGACTTCGATCTCCCTTAGTGTTGTGAAAGGTTAGTTGATAAACTCTACTAACCTTTCTTTTATGTCTAAAAGGACTTTCATGTCGAGTATCCCAGCGTCTCTGCTACAGCAGCGTAACTTTGTTCACTTCTGGGTCGGACAAATTGCCTCTTCATTCGCCTTCCAGATGTTAACCGTCGGCATTGGTTGGCAGGTCTATGACTTGACCAATAGTGCCATGGCACTCGGCTTAGTGGGCTTGTTTCAGTTCCTACCACAATTGCTGCTGACACTAGTGGTAGGCCATGTGGCCGATCGCTATAACCGTCGTATCATCTGTGTCTGCACTCGCTTAACCATGGCCTCAACGGTTGCGATTCTTGCCTACGGCAACCTAACGGATACCATCTCAGCCAATATGATTTACACCTGTGCGGTCATGCTCGGCACCGCGCGTGCGTTTGAGATGCCCGCCGCACAATCCATCTTACCGAATCTCATTCCTCCCGCCTTACTATCCCGCGCAGTCAGCGCTATCGCGTCCGCCCGCGAGATCTCCGTGATCGCAGGCCCTGCACTTGGGGGCGTGATTTATTTACTCGGCGCACCCACCTTATATTTCACCAGCATGGCCTGCTTCCTAGTGTCTTGCTGCATTCTATTTTTCCTACACTACGACTATGTGGCGAAGGGCAAACAGCCAGTGGACTTGCATCACTTACTCGGAGGCTTGCGCTTTATCAAAAACAACAAGCTGATCTTGGGCTCGGTATCGCTGGATATGTTTGCCGTCTTGCTAGGTGGCGCTACTGCTCTACTCCCCATTGTCGCTAAAGACATTCTGCACACAGGTCCTTGGGGACTGGGGCTATTACGCTGCGCGCCTGCACTAGGTGCCCTGCTGATGTCGCTCTACCTAGCACGCCGACCACTGACTCACAGCGTCGGCAAGATCATGTATGCGGCCGTGGCAATCTTTGGTCTCGCCACCATTGCCTTTGGTTTATCCGAAAACTTGATTTTGTCGATGGCCGCTCTGTTTGTTCTTGGCGCTTCCGATATGATCAGTGTGGTAATTCGCTCGACTCTGGTTCAACTTGAAACACCAGATGAAATGCGAGGCCGCGTCAGTGCCGCCAACTCAGTATTTATCGGCAGCTCGAACCAGCTGGGTGAATTTGAATCCGGCGCAACGGCCGCTTTGTTTGGTACTGTACCAGCGATTGTCTTAGGCGGTTTTGGCACCATTGCCGTGGTAGGACTGTGGATGATCTTGTTCCCAAGTTTGCTACAGCGTAACACGTTAGAAAATACAGATAGGTAGTTAAGAACAAACCGATTGCTCACATGGCTGGATTTGTTTCCAGCTAGGTGAACATTTGATAAATTTCAGGCATAAAAAAAGCCGATCTAAATAGATCGGCTTTTTTAAATTTGGTGCGGAAGGAGAGACTCGAACTCTCACGCCGTGAAGCACTGGAACCTAAATCCAGCGTGTCTACCAATTCCACCACTCCCGCAAGGAATGACGCGTATTATAGAGATACGCTTACTTTGGTCAAGAGGCTTTCGAAAATATTTTCAGCCAACCTTCTGGCAGAAACTCTTTATGAAACAATTATTTATTTTAGGCAATAAAAAAGCCGATCTATTTAGATCGGCTTTTTTAATATGGTGCGGAAGGAGAGACTCGAACTCTCACGCCGTGAAGCACTGGAACCTAAATCCAGCGTGTCTACCAATTCCACCACTCCCGCAAAAGAGTGTTTTACATCGTGTGTCGATGTCGGTTTAAGCAATTAAACCAAATTCATTGCCAACAACCAAAGCCTTAGATGGATATAAATCAACATCTGAGACAATAAAAAAGCCGATCTCAGATCAGCTTTTTTAAATTTGGTGCGGAAGGAGAGACTCGAACTCTCACGCCGTGAAGCACTGGAACCTAAATCCAGCGTGTCTACCAATTCCACCACTCCCGCAAGGAATGGAGCGTATTATAGAGATCCCCTTTCTACGGTCAAGGGTTTTATTTCAATTTTTTAACGTATTAGTGAATATTTTTAAAATAGCTTTCCATGCAAACATTAGTAAACCACCTTTCTTCAAGTGGTTTACTGACAATCATACACCCCGACCTTATAATGCCTGCTCAATTTATGGAGACTGTCTTCTATGTGGATTTTATTGGCCATGACTGGCCTATGGGCTTTTTCATTTAGCTTGATTGGCGTGTATTTGGCGGGGCAAGTAGACTCTTGGTTCTCCGTTCTGATGCGCATCACTTTGGCGATGCTGGTATTTCTGCCCTTCATTAAGTTTCGCCAAACACCCAAAGCTCTGGCACTAAAATTAATGGCCATCGGCGCTTGTCAGCTCGGCATTATGTACGGCTTTTACTATCAGTCCTTCTTGCATTTGTCAGTGCCTGAAGTGCTGCTGTTCACCGTGATGACACCGATATACATTGCCTTGATCAATGATATTTTGGAGCGTCGCTTTACTCCTGGCTACATCATCAGTGCTTTAATAGCAGTAGCCGGTGCCGTGGGCATTCGTTATCAAGGCATCGATGAAGGCTTTATTCAGGGCTTTTTATTGGTCCAAGGTGCCAACCTTTGCTTTGGCTTAGGGCAAGTAGCTTACAAACGCCTGATGGCCAACAACCCAACCGACTTACCGCAATTAACGTTATTTGGTTGGTTCTTTATTGGTGCCTTCATTGTCGTGGTGCCTTGCTTCTTATTACTTGGCAATGTCGACAAACTCCCCACCACTAACTTGCAATGGGGTATTTTGGTTTACTTGGGTGTCATTGCCTCAGGCATGGGCTACTTTGCTTGGAACAAGGGCGCGACCATGGTCAACGTTGGCGCCTTAGCGGTGGCTAACAACCTATTGATCCCGGCTGGCATTTTGGTGAACGTATTGTTCTGGAACCGCGATGCGGACATTGTTCGACTAGCGATCGGCGGTGCCGTGATCATTTTTGCTTTGTATTTAAATGAATGGTTTATCAAGCAAAAAGAACGTGCCAAGCCGATTGCCGAACAGGCTTAGAGGCAAATCTAGCACAATAAAAATGGGAACCCTTAGGTTCCCATTTTTGTTTGCGTCTATCGAGGCGTGCTTAGATCGAGGCGCGCTTAGTTGGCTAAGAACTCACTGCGAGTCTTATCACTACGCTTAAACAGACCGCCTAATGCCGTTGTCTGTGTTGAAGAGCTAGCATCCATCACACCACGCGCTTTCACACAGTAGTGAGTCGCACTGATGCTAACGGCAACGTTGTCCGTTTCCAGCAAGGTTTGTAGCGTCACTAGAATCTGCTGTGTTAAACGCTCTTGCACCTGCGGACGTTGGCCGAAGAAACGCACAATACGGTTGATCTTCGACAAACCGATGATTTTATTCTTAGGCAAGTAAGCAACTTTAGCAAGACCATCAATGGTAACAAAGTGGTGTTCACAAGTACTGGTAAATGAAATGTCACTAACCTTCACCATCTCATCCACTTTCATCTTGTTTTCGATGACCGTGATTTTTGGGAATTGGCCGTAATCCAGTCCAGAGAAAATCTCTTTCACATACATCTTGGCAATACGGTGAGGCGTTTCTGAAAGGCTGTCATCGGTAAGATCTAAGCCCAATGTATACACCACGTCCTCAAATGCAGATTTGATGCGCTGGTACTTTTCTTCAGTCGACAAACCGTTGTCGATCATTGGTGTTTCAAGACCGTGCTTAATGAGGGCATCACGAACACGAGCCGCCTCTTCAGAAAGCGCAATATTGCTCACTTTACTGGTTTCTGCCATTGCAGTTGTCATATCAATACCTTGTCTAGCTAATTCGTTCATTCATGATGCCTAGAGCGTCGCAGCTTCCATTCAAGCTAAGTGACGACCTCCATCCAAAGCCAAAGTGCGCCCGGTCATGTAACGACTACTGAGGAGGTATTGTACCGCTGCAACCCCTTCCTGTTCACCTGGTTCTAGGCATAATAACGATTTTTTTAATGCTTTCTGCTGATATTCCTTATTATCGCTCTCATGAAACATCAATAGAGAGGGCGCAATCGCATTAACTTTTACCTTTGGTGCCAACTGGCGAGCAAAGGATAAACTCAAATTGGCCAAGCCTGCTTTACTAGCAGCGTACGCGATATGCTTATCGCTGCCCTTTTCCGCCACAAAGTCGGTCAAGTGGATTATATCGGTCGCTTGATCCAAATCATTAGCTGCGCATAATAACAGAGTTTGCAACGTCATGTTGAGTTGATATGGCACGGCCACATGAACCTGCCACATACGCGCCATCAGTTCCGTTAAATCTTCATTGTCCACTTCCGAGCCCCAATCTGACGCATTGTGAATAATACTTCTTAGTCCCTTATATTCTGCCAGAATGGTATTGATCATCTTGGTGACACTCTCAGGCTGCGTAAAATCCGCACGAATACAATGCACACCGAGCGCCATCAGTTCCTCAATCACTGGCGTAAAGGTTCGATAACTCATCACCACCCGATCACCTTGTGCCAGCAAGGCATGGACCAGCGCCAATCCCAAACGCCGACCGCCTCCGGTAATGAAATGTGGGTAGACATACTCTTGCTGCATCATAATCTCCAAATTATTCGAGCGAAAACGATCCATTAACCATCCGAATTGTTAAATAATACGTATTCAAAGCTAGGTTGGTTCAACAAATTAGTCTAACTTTTAAGCAGTCCTTTAAGACTCTTTAACATTCGATGGAGCGTACTATGAGTAACAAAGAACCGTTGCCTTTGATTCCGCAGGTGGCATTTGATTGGTATGACGAATATGCCCATGGCGATATCGACCGCCGCACCTTTATTCGCCGTCTGTCCACGCTTGGGGTGGCAGGCATCACCGCCACGGCCGTTTCCGCAGCACTACTACCAAACTATGCCCTTGCTGAGCAAGTCTCCTTCAACGATCCAGATATCAGCGCACGCTACGTAGAAATTGATGCTCCCAGCGGACATGGCAAAGCGCGTGGCTACTTAGTTGTTCCTGCTGGCGTTAACGCCGACAACCCTGCTGCTGGGGTGATCGTGGTACATGAAAACCGAGGTTTGAACCCGTACATTGAAGATGTGGCAAGACGTTTAGCCAAAGAGGGTTTTGTGGCATTTGCACCCGACGCCTTATTTCCTTTGGGCGGCTATCCTGGCAATGATGATGAAGGTCGTGCGATGCAAAAGACCTTAGACAAGGATAAGATCTTAGGGGATTTCAGCGATGCGGCAACCTTCCTCAAATCGCACTCACTGACCACCAATAAACTAGGTATTGTCGGCTTCTGCTTTGGAGGATATGTATCTAACCAAATGGCCGCCTCTTGGCCAAATATGATTGACGCCGCCGTGCCTTTCTACGGCACACCACCAACCTCAGACCTACAAAACCTAAAAGGGCCGTTATTGTTGCATTTCGCCGAACTAGATCAGCGCGTCAACGATACTTGGCCGGATTATGAAAACGCCCTAAAAACCATGGGGGCGGATTATCAAGCGCATATGTACGAACGCGTCAATCACGGTTTCCACAATGACTCCACCGCACGCTATGACGAGCCAAGTGCAGAACTAGCTTGGCAGCGCACCATTGCCTTTTTCAAACAACACCTCGCTTAACCCCTTAAAGCAAAAAGGCCTTCTGTTGAGAAGGCCTTTTTCATGAAGTGTTCGCTCACTATGCCGTTGCCGGCACAATATCATCTTTGCAAAAATAGACACCGTTTGTCGGCAGCACATGTTGCCACAGTTGCTGACTCAATTCTTCGACTGGTGTTTTAGCACCTGCCGCAATCCACTCAGCAATGCCTTTGGCCACATTCGGATAGGCGACGCGAACCACTTTCGAGCCATCTAGCCATTCCTGAATAACCTCTGAAGAAAGGGTTTTACTGGCTTTGGCAAAGCCTAAACTCTCTAGCGCCACCACATTGGATAACTGCTCCACTTGCCCATGTAGCGGCTTCACCATAATACGGCGCCCCATATGCAAGGCTTCCGAATTCAACTCAAAGCCAGCATTACATAGCACTGATTTACATTCATGCAAATTCTTTTGGAAGCCATCACGACTAAATGGAAACACTTCGATATTGCCGTATTTACCTGGCTCAATGTCCTTACAGTGCATGCGGAACTTGTAGGAAGGTACGCCTTCCAACCACTCCATCACATCTTCACTGTTTTCAAACGGCAAATACACCAACACCTGATCGTCTTGCGCCACGCTCTTATGTTCTGCATGCTGAATAATCGGCGGCAGTATTGGTTCGCCAAAATGATGCCAATGAACACCAACCCCTTGGCTTACTGGTGCAAAGCGCGACATGATCCAAGAACCAATAGCATCGCCCTTGTATTTCGGAATATCGTATTGAAAAGCATACTGGTGACCAACTCCGATACAAGGTTTGCCTTGTCGTTTAGCGGCCCATGCGGTAATCGGCTCGAAATCCGTTAACACCAAGTCGTACTCCGACACATCAAAGCTGGCGATGTCTTTCAATAATCGCAAGACTTTCGCCTGACGGTAGGTTGCCCACATACTAATTTGGCCATTTTTGGCAACAAACGATAAACCGTTAAAAGTACGGTAATTGCCAAAGCCTTCCATATCAAAGTAGTCATTCGCATCACGGCCAGAGAAGACATAATCCACTTCAATACCAAGACGCGCAAACTCCACACTCATGGCACGAGCGCGCGTGATATGACCATTACCGGTGCCTTGCACGCCATATAAAATCTTCATGCCAACACTCCAAACGACAGCATCGCACATGTGGTGCCGAGCAAGGCGCCCATAGCGGTATCTGTTGGGAAATGTACCCCCAGAAAAATACGCGACATGGCCACCATGGCAGACCAGCTGTAGAAGCTTAGATAGAACTCTGGGAACCATTCACTCAAACAGTACGCCATGAAAAACGCGCCAGAAGTATGCCCAGAAGGAAACGAGAATTTGTCAGAAGGACGAATAAAGCTGGTGAAGTCTTCCAAAATGTCCGCTGGGCGATTGCGCTTAAAGCTCTTTTTCAGGATCAAATAGAGCACACGCTCTAGGGCAAAGCCGCCCATAATGATGTAAGCCCATGTCTCTAAGCCAAACGACCAAAATGCTAACGCCAAGACAACATACAATGGCCCATCAGCCGACATCGAAATCACTCGACTCACTCGAGTCATTAACTGGCGATGCTTACGCGCCATCAGCCAGTAAAATGTTGTCACGTCCATGTTGTGAATGCTGTTAAGTATGTTCATAACGCCACCTCTACACGTCTTCTATCGTTTCAAAATAGAAAATTTGGGTGTCATTTTCGTGGCAGGAGGATGATGCTTTTATGACAAGCAAGCGCTCACTAGGAGCGCTTTTGAAACCAGAATGGTAAGGTTGTTGATTGACAGCTGAGCAGTAGACTACAGCCAATTACTCAACATAAAGCCGATACCGAATGAGCGTGTGTAGTTATCGTAATCCAGCAACGACTGTCCGTAGCCTTCAAAATATTGGGCATAACCACGCACCTTGCCCCACATAGGGAAACTCACCCCCAAACGCACTGCGCCATGGTTCTCCGAGAAATCAAGGTTATTACGTAGCAGCACATCCACGGTGACATCATTGATCACATGCACCACGGTGATTTCACCATGGCCCAAGTAATCTTCGATATCGGAGTTATCATCGTTGTCCCCTGATTCAGGAATACGATACCAAGGCTTGATCGACACTACCGTATTTTGATGCTCGAAGATAAAGTCGGCGTAGACACGATTCCAAGAACGAGAAATTGGTTCACCACGGCCATTCGATTGGTGCACGACCCCGTAGTTTAGGTGGGATAACTTAGCGCCAAAAAAGCTGAAATCCAGCTTCGGCTCAGTGGTGATAAAAGCCTCTGGTTCATAATTGGTATCACGAAATGGGGCTGAGATTTCGCGATTGTAAGCTTGCCAATAGGATTCTTGGGTATAGGCAAACCACAGCTTTGAATTACGACCTAGCACCCCTTTCGCCACCGGAAATTTTAAACTGACCTGAAACTTAAACTCGGTGTCTTGCAGCTGATCTGAATCGACATTGTTGTAAGAGCCGCGATCTCCAGATTTACCCGTGTAATAAATAGGCAGGAAGTAATTCGGCTTGTGGGCCGTCAAGACAAAGGGATCGCCCGCGGAACGCTCTTCATATTGCACCCGCTGCTCGATCATGCCATTGGCTTTTCGAGCGCGTTCGGCTATCGGCTCTGGCGACTCTGGCTCCATTGAAACTGACTCTTCAGTTTCAATCTCCTCCAGTGTCACCGGAGCAGTTTCTGCCATGCTGACACCACTGTAGAGCCCAAGGCCAATTAAAAGCACACTTACCTGTTGCCAATTCATGGCCATCTCCTTTGACAATCGATCGGGTTATGAATCAAGAAGCGTTACGCTGGGATCACCTTACGCAGATAACTTGCATTATCCATTTCGATGATTTCTACCGATAGGCTAACTTGTTTCACCGCAAAGCTGCACAAAGCATCAAGGACAGACTGTGAAAGTTCCGATTTCTGTTTTGTACTACGCCCGCCCAACATGCGCACACTGACATGGACAAAAGCATCTTGCACACCATTGGTAATAAAGTGCTTACAGGCAAAAGCGCGCAATTTAATATCTGCCGGTTGAAACAGGCCAGAGTCGAGACATGCTTGCTGCACCGCTTCCATCCAGTCTAACGGCGGCACTTCTTGTTCAAGATTTTGGCTGTACTCAATGATGCAATGGGGCATAAGGACGTCCTTCTAGTTATTTTTAATGGAAAGAGTTTACTCAGTAACCAAGCAGGGTATCGACTGTTTTGGGTAATAGACTTAAATGACGATAGTTACGAATATTTTGCGCCACGATCTGCGCAGCACTGTGCAGCGTGGTCGGAGCCGAGATATGTGGTAACACAGTAATATTCGGATGGGTCCAAAAAGGGTGTGAACGAGGTAACGGTTCATACATAAACACATCCAGTACCGCGTGCTTGATACGGCCAGTGTTCAGCTCATACAAGAGCGCATCTTCATCGACAATTTTACCGCGGGCAAAGTTAATCAGCTGAGCACCCGGTTTTATCTTAGCCAGGTTTTCACTGCTAAGCAGCCCTTCCGTCATGGCCGTCAGCGGTAATAAACAAACGATGATATCGCTCTGTCCAAGCAGTTGCTCTAACCCTTGATCGCCAGACAAGCAGGCTACCTGTTCGATACGTTTTTCAGTGCGACTCCAACCCTGCACTTGAAAACCTAGCTTGACCAAGGCCTGTGCGGCACTCTGCCCTAATTCCCCCAGTCCCAATACTCCGACAGTACGATCTTTGGCTGCCAGATAAGGTAGCGGTTGCCATAAGACTTTGCCTTGCTGATGGGCATAAGCTGGCATTTCACGATGTAAAAACAGGGTCCACGCGATCACGGCTTCTGTCATAGCGCGACTTAATTCTGGATCCACTAAGCGCACAATACTGTAACGTGGCGGCTGTTTTTGTTGCAGCATTTTCTCCACACCCGCCCAAACACTATGCACCCAAACCAAGTTGGGTAAGGTCAATAAATCATTTGGATCGGGGTTGGCGACAATGGCCACATCGGCCATTTTGCGCTGATTTTCAGTGAGTTTACGCAGAGGCAAAACGGATTCATCAGGCATGGCTTTAGACAGTACTTCTAGCCACACGCTTTCTTCCGCTTCGTCTAGGGTACTGATAAATGGAATGGTGGAAGTTAAGAGCATAGTTTGCGTACCTCTCAAAAAGGCTTTAAATCCCTTCTTCTAACTTAGGGTTTATCATGAAAGAGGTGTTGGTTAGGTCAAGCCATGTGGCTTGCCTTTAAAAATCTCTGGGCAAAATCGGAAGCATTACAAGGTCTACCAAAATAATAACCTTGATAAGTTGAACAACCCATTTGCTGCAACTGTTTAAAATGTTCTTCGGTTTCAACACCTTCCGCGAGAACCTTCAATGACAAAGCGTTGGCCATGGCAATGATTGCCAGCACAATGGCGTAATCATCTTTATCGGTAATCAGGTCACGTACAAAGGACTGATCAATCTTCAAGCGATCAATGGGCAGATCTTTTAAATATTTCAACGAGGAATAACCGGTACCGAAATCATCAATCGATAAGCTGATACCCAGTTCACGAATTTGCTCCATAATATTTAGGGCACGCTCAAGATCCGACATCAAAGCCGTTTCCGTGATTTCAATGTCCATCATAGTGGCTGGCATTTCGCTCTCTCTCAATGCCTCAGCAATATCCTGTAACAAATTCGAGTAAGAAAACTGCATCGGGCTAACGTTAATGGATATGCGCCAGTTGTTTTGCCATAAGCCTTGTTGATGCCAGCTCGCCACTTGCTGGGTCGTTTGCTGTAATACAAAACGTCCTAACTCATGAATCAAACCGATGTCCTCTGCGATCGGGATAAATTCCATCGGTGGCACAAAACCACGCTCACGATCATTCCAACGCAGTAAGGCTTCTGCGCCAATCACTTCACCATGTTGGTTGTTTTGAGGTTGGTAGTAGACCTCAAATTCACTTTCTTTTAGCGCGCGATAGAGGGACTTTTCCATTTGCAAGCGGGCATCGGACAGTGACTGCATGTCCTCTTGGAAAAAGGCAAAGGTATTACGGCCCAGCTCTTTGGCTTTGTACAAGGCCGTATCCGCTTGGCGCAACACAGTCGCCGTCGACTCTTCCGAGCCATTAAAGAAAGACACGCCCATACTGCCAGTAACGTGTAAGTCATGGCCTTCCACATGCTTTACTTCCGCGCACTCCCTTAAAATGCGCTGCATAAAGTTCACCACTGCCACGTTGTTTTCATTCATTGAGCCGCGAACATTGCCCCACAAAAAGACAAATTCATCCCCGCCCATGCGTGCGAACGTTGTGTCCGGTGGTACCAAAGGCACTAATGAGTCGACGACTTCTAAAAGCAGCTGATCACCGACGTTATGACCTAAAGCATCATTGATGGTTTTGAATCGGTCAAGGTCGAGAATAATCAAGACACCAAAACGCCCAGACTCCATTTCATCCATGGCTTTTTGCAGATGATCGATCATTAGAGCTCGGTTCGGCAGACGGGTTAACGAGTCATAGTAGGAAAGACGGTTAATACGTTGTTGCGCTTCTTTACGCTCGGATAAATCGCGCATCAGCAGCACCACTTCGGTTTCACCCTGCACCACATATTTGTTGATACGTATTTCAACTGGCACCAACCCCTTATGGTTGGACAAGGTGGTTTCCGCCGTCATCACCTGATCAACGGCCAAATCCTGCAATGACAACTGTAAAGACGCCCAGAAACTGCCGCCTGGAAGCTGGGTCAAAGGCTGATCCGCGAGTGCTTCAGCTTGCATATTCACTAATTTTTCCGCAGCTTCATTGACCACACGAATATTGTAGCTTTGATCCAGCACTATGATGCCATCTGCCGCATGGCTAATCATGGCTTTAGAATGCTGATGACTACGCTCTAAGGCATCTAGCGCTTTACTTAAGCGCAGCCATAATTCATTAAAAGTACCTTTGAGTCGCCCCAGTTCATCATTTTGATGGTGCTTATCAAATGCCGCAGGAACGGAGACTGCACGGTTATTGTCCAAGCGTGTTAAGGACCAAGTCAGTTGTTTTAACGGACGAGTCACCATGACGTAGAACAACAGGGATAAAATCGACGCCAGTAACACGTCTTTCATGAGATTTTGAACAAACAGCTGGCTATTGAAGCGAATGACCTGCTCTACCAAATAACGTCGATCCAACTCTAAATCCACTTGACCAAGAGAGATCTCAATACCGCTAAAGTTCAATTGCCGTGAAACAGCCAAAGTATCTTTGATAAGGTAATTAGCAACATCGCTGCTTAACGATGGCTCAATAAAAGGGGCACTAGCTTGGGCGAAAACATGACCATTTTCATCATAGATGGTCACTTTATGAATGGCAGGATTGTAAAGCAAACTCTCTGCCTGCTGTTGTGCAAAGACGCTATCTAAGCGAAATAATGCTTGGGCTAACGGACGCTCAACAATCGATAAAGTATCGTTGAACTCCTTTTGAATTCGGTAGGGTTCTTGTTGGATACTTTGATAAGCCTGAAAGAAACTGAGTACGACACTCAGAATAATTGCCAACAACAGTGTTGCAATAGACTGTTTAATGTACAGAGATCGATTAAGCGCTGATACCATTATTACCCTACTGCTCAGTCTCGATGACGACAATATAAAGCACCTGCCCCATACAAATGCTATAGCAAATCATCCGATGACTATACAGGGTTCATCTACGTATGAAAACTCCGCCCACCTGACAAATCTCATCCTCCGGCAGATATCAAGACTTTCAATAACTCATTGGTTTTATAAAAGCTATTAGATGCTCGAAACAGCCGAATTTAAGCCATTGGCTAAATGCGAGGAATGCCTCCTAGCCAATAATAAGGTCACCATAAAGACGCCCCCTAGCACTACCCAAGATCCCATTACTACCGCTGACCATCCCCCCATTTGCCAAAATGGGTCAAGGTAAAAGCCACCGATGCTCGCGCCCAAGTAATAAAACACCAGATAGAGCGAGGACGCACTGGCTTTAGCCTGCTTAGCGTTTTTGCTAACAAAACTACTGGCTGTAGAGTGACATAAGAAAAAGCCAAAACAGTTGATAAATAAACCGACAATAATCGCCAGCAAGGATGATTGCAGCGTCACCAAAGAACCCAGCATCACAATCCCTGTGCCCAGAGACATTATGCGCGGTTGTGACATACGCGTAGCCAACTTACCTGAAAACGCTGAGCCAACGGTGCCGCTTAAATAGGTTAAAAACAGTAAGCTGACGTATTTTGCCGACAACGAATACGGCGCCTCTTCCAGGACAAAGGTGATGTAGCTGTATTGGTTAATAAAAATAAAGAAGTTAAAACCACCGATTAAATAACACATCAGCAACAGCGGATTGCGCAAATGCATCGAGACATTGGTGGCAAGGGTCTGCACACGAAAGCGCTTCGCTTCAAAATGACGAGAGTTTGGCAATAACACCCAGAACAGCGCAAAGCAAATAAGGCTGACCACAGCCATGGTCAGAAACGCTGCCGAAGGTCCTTGCCACTCACCGATAAAGCCACCGATCAAGCGGCCGCCGATGCCGCCCAGCGTATTGCCACTGATGTACAACCCCACCGCAATGGCCATAGCATGAGGGCTGTATTCATCCCCTAAATAGGCCACCGCAATGGCCGGTAATCCCGCTAAGAAAAAGCCTTGCAACGCTCTTAAGAACAGCAGCGAACTGTAATCACTGGCAAAACTTAAGGCAAAAGTGGTTAAGGTGACACCAAACAGGGTCATCACCATGATTTTCTTACGCCCTAAAGCATCCGACAGTGGGCCATAAAATAATAAGGATAAGCCAAGCGTTAACGTGGTGATGGTAAAGCTACTCGCCGCCTGCAGCTCATTGATGGCGAAATCCCGCGCAATCATTGGTAACAGTGGCTGCGTCACATAGACGTTTGCAAACACCATAAAAGAGCCAATAATTAATGCAAGGGTACCGCGCCAAAAGGCCCAACCACCAGTTTCAATCACTTTGGATACTCCAGTCTGAATCAATAATGAAGAAACTATACGCTCAGACTTTTTATCAATAAAATATATATAAATTATAGATTGGATAAGAAACTTTGATAGAAATAAAGCCGCTTCGCTACTTTATCACCGTCGCCAACGAGCTTAGCTTTACCCGTGCGGCCGAGCAGCTGCACATCGCTCAGCCAGCGATCAGCATGTCGATTAAGAAGTTAGAGCAAGATCTCGGAGTTAAGCTGTTTCATCGTCACGATCGCCAAATCAGCCTCACTGACGAAGGCCACGTGCTACTCGAACACGGCAAGCGCCTGATCCAACAAGCCGATGAAACGGAACTCGCCATGCAAGAACTTAGCGGTTTAAGCCGTGGCGAGGTGCGTGTCGGCATTCCCAGTATGCTGGGGTCTTACTACTTCCCACCGATTCTGATGGCATTTCGCCATCGTTACCCTAACCTCACGCTTCAAGTGATCGAAGGCGGCACTTGGAAGCTACAACAAATGCTCGAAAGCGGTGAGATCGACTTAAGTGTCATTGTGGCGGAAACGCCGAGCGAGTTATTAGAAACTCGCGCTCTAATCAAAGAACAAATGCTGGTGACCGTGGCCAAGGAGCACCCTTTTGTCGAACTAGAGAGCATTCCACCGGAGCTGTTTTTTAAGGAAGAGCTGGTGATGTTCAAAGAGGGTTATTTCCATCGTCGCGTCATTGACCGCTTAGCCCAGCAACAAGGCATCAAACCCAACTTTGGTTTTGAAACCAACCTGATCCCTTTAATCAAATCTATTGTGAAGAATGGTTTTGGTATCTCAACGCTGCTAGGCATGGTGATTGAAGAGGACGATGGGCTGGTAACACGCCCCTTTGCGGAAGATATTTGGCTCGATATCAATATTGCGTGGCGCAAAGATGGTTATTTATCCAAAGCCAATCAAGCCTTTCTTCAGTTTGTTATCGATGAAACGGAACGAAAAAAGCCAGCTTAATCAAGCTGGCTTTTGCTAACGTCAAAGCAGATAGAGCGGATGGCTATTTGGCTTGGTACAAACGAGCTTCCACCCAAGGGGTGCCTTGCAGGCGTTTGAAGGCCTTCGCCCCCGCCAGAATCCCCAAGTCAAACAGCGGCTCAAGCAACACCACACTGAGGTACGCCATGCCAAAGGTTGCCACTGAGCTAAGGTTTTCCACGCCAAGGCCTTGACCGTAAAACGCCCAGAAAGCAACCCAAGCAATAATACCGCCTTGGTAAGTCAAAGACAGGCGTAGCGCTTGACTGTATTGAATGTCCACATACGCCGTGCGCTCAGAGATGGTACGACGCGCCACCGCAGACATAGCAAACAGCGGTAACAACAAAGTCGTCACATTCATACCGTATTGCGGCAAATCAAATGGCGCAAAAAAGATACCTTGCACGAGTAGACCCGCACTTAAGCCCATGGCCGCCGCAGCGGGACCAAAGACTAAAAACAATGTTGAACCAAGAATAAAGTGTACTTCCGAAACGCCCACAGGCTGCTTCGGAAAGACTTCGAAGAAGATGAAAACAAGTAATGTCGACATGACAGCACGCATTAATAGACTGGTCAGACCGTCTTTTTTAATGGTGTCTAGAGAGGATTTCGCCACAAGGCCAAAAGCCAATATTGCGGTTGCGTAACTAAGTCCTAGCTTTGCGCCGGTAACAACGCCTGGTTCGATGTGCACAGTGTGCCTCCTTATCGTTTATTCATACCACCCGTATGAGATGAGCAACTAAGCTGAATGGCCGGTCTCCGGACTCGGTAACGCTTATCGCTTCCTTCCCATATAAGATAGTGAAAAACGACTGTGCAATCCTTGCTGTTACCTACCGTTGCGGGGGCAGTATAGGATCATTGGCATTAGCCAACTCCCTATTTCCCGTTTCACTTCATAAGAAGCACCGTTCAACGAGCGAACTGTAACAGCAAGCCAATAAGAATAGAACTGAGTGGAGTTAATGATCTCCTTTATTTGATTCATCTGAGCGCGCAAACAACAGTTCTGATAAGCGGTTACGACGCCCCATTTTTTGCTCAAGATCACGGAAGAAGTCGGTGCGATGAAAGATGGTGCCACCGATAAAACCCAGCACACTGCCGAGCACGATATCGATTAGGCGATGCTCCAATAATAAAGTCGCATCCACACCACTCGAGGTAATCTCCGCCATAATGACGGTTAGTGGCGTAATAAATATCACCGCGAGGCCGTAGTTTTTAACGATCAACATTTCCACAATGGTTTGCAGCACGCAGACACAAAGAGCCAATACCAACGCCGAAGGATGAAATGAGAAAATCGCACTGGCCAAGAACATACCGATAACCGTACCTGCAATACGATGCACATTACGGTGCCACACCATGCGGAAGGTCGCCCCTTGCAAAATCGCGGCACAGGAAATTGGCACCCAATAGGGGTTACTTAATTCCAGCAATAAGGCAAAACCATAGGAACCAGCGATACATAGGCTTAAAAACAGTGCTTCTAAGATAATCGCATTAACACGCTCATCCACTTGTACTGGCTCAGTCACGGTTTTATGAGCACCCGTTAATAGGCTGTAAATAAACGCCATCAACACGGCCCACATGCCACCTATGGCAATCAAGCCAACCCGCTCAGGCGTGGCAGCCATATCAAACGGCATTGCCATAGCAATACAAGAAGCCAAAATAAAAAAGAAACTACCAGGAGGTGGCAGGCGGTAATAACGGGTAATGACAATGACCGTAAAGGCAATCACAAACAAGGCAAAGGGCGCCAAACCAGGCACCGAAACCGCCAATGTCGCTAACGTCAAACAGGCCATAAAGCCAAAGGTACACAGAATCATGGTCAGCATGCGGGATGAGGTCCGCGTGGGACTCATGTACAAAAACACCATCGAACCTAAGCTTGCAATCATGGCTTCAGCAAAGGTGTCCGTTAACGCCCCTAATACCGCTGGCGCACCAATAGTAATGCCTGCTGCGACCGGTAAATGCCATGGCCGACTCACATTATTCAGAGCAAACAATCCTTTAAAAGCCGATTTGAAACTCACTGTTCATACGCCTCGTAGAAAATAAATATTTACTAACGCTCGCTTACGTTAATAACTTTGCCATCATTAGTTGCTATAACTGATTGACTAGATTGTTAAGTTTTGTACCTTAGGAAAAGATACCGAGTGTTCATAGTATATCACCCAGGTCTAAGGACATTAGAAAAAAGGAATACAACATGAGTCTCTCGTTGCAGAGTAAAATCACCCTTCAAAGCATTCTTGCGACACTACTGGTTAGCGTCGCCGTCGCTTGGCTAGCCTTTAGCAAGTTTAATAGCACCAGCCAAAACAGCATTCAATCAGAATCCGCCTCGCAGGCTTCCGCCATCAATGTTTACCTTAGTAATTGGTACAACGATCGCGAACAAACCATGGCGACGGTGCGCCTCCACCTCGAGGCCTCATTAAATCAAGGCACAGAAAATGAAGCAGAAATCTTAGCCATTCTTCAGCAAGCACAAGCCAGCCTTGGTTTTGGTATGACTTTTCTAGGCCTCGAAAATGGCCACATGTATCGTCATGATCCAAGCTTAAACAGTGCCGATTATGACCCACGTGTGCGCTCTTGGTACAAGGATGCCAAGGCCACACAACAGACCTATGTGACCGCCCCCTATGTCTCTGCCTCAACACAACAACTGTCAATGACCTTTGTCGAGCCTGTGGTAGTGAATGGTAAGTTTATCGGTGCCATCGGCGGTTTGGTGTTCCTTGATGACCTATTGAATCGCTTATTGGAGCTCAAAGTATTGGGCCAAGGGGAGCTAATTTTGTTGGGGCACTCTGGTGAAATTCTGGCGCATCATGATAAATCACTGATCCAAAAGAACATCGCTGAGTCAACTTATCAGATTAGCGCTGGGGACGTAAGCCAAGCCCTGAATGGCTCTGTGTATAAGGAAATTAATGCCAACGGAGTAGCTAAATACTTATACCTACAAGAACTTGGCAAAACTAATTGGGTCCTGGCTTTGGTGATGGATAAAGCCACCTTAATGGCACCGATCAAAGAATTCGCTACTTCCGCCTTTTTATTTGTCGCCATTCTACTGGTCGTGATTGCCCTACTTGTTTTCAAAGTCTCGCAATGGTTGTTAAAGGATCTGAAAAACGTAACCTCGCGCTTGCAGGACATCGCCCATGGTGATGGTGATTTAACCGCACGACTGACAAACCACAGCAAAGACGAAGTGGCCGAGCTGGTCAATGCCTTCAACCAGTTCGTCGAACGCTTACAAGGCACCATCAATAACATTAAGGCAATTGAAGGTCAGCTCTCGCAACAAGCCAAGTCCATTGATTCGACCTCTAGCCATAGCCACGACCGCCTGCAAGCTCAACAAAACAGCATCACCATGGTGGCGACAGCAGTCAATGAAATGGCCCAAGCGACTCAAGAGATCGCCGATAATGCCCTAGACACTGCCCACAATGCCGACAATGCCGTGTCCTCAAGTGAATTTGGACAAGCACAAATCGATGCCAGCCAACGTAGTATTCAGCAGTTGGCAACGGACGTCAGCTCGGTGTCAGAGGTGATTCAACGCGTTAGCCAAGATGCGGAAAACATTAATTCTATTTTGAACACCATTTCAGATATCGCCGAACAAACGAACTTATTAGCGTTAAACGCTGCCATTGAAGCGGCCCGTGCCGGTGAACAAGGCCGAGGTTTTGCCGTGGTCGCAGACGAAGTACGTGTGCTGAGTCAACGCACCTACAGCTCGATTGAAGAAATTCAAAAGATGATCGAGAACCTCCAACACAGTAGTGGCAATGCGGTCACACAAATCCAGCGTAGCCATGAACAGGCAGAACGCAGTGTGCAAGACATCCATACCGCTCGCGAAAGCTTTGACGAAATTAAACGCCTGATCACCAGCATCAGCGACCGTGCGACACAAATTGCCAGCGCCACAGAAGAGCAAACCAGTGTCAGCAAAGGCATTAGTGAGAACACCAGCGAAGTGGATGACGGCGCTCGAGAGATGGTGACCTTTGCCCATGAAAACGCTGAGACCGCTAGCCGATTGGCCCAGTTAACCAGTGAGTTAAAAGAGAACGTACATTACTTTAAAAGCTAATCAGCATTCGCCCGAAACAAAAATGCCCAGTAAACACTGGGCATTTTTGTTTCATTCACATTTACACAGCAAACGGTGCGACGCCGATCAGCAAGCCATGCAAATAAAATGCGACCAATGCATAAGCAAGCACACCGACCACCAGCGCGATGATATCGTATTTGAAATCTGGTGCTTCGAACTTCACGCCTTCGGCCTTAAAGCGACGGCGAGTAATAATAAAATTCAATACCGCCCACACTAAAAATGAGCCAAATAACAGCACATCGGCGCTGGTGCCATTACTGATTAAATGAGCCAATGCCCACAATTTAATCCCCACCACCATAGGGCAACCGACACGCGCTTTGATCTTTGAATAAGGCATGGCCGCAGCGGCAATATAGATAAAAGCAAACAAGACTAATAGCGCCGCAATATGACGTGTCCACACCGGTGGGTACCATAACCACTCAGCACTGTAACGGGCGTAGCCATAACCCATAATCAAGGTTAATAAACCGACAATTGCCACCGCTGCATGTAGCATTTTCCAGTTGCTTTTTCCGAGCTGTTGCATCATAAATACACGCCATTCAGGCGCAAATAATCTGATCGAGTGAATCCCGATAAATAACACCAAACCAACCAATAACAGCGCCATGAGTTTCTCCTATCCGAGTTTTGTGAAGGCCGTTAACTTTATTGCCCAGGAACAGTGCACAGAAACATAAAATGATGTGTGAGCCATCTATATTTCAGTGGCATTTCCTATATTATTCAGTCAATTATACAGTCTTTACAATCTATGAATGCGACTACTCTATATTTCGTTTTGTTTGCAAAATCTCGACACCAAAACCACACTCTTGTAGGCATTAATCATTATCATTAATTCTGATCCATAAACCTCAAGCAAACTCATCGCTTGGCTCATAATTTAATTTCTGTTGGACAAAGATCTAATTTTTCTATGCTTAAATTTACGACGTTTACATTACCGCTTCTGACGGCTCTATCATTGCCTATCCAAGGGATGGCTGAAGAAAGTGTCCCGACTCAAGAGCCGACCAATACTAAAGTGGTTGCAGACGCCTCATCTGAAAACGCTGGCTATAGTTTTAGTCGACAAACTGTGATCGATCTAGCGCAACAGTTAGCGCAATCACCCATGAAAGCGCCAGCAAGAGCTCCCGAAGCGCTCAACAACCTGGATTACGAAACCTATCGAAAAATTAACTTTCAACAGAACCAAGCCGTTTGGGGAAAATCGCCAACACAATTTTCTATTCAGCTATTTGCTCCAGGCTTTCTTTACAAAGACCTAGTCGAAATTGATGCGGTGGAAAGCGGGCGCGCGTTTCCTATTGAGGCGACCAAAGATTCCTTTACCACTCCTACGGATGAAATCGATCAGCTGATTGCTGATTTAGGTAAGTTCGCTGGCCTACGCCTGCACTACCCGCTCAATAAAGCCGATTACAAAGATGAGTTTATTGTCTTTCAAGGAGCCAGCTACTTTCGCGCGGTGTCGAAAGGACAAGTTTACGGTGTATCAGCCAGAGGTTTAGCGGTGGATGTGGCGCAGCCAACCGGAGAAGAGTTCCCAATGTTCCGCCATTTCTGGATTGAGCGCCCGTCTTCGACACAACAAGCAATCGTGGTGCATGCGCTTTTGGATAGTAAAAGTGTGACTGGTGCCTACCGTTTTGGTATTTTCCCAGGCTCCCCTACTCGAATCGATGTGGAAGCGACCTTGTTCCCACGCCGAGACTTAGCTCATATCGGCTTAGCTCCACTGACCTCCATGTATATGTTTAATGGCAGCTTGGATTACCCAGAAATCGAAGACTATCGTATCGCCGTGCATGACTCAGAAGGTTTGCAAATTCAAACAGGGCGCGGTGAAATGCTATGGCGTCCACTACAAAACCCTGAGACATTGCAAATCAGTGCTTTTATGGATCACTCCCCTCAGGGCTTTGGTTTGGTTCAGCGCAATCGCAACTTTAGCGATTACCAAGACTTGGAGGCCAATTATCAGTCACGACCATCGATTTGGGTTAAACCGCTTAATGACTGGGGCCCAGGCCATGTCGAGCTGGTGGAAATCCCATCGAACTCAGAAGCCAACGATAATATCGTGGCTTACTGGCAACCGTCGCAACCTCTGAAAAAAGACGAGCCTTTCAACTATTCTTATCGTTTAACACTGACCAATGACACGCCAGTTTTGTCAGGTAAAGCACACGTGGTGCGCAGTGCGAAAGGACAGAAACTGGCCTCAGAGCATGCTCAAGTAGTGATTGACTTTGATAACATCGAAGTGGAGAACCTCAGTTCTATCACAGTAGATGCGAGCATCAGCAGGGGACAAATACTAGAAGCACATATTACTCCAAACCCTTATGAAAAGGGGGTTAGAGCATTTGTGACATTCGATCCTGGTAATGCCGATTCCGCAGAATTACGTGTCCAGCTCAAGCAGGATGACACACCGCTGGCAGCGACTTGGTTATACCGATGGTTAGGTGAATAATGAAACAAACAACACGTAAATCTGGGCTTTACGCTCTGCCCGATGAAGCCACACTGGACATGCCTCGTCATGACGTAAACGAAGCTCGTCAAGCGGCGAAAAAGCAACATCAGAGTTTCTTTATGACGACCCTGCTGTCACGTCTATTTGTCCTGTTCGGGACCTTAGGCATGTCAGCTTATGGCGCCAAAGAAATGTATGAAGTGCTAAGCACTAACCATATTACTTGGTTACAGTGGTTATTCTTAACCCTGTTCTGCATTAACTTTACTTGGATTTCGTTTGCCTTCACCCAAGCTACTTTAGGCTTGCTGTTTAAGTTGTCTCCGTTTAAACGTAAACGCAAAGAGAGCGAAGCTGAAGGCGTGACCGCCATCCTACTGCCGGTTTATAACGAAGATCCTGTGCGTATCCGTGCCAGCATTGAGGCGATGCACGAAGATCTAATGGAAAAAGCACCGGGTAAATTTGCGTTTTTCATTTTGAGCGATACCAACCGTGCCGAAAACAGCATTAAAGAGAAGCACACCTTCTACCCTATTCTGAATCAAGACAGTGCTGGTTGCCCTATCTACTATCGCCGCCGTTTGAACAATGCAGAGCGTAAAGCTGGTAACGTTGCCGAGTGGGTCACCCGATTTGGTAATGACTACGAGTGCATGATCGTGCTCGATGCGGATAGTTTAATGAGCGCAGAATGCTTGTTGTCTATGTCACGACGCATGGCAGCAGAACCTTCTCTCGGTTTGATTCAGACTCTGCCAACCATTATCCGTGCTGATACCCTGTATAGCCGCATTCAGCAGTTTGCTAACCAGTGCTTTGGCCCGATTTATGCGGCTGGTCTAACCACCTGGCATGGCAATGCCTCCAACTTTTGGGGACATAACGCCATCATTCGTACCAAGGCTTTTGCTGAAGCCTGTGGTTTGCCAATCCTACCAGGTAAAGCGCCGTTTGGCGGTCACGTGATGAGCCATGACTTTATTGAAGCCGCCCTACTTCGCCGAGCGGGTTGGGGCGTTCGCTTTGATACAGACTTAGAAGCATCATACGAAGAAGCGCCGCCATCATTGATTGACGTGATGGTTCGAGATCGTCGTTGGTGTCAGGGTAACTTGCAGCACAAAGCTTTCGTCAATGCCAAAGGGCTGCACTTCGTCTCGCGTATGCATTTGATGACGGGGATCTTTTCCTATTTCAGCGCGGTATTTTGGTTTGCTTTGATTGCCGTTGGTTTCGCGCTTGCGGTTCAGGCGCACTTTGTCCGCCCTGAATACTTTACCAACCTGTCCTTGTTCCCAACTTGGCCGGTATTTGACTTCGAGAAAGCACGTTCGCTGTTTATCGTTTCTATGGCGTTGGTGTTAGCACCGAAACTTTATGGCTGGTTAAGTGTGCTGCTACATTGGCGTCAGTGCTGGAAGTTTGGTGGTCCCATCATGCTAACACTGGACACCTTGCTAGAGATTTTAGTATCGGCGCTATACGCCCCGATTCTGATGTTCTCACAGTTCCTTGTGGTGATGGACGTACTGAAAGGTCGCGACAGTGGTTGGAAACCGCAATCGCGCGATGACGGTGCCAACAAGTGGAAAGAAACCGCACGAGCACACATTTACCACACACTGTTTGGTATTGCTTTAGCGCTAAGTGCCAATTACCTAAGCCCACAACTGTTCTACTGGTCACTGCCGATTACCTTTGGTTTGGTGTTTTCAATTCCATTATCTTGGTTAAGTGGTGGTTCAAAACGTGGCAACCTAGTGCGCAAGCTTGGTTTGCTAAAGGGCCCTGAAGAGCGTCGACCTTCAGAAATCGTACAGCGTTTGGAAAGCAAATTAGCGCAGTCTGATGTGCAGACAGCCACGCTGCCCAACACGCCGCTACGCGCTTACATTGAGAATGTCGATTTCTATACTTGGCATCTGGCGCAATTACCCGAGCACGAAAGCCAACAACTTGATCGCCATAAAGTCTGCGCTGCATGGCTAATTGAAAACAGTGAAACCATTGACGAATTGGTGACACATCTTAATGAACAGGAGCATTTAGCGATTATCAAATACCGCTCGCTGTTTTTAAGACTCAGTAAGTTCTTACCGGAGAACATCTCCGACGCCAGCTCAAAGGCGTATGTCTAATCTTTTCCAAAGCCGCTTGTCATAGCGGCTTTTTTCTCTCTTTCGCGTCAGCTCTTTGCTAAAAAACCATTGAGCAAAATAGAAACTTACGCGCCAGATTCTCGCACCAGTCGATTACTTTACGCTTCTTGCACTCTTCACCTACTCTTTTCATGACATAGATTAATAAAAATATCTTATATAACGCACACATCCCCCAAAAATTGACCTAGGTTAATTTTTTTTTTTGCTAGAAGCGTATTGTTGCCACATCTTATTTGCATCCACTAGGAGACATCGATATGAAATCAGTAACTAAAATCGCTCTACTTTCTGCAGCAATCGTAAGTGCACCATTGGCAATGGCTCATGAAGCAGGCGATATGTTTGTTCGTGGCGGTCTAATCAATGTAATGCCAGATGAAAGCAGCACTGGTCTAGATCTTGGCGTTGGCAACGACCTACAAATCGGTCTAACTGCGACTTACATGTACACTGATAACATCGGTATGGAGCTTCTAGCGGCAACACCTTTCACTCACGATGTAACACTAGCGGGTGCTGGTAAAATCGGTGAAGTGTCTCACCTGCCACCATCACTAATGGTGCAGTACTACTTCGGTCACGCTGACAGCGCAGTGCGTCCATATGTAGGTGCTGGTTTGAACTACACAATCTTCTTTGATGAAAAAACTGAAGGCGCGATTGCCGGTGTTGATCTAGAACTAGAAGATTCATTTGGTGTTGCAGCGCAAGCGGGTGTGGACTTTAACATCACTGACAACCTATTTATCAACGCTTCGGTTTGGTACATGGACATCAACACTGACGTTAAACTAGACGGCGTTAAGTCTGCTGAACTAGACATCGATCCAGTGTCATTCATGGCAAGCGTTGGTTACACTTTCTAAGCGAAATCGCAAACGAACTGTACTCCACTGAGGAGCCCCGCTGGATAGGGAATGTCTAGCGGGGCTTTTTTTATGCCCAAAACAAGCGTAAAGAATTCTTAAACTCGTGCTCTGTTTGACAACATCAAGCACGCAAGCAGAACCAACCGCACAGCAAACATGGAGATACAGCTTGCTGTATTTACTCCCTGAGACTTACGGACAACACTGGAATGGTTCCAAACAAAACGGTCACAAGGAGTAATACAATGAAAAAAGTCATGCCGATTTTAGCCAGCAGCCTTGCCCTAACAGCTTTTGCAGGTGCTGCTCAAGCACAGGATTGGAGTACTCACGACAGTGGTCTATACGTGGGTGGTAACTACGGCTATCTCAAAGTAAATGGTGACGATGGCTTCGATGATAATAATGATGTTTGGCAGGGATTAGTGGGTTACCGCTTTAACCAGTTTTTCGCCCTTGAGGGTGGTTACACTGACTTCGGTTCCTATGGCGATGGTATCGCCCATGCGAAAACAGATGGTTACAGTGCCGCTGTCAAAGGTATCTTGCCGTTAACCGATTCTATCGAGTTTTTCGCTAAAGCAGGTCAGCTTTGGTACGACACAGACTACTCTGTGGCAGGTTTAGGTGGCAGCTCTGATGATGAAGCGCTGTTTGCCGGCGCGGGCTTAAACTTCAAATTGTCTGAACAGCTGCTGGTGAATGCGCAATACACTTGGTATGACGCTGAGTTAAGTGTGGATGATGTGGACGAAAACACAGATTTCGATACTAACTTTAACCAAGCCAGCGTCGGTGTTGAGTACCGCTTCTAAGCGTTTTCACAAAGCTAGCAACAGCCCACTGATATCAGTGGGCTTTTTGATTCAAAACCAAGACCTGCCGATAAAGACTGAATCCTGCGACACAGCCAATCACCGCGAAGCCCAACCAAATCCATTCTCTTGGCACTGAGGGCCAGGATAACAAGGCGCCCACGCCAATATTGCCGACAAAGGCCGCAATACCCCCCATACAAGAATACAGACCATAGTAGCTACCAAGTTCCGACTTATCACAAAACTTAGGCACATAAGATCCTAGCAATGGCAACACCAGCATAGAGCCAAGGCTAAACACCATGGCATAGATAACAAAATTCAGCCCAACCAGAAGGTTGAACTCCATCAGAAACATCAGGTAGGAACCACCCATTAGGGAAATTCCCATCCCCATCGCCTTAGCACTGCCAATGGTATTGGCGACCCAACGGCTGATCGGCAGCTGCAGCAAGATACCCATAATCGAAGACGTCATAAACACCCAAGTAATCACCTCTGAGTTAAGCTGACGCGACGCCACTTCATCAGGTAAGGACAAATACAATTGGTGAAAAAATAAATGGAAGGCACAGGCACAACAGATAAATTTCACAAACGCGCTATTACGTAACATGCTGTGCCATTGTTGCCAAAAGCGTGTTTCAGAACCGCCACGTTTTTGCTGCTCCGCTAACTCAGGCAAGTAACGCCACTGCACGAGAAACAGCAGCATAAATAAACTGGCCGCCCCGACACCGACCCAAACGAATTCAAAACTCAGCAAAGCAATGCCCAGTAACGGGCCTAAGAACATGCCAGCTTCACTGGTCCAATTTTGCATGGCAAAGATTCGGTCACGTCGAAGTTGATCTGGGGCTTCATAAGCTAAGTAAGCATTACTGGATGGGGTAAATAATGCTCCGGCAAAACCCGTAAGGAAGGCTCCTAACAGTAACAAGGGAAAATTGCCTGCCAAGCCTAATAAGGCAAAGCCCGCCACACGCACCAAGCAACCCAATAAAATCAAACGCTTGTAGCCTAAATAATCGCCCAATGTACCGCCAATCAGGAACATGCCCTGCTGACTTAAGACACGCAGACCAATCACCAAGCCTACGTGCCATGGGCTGAGACCCAAATTACGTTGCAAGTGATCTGCCAAATACGGCAGCAGCATGTAGAAACCTAAATTGAAGCTAAAGCCGTTAATGACCAAGACACGACTAGCGGCCGACAGCTGACGCCAATCGGCCAAAAAGTGATTTGCATTCATAGGGAGGGGTTACTTCAGATTATCTAGAATCAGATCGACACGTTCTGGATTAAGGGCGATTTTGTCACGCAGCTCAGGATACTTGGCGTCAATGACGTCTTTATTGATCGCATCACCTACTTGGATTACCCCGACCATGCCCATCATTAAATGGGGCGGACAGTAGTACAGATTGACACCCTCATGCTCCAGCGTCACTTGATAAGTCTCGTTATATTTTGATGCCCAAGCTTCTTGGCCCGCGGCAGTGACATAGGACTGCACATGATGGCCAGGCTGTGTCGGCACGAAGGTCACGGTATCGCCCACTTGTGCCTGAATAAAATCCGGTTCAAACACCATGGGGCCCTTTTCACCAAAGCTCAACATCTGCACTTGCCAATCTTTGGCCGATGCAGTGGTGCTTGCAGCAAGGGCCACAAGCAGTATGTAGACACCTTTATTAAGCATATTCTGCTCCTGTCTCAAGCTGATTTAGTGAGGCTTTCAAATTTGAAAAAGCCTTGGCAGCGCGCCTTTGGGTTCGAATAAACGGCACGCCAAAACTGTCTAATTGCACGTCCGCTTTGACACCGTAGACTTGCTCCACCATTTGCGGGGTAATCACCGCACTGGGTGCGCCCTGCGCCACCACTTTACCGCCTTTTAGTACCAATAGATTGTCAGCGTATTGCGCTGCTAAATTCAGGTCATGCAGAATCATCACCGACACCCAGCCCTTTTGCTTGGTCTGCTGATCCAAATGATCTAACAAGACCTGCTGGAAGTGCAGATCCAACGCACTAACCGGCTCATCCAACATCAAAATTTCTGGCTTGCGCATCAGCGCTTGGGCGAACAAGATCATCTGACACTGACCGCCACTTAAGGTTCGCACATCGCGGTTAGCCAGATGCAATAAGCCAATCTGATCCAACGCTTGCAGGGCTTCTTCTAGCAAACTATCGCCGAGTTTCAACGACAAAGCATTCAACTGGCCAAGCAAGACCACTTCCAGCACACTCAAGCCAACGTCTAAGCGGATATCTTGCGGCATATAGCCAAACTGCTTGCGCCACTGGGGCAAAGTCGCTTTGCTCAGTCGTTGGTTGTTAAACAACACTTCCCCTGCTTGCGGCTGTACATCTCCAAACAGCATCTTTAACAAGGTACTTTTGCCAGTACCGTTGGGACCTATGATGACATGGGTTTTGCCCGCTTCGAGGGAAAAGCTCATGTCATCGGCCAGCACCAAATCATCGTAGGCCAGAGAAATATCTCGAACTTGTAGCATGGTTAGCGCCTCTTACCGATAATTAGCCAAAAGAAGAAAGGTACCCCAATGATGGCGGTAACAATACCAATCGGAAACAAAGCGCCTGGAACAATCACTTTGGACAGCACCGAAGCACTGGATAACAGAAAGGCACCAACAATAAACGACAGTGGCAAAAAGTAACGCTGATCTTCGCCCACCAACATACGCGCAATATTCGGCGCGACAATGCCGATAAAGCCAATGATACCGACAAAGCTGGTGGCAGTGGCGGTCATAATTGCCACTAGAATTAGGGTTTTTAAACGCAAGCGGGTGACATTTACGCCAAGGCTTTTAGCGCGTTCTTCCCCTAAACGTAACGCCGTCAGCTTCCAGGCATCCTTCATCAAGATCAGCACACAAACGCCTGTGACCAGCGCCGTAATCGACACATTGGTCCAGGTCGCCTTAGTCAAGCTACCAAACAGCCAAAACAGAATCTGCTGGCTCAGTTCAGGTGACGAGACAAATTGCACCAATGACAACAATGACTGGAACAAGAACAGCAAGGCGATACCCGCCAAAATAAGCTGGCCCGAGGAAATATGTCGCATCATCGCCAAGCCAAACAATAAGCTTGCCGAGAGCATACAACAGATAAAGGCGCCAATTGGCACGGCAATTTGTGAGTTCAAGCCCAATGAACCAACATACAGCATCAAGGCTGCACCAAAGCCCGCCGCCGCAGCCATGCCCAAGGTATAAGGACTCGCCATCGGGTTATTCAGTAGCGTTTGCATTTCCGCTCCACCCACCCCCAGCGAACCGCCGACGATCAGCGCCATCAGAGCAATAGGTAAGCGTAAGTTGGTAACGATCACTTCAGTGGTGCGTGCCACTTCAACGGGCAAGCCAAGCCAATTTAATAGCGCATGCACCACATCTTGAAGGCTCAACATGGATGGGCCTGTGGCAATGTCGAAGATGAAGGACAATAGCAGAAAAGACAGTAGTGCCGCCAACACAAGCCAGCGGCGCTTTTCGTGACGTCGCTGGGTTTCGAGCGCCTCAGCGATCATAGTAGAAGTTTGCATGAACAGTGGGTCTAAATCACAAATATGCCAAGCATGACCTTGGCAAAAGGTTGTTTGTAACGCTATGCATAATGCTTACACATATCGGCGAATGATAATGATTTGCACAATCATTTTATGTAACTGTAGAATAGCTCACAAGGATTTATTGCGAATAATGGCTCAACGGACCTGATATTATCGACTTCACTTAGGAAAATTCTATGCTGCCTAAAATTGCGGCCTTAACGTCTCTTGTTTTTGCAACGGGGCTTAGCTTTGCCCAAGATGTCACCCTTACCGATGTGCTGGACCGCCAAATCACCTTTGATGCGCCTGCGCAGCGCGTGATAGTCGGTTTTTACCCAGAAGATTACATGGCCATTGGCACCGAGGCGGCTTACGACCATGTGGTAGGCATGTCCAAATACATCTGGCAAGCACGCCCTGCCAATTGGGACATGTACGTTGCGCACCGCCCTTCTCTAGATGAGATCCCAGGCATTGGCCGCGTTGATACGAAAACCTTCTCAGTTGAAAAAGTCATCAGCTTAAATCCTGATTTGATTATGCTGGCGGACTGGCAATATAAGGGCCTGGGCAGTGATGTTGAGCGTCTTGAAGCGGCTGGCATTCCCGTGGTCGTGGTGGATTACAATGCACAAACCCTTGAGCGCCATGTGAAAAGTACCGAGATTATCGGCGTTATCACCGGTCAAGAAGCGCGCGCGAAGACCATCGCCGATGAATACACGCAAAACTTGCAGATGATTCAAACCCGCCTTGAACAAGCCAATTTACCGAAACCTACGGTCTACACGGAATACGGCGCGGCGGGTGTCAATGAAGTGGGCTACACCTTCGGTAAGAACATGTGGGGCGCCATCTCTACCATGGCCGGTGGCGATAACATTTCTGCGCCATACGTAGAATGGTGGGGCAAGCTGAACCCTGAACAAATTCTCGCCGCCAATCCTGATGTGATCGTGATGACCGGTTACGAAAGCAGCACCAGTGATGATGGTATGCTCATGGGTCAGAACGTTAGTAAAGAACAAGCACAGCAACGTTTAGAGGGCTTTGAGCAACGTACTGGTTGGTCGTCTCTCAATGCGGTGCAAAATGATCGCATGTATGCCGCCTACCATGGCGCGGTACGTTCCATCTTGGATGGCGCCATGATTCAATTTTATGCCAAGGCCCTATATCCAGAGCTTTTCAAAGATCTAGACCCGCAAGCGGCTTACCTTGAGTTTTACCAAAAGTATTTGCCTGTTACACCAAGTGGCACGTTTGTATTAGGTCAATAAAACCTAAACGCGCTGAGCAGGCTTTTGCTCAGCGCGTTTTTCAGCTTAAGCTATTTGGTTGTGGCGCAATTCGTAATGTGATGCCATAAAGGTTTCAAATGCATCTGCTTTCAAACATTTTGAAAAGTGAAACCCTTCTTGTAAGGTGCATCCGAGGCTATGCAGCAACGTTAATTGTTCTGGTGTTTCGATCCCTTCTGCAATCACTTGTATCCCCAATTGCTTCGCCATACTCAGAATGCCTTCGACTAGGATAACGTCTACTTGGTTAAACATAACCGAGTCGACTAAGCTTTTGTCAATTTTTAGCATACTGAAGGTGTAGTCCTTCAAACAACCTAAAGATGAATAGCCCGTTCCAAAGTTATCTATAGCGACTTGTATTCCTAAACTTTCATAATGATTTAAAATCGCCATCATCACCTTTGACTGCTGAATCAAGCAACCTTCAGAAATCTCAATAATTAGATTTTGCCCTTGCAAACCATATTGATGGAGCTTACTTAGCAACTGTTTCGTACATAGCTCTTTGTCAATGAGGTCATACTGCGACTGATTGATCGACATCTGAAAATCTAAGCCATATAAGGTTGTCCAACGGGACAGCTGATCCATTGCCATATCCATGACTAGATCATCTAGTTCGCGGATTAAACCAAACTTCTCAGCAATAGGAATATACAAGTCCGGCTCAAGAACACCATGTATTGGATGCTCCCAGCGAACCAATGCTGCTACTTTTTTAATGCTACCCGCTTCAACATCAACAATAGGCTGATAAACGAGGCTTAACGCTTTATTCTGAACCGCCTCTTTCAATGCGATGGCGATTTCTTCCTCACCTAAATACTGCTCTTGTAGCAGACCCGAAAACAACTTGATGGTATGACTTCCACTTTGTTTAGCGCAAAATTGAGCGTGGTCTGCACGGGTAATCAAGGCTTGGGTACTGTGGCCATCATCAGGAAATACGGCGACACCAATACTGGCTGAAATGGAAACAGGCACATTCATTACAGTCGTAATGGTAGAGATGGATTTGGCAACTTTGTTTGCGGAAGTCTCAATATCTTTTTGGCTAGCAAGTCCCATTAAACAAATCTGAAAGTCATCTTGCCCAATACGAGCACATTCATCCGAGCTTCGTATGGCTTTACGAATACAATGACCAATGGCTATCAATACTTGATCTCCAAAAGCAAAGCCATACTGCTCATTAAACTTTTGAAAACCATTAATATTGAGATTTAACAATGCGAACTTCTTATTTCGAATATGCGACATATGCAGTAATTCTTCCATACATTGCATCATGCCATACTGATTAAGTAAGCCCGTTAGACCGTCATGACTTGTGTGGTTTACCAGTGCAGATTTGTCTTTGAATTCATGGGTAATATCACGTGCAATCGTTGATACTCCAGACATTTGCCCACGATCATCAAAAATCGGGGATAAGGAAATAGATACATAAATTAGAGACTCATCTTTTCGCACTCGGGTAGTTCTAAAGTGACGAACTACTTCCCCTTTTCGCAGTGCCCTCATCAGCTTTGCTTCTTCCTGGATGCGATCACCAGGAAAAATTAACGTAATATGTTGACCTACTGCTTCATCTGCTAAAAAGCCAAACATTCTCTCTGCAGCAGGATTCCAAGTTTGAATGAAGCCGTCTAAAGTCTTACTGATAATGGCATCTTCGGTGGAAACAACCAATGCTTTAAACTGAGCCGATTGCTGCTCTATTAGCACTTGCTTGGTAATGTCACGCGCAATCTTAGACGCACCGACAATGACTCCATTTTGATCGCAAATAGGAGATACCGTTACCGATACATCTATATAATGACCATCTTTGTGCAACCGTTTTGTTTTAAAATGCTCAACCTGTTCACCACGCATTACTTGATTCAGAATAGCTTGCTCTTCATGTAATCGATCAACAGGAAAGAGTATAGTGATGGACTGACCTAACATTTCTTGCTCACTGTAGCCGAAAATTTTCTCTGCACTCCGGTTCCAACTGGTCACAATACTGTTAAGGTCTTTGCTGATAATCGCATCATCAGACGACGCCACAATCGCTTCGAAATGATTGGTAAAGGTTGCCATTGTAGAGTTCCTCAAACAGAGCTAGTGAAAACAGCGAATGCAAATAGGTAGGATGATTCCCTATACGAACGTGCTGTCATTATTCTTATGGTTAGACCTTAGTACGTAAGTAACCGAGAATAAGTTTAATTTTTGTAGCAATTTGCAAGTAAAGTCCGCGCTAAAAGAGACTAACAACTAGGTGGCTTTTATAAATCTCCTCTCGAATTCAGTGTATAGCCGTCATCATTTTGACATTTAAATCACATACAACTGCAAACTCCCGCCGCTAAGTTATTTCCAATTTTTATAACTTATTGATGGAGATAGTCATGTTAGCAACCACCTTTCGCCGTACGCTTTTAGCAACTTGCCTTGCAGGCGCCAGCCTAGCGGCTCAAGCGGATGCTTTTAACCGCATTGCTAGCTTCCCTGTTGCGAAAAACCTAGGCAACCAAGCCGTTGAAACCGTAAGCTCAGCCGAAATCATTACTGCGACAGCCGATGGCAACACTCTGATCTACTCAGACAGCCCACGTGGCGGTATTGGTTTTGTCGACATTAAACAGGCTAACCAACCTAAAGCACTAGGCTTCCTAGACCTTCAAGGTGAACCAACTTCTGTAGCCAGCGTTGGTAAATGGGTAGTAGCTGGAGTGAACACCTCTGAAAGCTACACCAATCCAAGTGGCTACCTTGCCATTGCTGATGTGGCGTCACAAAAAGTGATGCAGCGTTGTGACCTAGGCGGCCAACCAGATTCTGTGGCGGTTTCAAAAGACGGCCGTTACATCGCCGTGGCGATCGAAAACGAACGTGACGAAGAACTAAACGACGGTGCTTTGCCACAAATGCCGGCGGGCTACGTGGTCATTATTGAATTCGACCAAGCCACTGGCGAATGTAACAAAACCCACACCATCTCTTTGGCAGGCCTTGCGGACATTGCACCAAGCGATCCTGAGCCAGAATTCGTTGCCTTCAATGACAACAACGAAGTGGTCGTGACGCTACAGGAAAACAACCACATCGTCGTCATCAATGCTGAGCAAGCCAAGGTAATGCACCACTTCTCTGCCGGCACCGTAAACCTATCGCAAATCGATGTGAAGAAAGACGGTGCGCTAACCTTCACCGCGTCTCAATCTGATCTCAAACGTGAACCGGATGCGGTGAAATGGTTGGACAATGAGCGTTTTGTGATTGCCAACGAAGGCGATTATCAAGGGGGGGCCCGCGGCTTTACCATCTTCAATAAAAAAGGTGACATTCTGTTTGAAAGCGGTGCCAGCTTTGAACATGAAGTGGTGCGCGTGGGTCATTACCCAGAAAAACGTTCTGGTAAAAAAGGCGCTGAGCCAGAAGGTCTAGAAGTAGCGACTTTCAATGGCCAAACCTACATCTTCGTGATGTCTGAGCGTGGCTCTGTAATGGCAGTCTACAAAGACACTGGTGCTGCGCCAGAGTTCGTGCAAATGCTGCCATCTGGTATTGCGCCAGAATCTGCGATTGCCATCCCAGGTCGTAATTTGATTGCGACCGCAAACGAAGAAGACTTGGTAAAAGACAGCGGCCCACGCTCTCATGTGATGCTGTACCAATTAGAAGACAAAGCACCCGCTTACCCACAAATTCGCTCTAACTTGGACGCACAAGGTGCACCGATTGGTTGGGGCGCCTTGTCTGGTTTGGCTGCTGACCTGAAGCAGGCCGGTAAACTTTACGCCATCAGTGATAGCTTTTACTCTAGTCAACCCGCGATTTTCACCATTGATGCGACTAAAACACCTGCGCAAATCACCGATAAACTGGTCATCACGCGCGATGGCAAACCTGCTGAAAAGCTAGACCTTGAAGGTATCGTGATGGATCCGAAAGGTGGCTTCTGGTTAGCCTCTGAGGGCAACGAGAAGAAAGAAGTGCCACATGCCTTGTACCATGTACAGGCGAACGGTGAAATTGATCAAACCATCGATTTCCCTGCTGAGCTTTTGAAAAACCAAGAACGTTTTGGTGCGGAAGGTATCACGCTAGTGGACAATACCCTTTGGGTGGCCATCCAACGCCCTTGGAAAGACGATGCCAAAGATCAAACCAAACTATTGGCCTACGATCTAGCGGCCAACACTTGGAGCGCCACACACTACCCGCTTGAGAAAGCGGAATCTGGTTGGATGGGACTCTCTGAAATTACTGCGCACAACGGCAGCTTGTATGTGGTAGAGCGTGATAATCAACTAGCCGAAGCTGCTAAAGTAAAACGCCTCTACAAGGTGGACTTGGCGAATGTCAAAACTGCCGCTCTAGGTGAAACGCTACCAACCGTGAGTAAGCACTTGGTGTACGATTTCCTACCAGAACTTAAAGCTCAAAACGGTATCGTGGTCGATAAGATTGAAGGCTTTACCATTGATGCCAGCAACACAGGTTATGCGGTAACGGATAACGATGGTGTGGACGACAGCACGGGTGAAACCTTCTTCTTCAAAGTCGGTGAATTCAAATAAGCCTGATCACGGCCAACAAAAAAAAACGGCGCCAACTGGCGCCGTTTTTTATTTGAATGATTAGGCTCTAAGCATCACATCCAGCTGGTCAACCACCTCCGACCAGTCGGCATCATCGGCTTTCATTTGCTTTAACGCTGAGGCTTGGGCTTCTGTCCAGATCGGCGCATCCCAAATTTGGACATTACTTGGAATCGGTGCCGTCGTCACCACAAACTGCTCAATTCCCCGTTTACTTCCGTCTAACCCCAACTGCTCAAAGAGTGAATTAATTGAATGAACATGAGTCTCCATAAAATCCTCCTGAGAGTGTTGATGAGAAAAACAACCGCCTTTTAAAGACTAGATGAAAGGATAAAATTCCGCTATATCAGCAACCGCTAAAATGCATTCACCCTGAGCGACTTTACTCCCCCCAAAAAACGTTGGCTATGTCACCTATGTCTTCGCTTGCCAGTATGACTATCCATTAAAGCAGAGGCGGTTATGAAGCTTACGTAAGAAAAAATAAAACTATATGGAGTCCGATCCGGTAATGTAAAAATAATGAAGCCGCGCACTGCGCGGCTTCATTTCGAGGAGCGAATACTGTTTATAACTTAAAGCGTGATACTACACTTTCCAATTGATGGGCTAACTCAGAAATTTCGTGGCTTGATTGAGAATTCAAACGCACCGCTTCACTAGTATCCATGGTGATTTCTCGGATCGTCACCACATTGCGATTGATTTCATTGGCAGCAATGGATTGCTGCTGAATCGCGCCCGCCACTTCACGGGCCATATCGGCAATGTCATGTACCTCTTGCGTGATGCGTCCTAACACATCACCAATCACCGCCGACTCTTCACTGCTGCGTAAACCGTCTTCACTGCACTCTTTCATAATGCTGACGATGCCTTGGGTACGACTCTGTAACGAATCAATGATGCCAGAGATTTCCAATGTGGCATCATGAGTACGACTTGCTAAAGCACGTACTTCATCCGCAACCACGGCAAAACCACGGCCTTGCTCACCAGCACGTGCTGCTTCAATTGCGGCGTTCAACGCCAATAAATTGGTCTGCTCAGCAATGTCCTGAATCACATTTAGCATGCTGCCAATGCTTTGGCTTTGCTTCGCTAGCTCTTCCGCGGAACCCATGGCGCCTTCTAGACGTGACGATAAATGATGCACACGACTGACTGCATCAGAGACTCGCGCTTGGCCATCAGTGGCACTTTGTTCGGTCGACTGGGTTTTCTCTACTGCCACCGCCATATTTTGTGAAATGTCCTCAATAGTGCCCACCAACTCAGACACGGATGCCGCCACCATATCGGTTTCATCGCGCTGACGCTCTGCATCATTAGCAGTGCGCTCCGCGGTTTGAGACAACTGTCGAGTTTGTTGATTCATGTGCAACACAGAGTCATTCACCGATAGCACCACCGCTTGAAAACCCTCTAACATTTGATTGGTACTACGCGCCACATCGCCAATTTCATCTCTGCCATCGTACTCTATGCGTAGACTCAAATCGCGGGTGCGGTCGACTTTAAGCACTGCCTCACGAATCAAGGCCAATGGACGATTAATAGAATGACTGATGCGCCAAGCAATGACGGTCGCTATGATCGCCACTAACGCAAAGACTAGCGCCATGGTGATTTCAATCTCACGCAATAACACATCCGTTTGGCGTGTCATGCTCTGATCCATCGCGCTTAATTTATCTTCGGTTTGCTGAATGGTACGGCGCATCTCACCCATTAATCCCTGATCAGAATCGAGTCCAATCAGACGCTGCTGATTAACATAATCGGTAAATTTTGCTTGATAAGTATCCGCTAAAATAAGTAAACGTTTCTGCTCTGAGATGTCCATCTCAGCGGACTGAACTTGCTGTTTCAGTTGCTGCAAGGTGCTGGCAAATCGTTCAGGGTACTTTGCATCAAGGCGCAGCATAAAATCTTTTTCATGACGTCTTAATTGCAGCATGGTCACCAGGATACTCGGCATATCTAAGTCTTTCAGCGCACTTTCAATATCATGCACTGCGCCACGCAATTGTCCTTCCAAGCCTTCTTCTGGCGTCAGGCCCATGGCTTGTTCAGCCTTCACCAAGGCATTGAATTTTTGATCGTATTCTTTGAACAGAGGTAATAAGCCAGCAAAGCTATTACTGTTTACGCCTAACTCGATAAACAATTGATCAAGGGTAGCTTGCTGCTGGGTTATGCGTGTCATCACTTCTGCAAAACGCTGCACATATTTAATGTCTTCGCGTGCAAGAAAATCCTTTTCATGACGTCGCAGTAATAACATTTCCGACTCTTGGCGCTGAGCCAACTCTTTACCCACGATGAGTTCTTTTAATCGGTTTTCTGCAAACAGGAATGCGATGACTAGAGCAACCATCGCAGCGATCACAACGCTAGTGTTCAGAATGAGCTTTTGCTTAATTTGCACGGTGCAATACCTTCAACTTAGGAATGACTATCCCTGCTAGGCACTTAGAAAACTCCTAAGAAGTAAGTGTAGCAAAGACCGTAAATCTCGATAGCGAGACACAATATGAAGGTTTTATGACAGAAATGTTACTAACAATTTAATTAGTATAACTATGATTTATTCTTTCACAATTGAGCGTGCAGTTGTTCACTTCCTAGTCAAACCGCCCAACGTTTAAGTAGTAGTAAAAAACTAAAGTCTGGTCATGGTTGCACCATATTTGCAGCAAAATCGAATCCTTTTATCCCATTTATTATCAGATGCCTTAAACAAAGTAACGTAAAGGCATTTATCACAAAAACTGTTCAGAACAATTCTTAGTAGTTGAAACCTACTTTTTTAAGGAGTCGTTACAATAACTTTAACTTTTACGAATATACAAATTTGATCGAACATTATGAAACGAACACCCCTTCTAGGCGCCGCATTACTCACCCTGCTAAGTGCCAACCTCTACGCTGGTAGCGGTATTGCCAGCCTAACGCTGGACAATGACTATTTCATTCACCGTGATGACGGCTACACTAATGGTCTGTACTTTACTTTGTATGATCGCGGCGGCATTCCCGCGATGGACGATGGCAGTGTGGCCCCAAAACATGATTTTTGGGTCGCCCCACTAATGTGGAGTATGCCCACCGATACAAGCTATGGTGCGGTCAATGCCATCAAGCTAGGACAGTCCATGTACACCCCATCGGACCTAACCTTGGTCAACCCAGACCCAAATGATATTCCTTACTCTGCGATGATCAGTCTGACCAACTCGTATCTAGTACTTAACAAAGATCACGCCGATGTGGCCAGCACCAGTATCGGTATTGTTGGCCCTGCGGCATTGGGTAAACAAACTCAGAAACTGGTACATCAGGTACTGGCATCAGACGATCCGCAAGGTTGGGATTCGCAGCTGCATAATGAGCTGGTATTCAAAGTCGGGCGTGGTCGCCTTTGGCGCAACTGGGCATCAGAACTGGATACGATGGATGTGCTGACGTCGGTAAAAGGCAGTGTCGGTACCCTACGCAGTGCGGCCAGTTCCAGCGTTATCTTTCGCTATGGCCGTGACTTAAAACGCTCGTTTGGCAGCTTCTTACTGCTGGATTCTCGCACCACTAACCCAATTGCCGTCAGTGGCGAATGGTATGTTTATGCCGGCCTACAGGCAGAGTATGTGTTTAACGAGATTTTTATGGACGGTAACACCTACCGCGACAGTGCCTCGGTGGATTATGATCACTCTTTTGTCGGGCTGAACTTTGGTGCCGCCTACTCGTGGGGCCGCAGCTCACTTACTTTCGCAGTGAATCACTCAAGCTTACTACAGCCAAGTAATAGCCAATACACCGATGAAACTCAATACGGTACCTTGACTTACTCTTGGCAATTTTAGGGGCCTGCAACAAACCAGTCTTTAGGAATCTTCTCTAAAGACTCTTGTAAAGCTTCAAAGCATCGTCGGTCGATCGCTGTGTCTAGATTCTCATCCATGATGGCTAACACTTTAGAGACCGGCATGGCTGCTCGATAGGGGCGTTCTGCCGAGATGGCATCAAATATATCGGCGGTGGTGATGATGCGTGTGATGAGAGGGATGTCGGCCTCTGACAACCCTCGCGGATAACCCGTACCATCTAATTTCTCATGATGTGAGGCAGCAATTTTAGCCAGCTCTTTTAAGGGAGTGATTTGCTCGAGGATCAACTCTGTATTGGCGGCGTGCTGTTGCACTGCAAGCCACTCATCTTGATTTAACTTATCCGGCTTATCGAGGATCTGATTACTGACGCCTAACTTGCCAATGTCATGCAACAGAGCCGCTCGGCGAACCCAAGTGCATTCTAATTCAGAAAGATTCAATTGCTCGGCGATTAACGCAGCATAAACCCCTACTCGCTGACTGTGGCCAGCAGTGTATGGGCTTTTGGCATCGACAATTTTACCAAAGGCCCCAACGATGCAATCAAAGTAGTCTTCATCTAACAGCACATGTGTCTGAGCTGGCGCCAAAGACATGACGTTATGACGAATGTCGGGGTGTTGCAGCCCTTCAAGAAACGAACTTTCTTGTAGCAGTGCTTCGAAGTGCTCCACCAGCATAGGGTCAAACCATTCACCCGAACGATGTTTTACTTCCTTTAGCGCCGTTGGCAAATCATGCTCCACATGAAACACATCCACCACTTGTGACAGTAACGCTATTCTCGAATAAAGAGGGATCGCTTCTTGGGCAATTTGCTGTGGTCGCCCTTTACCATTCCAGTGCTCGTCTAGGCTGGCAATGCCTAAGGCTACAGCTTCAGAGAAGCGCAGTTCACGGGCAACATCAGCCCCTCGACTACAGCGAGTTTGAATCAACTCTTGCGCATACTCAGTACCATTTTTGAGGATATCTATGGTCGTCGAAATACGAGAGAGCCAGTTTTCGCCTTTACCCGCATTGCGTACGACAAAGTTGATAACACTGGTTAAGCTGGTACCGACGGTTTTGAAATCTTTCTTAAAAGCACGATCATCGGTTATATATAACTCACAAATACGAGCGGCATTGCTGCTGCAGCCAGCGTCTTTAAGCAACAAGGTGTAAAACAGATCATGTAGCTGTTGCTCAGTTAGCCCTATTCGGCGCCCAAGGTGCATACCAATCCAACAGCAGCGAATACAATGCTCAGGCGGTTGCCCCTCGGTCATATCTAGCGCCGTGGTCAGTGATAGCACCAACTCAGAAAGCGGAATTTGCGCATTCAGTAAGGACATCTTCATCAAGAGAATACCTTTACGTTTTTCAATAAGCCTAACACATGACCAATAAATCGAAACCACTTACGCCAGATACAAAAAGAGCTACCTTCTTAGTAGCTCTTTCGATTATCGAACGATTAGAGTTCTCTTGACGCTAAAAACTCGTCATAAGTGCCTTGGAAGTGCTCGATCTTGTGATTCTTAATATGCAGAATCTCAGTCGCCAATGAGGATACGAACTCGCGGTCGTGGCTGACGAAAATAAGCGTACCAGGGTACATTTCCAACGCCATGTTTAGAGATTCAATCGATTCCATATCCAAGTGGTTGGTTGGCTCATCCATCAGCAAAACGTTGGTTTCTTGCAGAATCAATTTACCAAAGATCAAGCGGTTCTTTTCACCACCCGAACAGACCTTGGCTTTCTTATTAAAGTCATCCGATGAGAACAACATACGACCAAGCGTCGCGCGTACCACTTGATCGTCATCCGATGGTTTACGCCACTGAGTCATCCACTCAAACAGTGTCATGTCATTATCAAACAGATCATTGCTGTCTTGTGGGCAGTAACCTAGGGTCGCGTTTTCCGCCCACTTAACCGTACCTTCTTGCGCTTCCAGCTCGCTCATTAGACAGCGCAGCATGGTGGTTTTACCCACCCCGTTTTCACCTAGCACCGCCAGACGTGCACCCGCTTCAAGAATCAGGTTGCCACCTTGGAACAGTTTATCGCCCTCAAAACCATGACCTAGGTTCTCTAGCACCAATGCCTGACGGTGTAGCTTCTTCTGCTGGGTAAAACGAATAAATGGGTTTTGACGGCTAGACGGTTTAATGTCTTCCAACTTAATTTTATCCAGCTGACGAGCACGAGATGTCGCTTGTTTTGCTTTCGAGGCGTTGGCAGAGAAACGCGCAACGAACTGTTTTAGATCGGCGATTTGTGCCGACTTCTTGGCGTTGGCCGCCATCATGGATTCACGAGCCTGCGCCGATGCCAACATGAAATCATCGTAGTTACCTGGGTAAACACGTAGCTCACCAAAGTCGATGTCCGCCATGTGGGTACATACAGAGTTTAGGAAGTGACGGTCGTGGGAAATGATCACCATGGTCGACTTGTACTGGTTCAGCATGTCTTCCAACCAGCGGATCGAGTCGATGTCCAAGTTGTTGGTCGGCTCGTCCAATAGCAGAATATCTGGCACCGAGAACAGGGCTTGCGCCAATAGCACACGCAGCTTCCAACCCGGTGCTACTTCGCTCATTGGGCCAAAGTGCAAAGACTCATCAATACCTGCACCTAAAAGGATTTCGCCAGCACGACTTTCCGCACTGTAACCATCCATTTCCATGAACTCGCCTTCCAGTTCAGCGACTTTAATACCGTCTTCCTCGCTCATTTCTGGCAAGCTGTAGATACGGTCACGCTCTTTTTTCACTTCCCACAGCTCTTTGTAACCCATGATTACCGTATCGATAACCGAGTATTCTTCAAAAGCGAACTGGTCCTGATTCAATTTACCCACACGAATATTTGGGCTCACCGAAACGTTACCCGATGTTGGAATCAAGCTGCCGTCTAAGATTTTCATGAAGGTGGATTTACCACAGCCGTTGGCGCCGATTAGGCCGTAACGGTTGCCATCACTGAACTTAACGGAGATGTTTTCAAAAAGAGGTTTGCTACCAAACTGCATGGTAACGTTAGAAGCTACGATCATGGGGTATCCAGAAATTGAGAAAGCCCCAATGAAGGGGCTTAGTGATTGATGGGCGTACTATAAAGCCTGTGTATAAAAAGTCTATGGCATTGATGAAAAAGTCATCATTTTTCACAGCCAAGCGACATTTCTCTACTTCAATTTTTTATTGATCTTTTCCATCAAGGCATCGATTTCCTTATGACGACCTTGGTCCGCCAGCGGACGATCTGCACGAGGCGCCGCCTGCTGTGCCATATTTAGGTATTTCTGAGCTTCACTGTACTGCTTATCGTCGTATAAAAACTCCGCATAGAAGTAGTTGCCATCAATGCCTTCTGGGTTCAGTTTCAATGACTCTTGCAGCAATTTCTTCGCTTCTTTATCGCTACCAAAGCCAATCGGCCAACCTGGAACCTTGTGGTACAGTACGCCTAAACTAGTGTAAGCCGAGCCTTGCAAAGCATTTGGGTCTTGCTTGATGGCTTGCTCAAAACTAGCCTTGGCCGCCTTGGCAAACGACAGTGCCCCTAAGCCGCCTTTAGCGCCCGCAGTGCTGGATTGAATAATCCCCAACCAAACACGGTATTCGGTTTTATCTGGCTCTGCCTGCACCATTTGCTCCGCTTGGCTGATCAGTTGCGTAAAGGCTGCTTCGCGCTCCTCAGCTGGCATCAGATAGTTAATTTCGGCCCATGTTTTTTGTAGTGTGTGCAAACCTTTGTCTGCCTCTTCCGCCCAAGCTTGGGAGAACATGCCGGCACAAATAAAAGCTGCTGATAGAATCTTTTTCATAGTCGCTTCTCCAGAAAAGTTGGTGCGATAAAGCGTTTAATAATGGGCAATTTCTTTAGTAAAGCCTTGTCGACAAGGCTTGGGAAAGCGCCATTGATTTTGACAAACAAGCGCTCGGGAAAGCCAATAAAAGCACGGTTGTGTGAACTTTCTAATAACTCGATAAAATGTTTTGCCACCACATCCGGCATATCCACTTGGTTACCTAGAGCCTCGTTCATGGCGTTGGCCACATCGCTGTTGATCGCGGTCGCGGTCGCACGTGGAGCAAGATACGACACACGAATATTGCTGTCCGCCAATTCGCGCATCAGAGATTCGGTAAAACCACGCAAGCCAAACTTGCTGGCGCAGTAAGCACTTTGACCGGCAAAGCCAATGCTGCCAAACGCCGAGCCGATATTGACGATTTGCGTTGCTTTGTCTTGTTGCAACAATGGCAACAACGCCTGAGTCAGCAACATAGGCGCCACAAGGTTCGTCTCGATCACTGACTCAATGGTGTGGCTATCAGTATCTTCCAGCATGGACAAATGACTGACGCCGGCATTGTTCACCAGCATGGTTAAGCCACCTAACTCAGATACCTTTGTCACCAACGCAGTGCGCTCTTTGGCAGCAGATAAATCGGCGCAGATCACATCGTGGTAGCCGGGCAGGGTGTCGGCTAAGGCATGCAATTTCATGCTATTGCGCCCTACCAAAATCAGACTTACGCCCTTGTCAGCCAATGCTCGAGCAATGGATTGGCCGATGCCACCTGAGGCACCGGTCAATAAACAACGTTGATTTTCCCAATTCATATTTTCCCAACTCATAGTCACCTCACTTAAGCCGCTTGCGCTGCGCTATGACTGTCTAGGGAGCGGAAAATATTGGCGTACAGAGTAAAGAACATTTTCGCGCTGTGGATAATCAGATCCTGCTCTTTAGGGTCGTCGATCTTATTCATCAGATTCTCAAAGAACACGATATGCTCTTGATCCAAGGCACCGTGTGAGCGCAGGTAGCTAAAGGCTTTGTCGGTTAAGCCCAACTTGTCTTGAATATGTTGCGCGGCGTTATCCGCCAGCGCTGTGCTGGTGCCTTCGAGCACAAACACCATGCCAAAGAAGCCAAGTGGATTGACTCGATTGACCATGTCATAGGCGTAAGCCACCATCAGTTCCGTTGCCAGGGCAGGTTGGCTAGCGCGCACCGCTTCTTTATCGGCGCCACAAGCAGCGATGTCGTTTAGGATCCATTCTTGGTGACCCATTTCCTCTTCAATATATTCACCTACCGCTTCTCGTAGCCATTCTTTTGACTCAGGCAAACGACTGCCCACCGCCATCAGCAAAGGCACCGTGTGCTTAACGTGATGGTAGGCTTGTGATAAAAATGCCACGTAATCCTCTAGGCAAATTTCGCCTTGGAAACAACGTTGAATAATAGGAGCCGTGACCAAGTATTGGCGTTCCATTTGTGTTTCGTGCTGTAGACGTTGGTACAAAGACATCTTCATTCTCCTAGTAATTTGCGCATGGGGTCATGTCGTACATGGTCTGAATACGATCATCAAAATGCGCCAAAATATGGTTGCGAACTGGCTTGCCCGTGGTGGTAACCAGCCCTTCAATCTGTTCTAACGGCTCAGATGAAACGAGCCAGTCGCCAATTTGGGCGTAATCCGGTAAACCAGCGTTGACCTTATCAATAACGGCTTGAATCATGCTCTGAGGCATATCCGGTTTCAGTAACACTAACAGCGCGCCACAAAAGGGTTGCGCCTCGCCAAACACCACTACCGTGCGAAAACACTGGGTTGCCATCAACTCAGCCTCAATCCATTCAGGAGAAATATTGCGCCCAAACGAGTTGATTAGGACATTCTTACGACGCCCTTCAATGTATAGGTAACCATCCTCTAACCGCACTAGATCCCCAGTGGCAAACTCAGTCGGATAAAAGCTCTCCGGCTGGTTCATATAACCGAGAAATAAGTTGCCCGATACGATCAGCTCGCCATTTTCAATACGCGCTTGTGAATGGGGGAGTAATTGACCTGCACTGCTGGCTTGATCCGCCTCACTGGTGTTCAGAGAGACCACCGAAGCACATTCGGATAAGCCGTAGCCTTGAAATACAGGTAGTCCTAACGCGCGCGCTTGCTCGATCAAGGAAGCGGAAACCTTACCGCCGCCGACGGCGATAAACTTTAAGGATGCGGGTGGTTGCCAGCCCTGATGGCAGGCTAACACCATAAAGGACAGTAATTCAGGGACTAAAATAACGCTGTTCGGTTGCTGCTGACTGATCAAAGCCAACATGGCTTGTGGCTGCGTTAAACGGCTACCTTGGAAACCACGCTCAGCTTGGCTGGCAAGGTAAACCGTTCCGCCTACCATCAGAGGTGCGTAAATGCCAGCAATGTTTTCCAACAAGGTTGCCAGTGGCAATAGACATAAATGCTTTACTTGCTCTAGACCGATACTGCTGGCAAGAGAACGGGCTACCGTCAATTGTGACTCGGTACTTAGACAGACCCCTTTTGGTGTCCCAGTTGTGCCTGAAGTAAAGGTGATTTTTTGCGTACCCGCTGGCAATTGCGGCTCACTTGCAGGCTGTAATCGCTGACTATAAATCGAGCCAAAAGGTGTTTGCTCACTCGTCTGCGCTAACATCTCGGTTTGTTCTTGGCCAAGGATTAAAAGCTCAATGGCGCTGGCGTGCAGTAAATATTGGGTTTGCTGTGCACTAAAAAACACTGGCACTGGCACGCAGCAGACATTGGCTTGCTGACAGGCCAAATCAAACAGCGCCCATTCAATGGTGTTGTCCATAAACAGCGCCACTCGACTGACTTTCTGCTCATCGAGCCAAGCACGACGAGCTTCTACCGCGCGTTCCAGTTGAGCGTAGGTCAGCTGATTCTGAGCATCTGCTAAAGCAACATTTTGCTGCCATGTCGAGGAAAAGTACCACATTATAAATCCCTCAATGAGGCCAATAAATGATTGGCGTTGTTTTGCACAATGGCCAATAAGCCATGCAGTTCTTTACGTTGGTAAGCCACACGAATCGAGGCTTCGATATCCAGTACCATGACTTCGGGTTCATTATCGTAGTAGCTGCCCCATTCAGAGGAACTCTGTGCAATACATGCAGAAGAAGCTGGTGCTAGATAGGTCATAGGAAAACCCATGGCCGATAACAGTTGGCGAACCTTTTGCGTACCGGAAAATACTAGGTGACGCACATCGGTCAAATACAGCCCCATCACCACCGTCATGATCAACGGCAAAGTAAACCGCGGGCTTTGTGAATAAAGGTTACCCATTTCAGCGATTTGATGACGGCTCGCTTCAATACCCACTTGAGACAGGGCTTGGGTAATAGAGATTGGCAGATATTGCTCAACAAACAGAGGCGCATCGGCGCGGCGCACACCAACCGCAGCACGCAGCTGTTTTGTTTTAATGCCCAACAATAGCGGTAGGAAGGTATGCAGGTTGGCATCGTAGCATTTGGAAAAGCCTTCTCGGATAAAGGTTTCCAGCTCATGACGGGGCGGGGCATCCTGCTCAGCCGTGACGAATTCAAAGACCTGTTTCGGTCCTTGAAGTCGGTTGACCTTGATGGGTTGCTGTAACACTAATGGCTCTTGCATAGTCTGTCCCTCATACTGGATAAGTTCAGACTAGTCGCGCAACCTTATGGAAAACTTATGTGCTTTTTAAGTTTTCTTACTTTATGAAACGTTTTGTAATTTACCGAGATTCGCTTGATAAATGATCTTTCAGTTCAGCGATTTGGCCTTTGTCACGCTGCAGTAATGCATAGAAATCACGATGATGCAGTGGCTTAGAGTAATAGTAACCTTGATATAAGCGACAGCCGCGATCATCCAGCAGCTGTTTCTGCACCGCGGTTTCAACACCTTCGGCAATCACTTCAAGGCCGAGTTTTTTCGCCATTAACAAAATCACATCAATTATCGGCGTGTCATCAGCAACGCTTTCGATATCGTTAACAAAACTTCGATCAATCTTGAGCACGTTAATCGGTAGCTGGTTGAGATAGCGTAGCGAAGAATACCCAGTGCCAAAATCATCAATCGAGAAAGAAATCCCCTTCTCTTGTAATAGCAACATGGTATCAATGGCTTGGCTAAAGTTATTGATTAACAGGTTTTCGGTAATTTCAAACTCGATGTTAATACCCGCGACTGGATAGCGTTCTAAAATAGGCAAGACCCGCGGGATAAAGTCCGCTTGCATAAAGTGCGCAGGACTAATATTGATCGATAAGTGGCGCAAGGTTGCGGGCAAGCCTTTTTGCTGCCATTCAGATAAGGTACGCAAAGATTCTTCGAGTACCCACTCTTCAATTAAACTGATTTGGCCAGATTCTTCCGCGACGGAAATAAAGTCTAACGGCGACACCATGCCTCGCTCCGGATGACGCCAACGTAGTAATACCTCAGCCCCTGAAATTACCCCTTGATTGGTGACTTGCGGCTGCAGCCAGATTTCCAACTGCTGACGCTCAATCGCTTTATGCAGACCTTCTTCTAGCTGCCAACGATGTTGAGCTTGGCGCTGCATACTGACATCGAAGAAGCGGAAGCCATTGCGTCCTTCTGCTTTCACTCGATACAGGGCGGTGTCAGCTCGACGCAGCACCTGATTACTGGAATCTTTTTTCTGTGGGAATGTGGTCAAGCCAATACTGGTCGAACAATGAATCAAATTACGGCCGATTTGTACGGGTACAGAGACCATCTCAATGATGGTCGCCGCAATTGCCATCGCAGCGTTTTCTGCCTGACTCTCATCTTGATCCAGCTCTGGCAGCATGATGACAAACTCATCGCCCCCGAAACGAGCGATGGTGGCCGTATTTGGTAAACCACCCTTTAAACGTTGAGCTAAAGTCATAAGCAGCTGATCGCCCACTTGATGCCCTAGGGAGTCATTGATGGTTTTAAAACGGTCAATATCAAGATATAACACCGCCCCAAACCAACCGTTTGGCTTAGCAATGGACGAATCAATGCGCTCAATAAACTTACGTCGATTGGCCAACTCAGTAAGCGGATCAAAATACGCCAGCATTTCTACTTGGCGACTAGCATGGTCCTTTTTCTGCCAAATCTGTGCAACGCTTTGCACCAACTCGCCGAGTTCATCGGTTTTGCTGTAGGGAGAGTTTGAATCGTCTTTTTCGCGCTCTTTATCGAGATCCGAAACCCAGCTGGAAATCTGCTGAATGGGCTTAGATAGCACAAAGTAAAACACAACAAATAAGATCAAACTTAATAATAACGTGGAGATAAGCCCCGACAGCGCCAGTGTAATGGCGCGGTTTGTTAGTCCTGTGGACACGACCCGCTTATCGAGCCAGACAATTAACCGAGCACTACGCCCTTGGCTATCGTGTATCTGAATAGGTCGCTCAATCTGCTCAGACAGACCTAATATTTTAAAGCTCAAATCAATCAGAATTGACTGGCCATCGTCCACGCTAATTTCTTTTGTCTCTGCAACCTTGTCGCCAAAATCATCATAGATCTGTACTGCTGAAAATAAAGAGTCGCTGACCAAAGAGCGAGCAATGATCTGTGTATGATTGGCGTCCAGGTTATAGATGGCTTCTTCTAAATTCGGACGATACAGTTCGATCGAGCGCTCGATACTTTCCTTCAAACTGTCTCGTACATGATTAAGATCTAAATAGAACTGAAATAATGCGGAAAGACCACCTATAAAGAATGACGTTAATAGGATGATCTTTGCTTGGCGGTAAGCGATCCTCTGCCCCAATTTCAAAGTAATAATCCCTTAACTCTAATTCGACTGTAAATAATAGGAGCGGATCTGTTCATATTCACCGCTTGCTTTAATGTGCTGCAGGCCATTATTCATGGTGTTTAAAATGACATCCGCATTGGGGTAATGTTTGCTAATGCAAAGATAGAGCGGTAACGCTTCTTCGTCAGGAATAGGAGTGACTTTTAAATCCTGTCCCACTTCCAGCTGGTTAATGTAATACAGCGCTGGATATTCAGCCATATACAGTAGATCTACATTTCGATAGCGTACGGCTTTAATGGCACTGGCAATATCCGGTGCGGTTTGATGGGCAAGATTCAGGCTCTCTAATTGCTTCTGCATGCCCCATCCTTCAACACTCACCAATGAGTAGTTAGCCGCATCTGCTAGCACATGAATTTGACTCACATCCAAAGACTGCTTACTCACTAGAGAACGTGCGACATTTGAAATGCTTTCACTAAACAGCATGTACTCTTGTCGATCTGGTCGCTGCGAGCAGGAAACGGTTCCGGCGATTAGCCCTTGCTCCATAGACTTCACCACACGGGGCCAAGGCATAATTCGAAACTGAACTTGTACACCTTGAGAAGCAAACGCCGCTCGTGTGACATCCACATCGATGCCTTGGACCTCAGTCGTAGCATCCTCCGCCAAAATATAAGGAGGGTAATTGACCACGTAGAACGTCAGATCTTCTTCAGCCTGCACTGATTCAGCGGCCCAAGTACTCAAGCAAGCAACCAAGAGAGTAACCAGCGATTTATTATTCAGAGGCATGCCAAAAATGAACCATTCACATTAATCTAAAAATTATGTCACCAATATTTGTGACAAAGATAACACAGCGACTGAACCTAAGGGCACAGTATAACGTACATTATTTGATCAGCCTATCTTTTCAAGTCGAAAGCTTTGCTGCATCGCTTTGCGCTACGACACAATTTCGGCCTTGACGTTTGGCCACATACATACGCTGATCAGCCATCACAATAAGATCGTTTTTGTTTTGCACTTCATCACTGACCGCTAAACCAATGCTCACCGTGACCGAAACTTTTCGTTCACCGATCACAAATACTTGGCTCGCCACCGTTGCCCGAATCAACTCAGCTTGCGCCTGCAAGGTCGCCTTATTGCCATGCAGCAAGATACAAAACTCTTCCCCACCATGGCGAAATAACTGATATTGCGGTGAAGTATTAACAATGCATTGGGTTAACTGACGTAATAATTCGTCCCCGACATCATGACCAAAGTTGTCGTTAATTTCTTTGAAGTGATCAATGTCGAGCATCATTAAACCAAACATTGACTTCTGCTGAGCAAACTTTGCGAAGTACTGTTTAAACGCTAATCGATTCTTTACACCAGTCAGCGTGTCTGTGATCGCTAGGTTTACTAAGTCCTGTTCTATGCGCAAACGGTTGCGCTCATAGACATGAGAAACTCCCATAATCGATAAGTAACAAAAAAAGAAATTTAGCCGAGGGGAAATAGTATTTTGTAGGCCTTCCATATTAATTTTGATGGTTAAGAGGATCAACATTATTACTAAGGTGATTCCTGACACAATAAGACCAATACGGATACCAAGGGTTAAATAACATAGAATAGGGAGAAACAGCGGCCAGACAATTAGGCCATTACTAAGCGGACGGGTCCAAACGGCATAAACCACCAACAAGCAAAACAGCGATAAATACAAATACTGCTGCCAAGTGATTTTGGACCATTTCTTTACATTCAAGAAAATATAAATAGAAAAGCCCGTCAATACGACTTCAGCAACGGCAAGAGACAAGGCGTTGGTATTAAAAAAGAAATTCCAGACTGCCAGCAAGCCTGCAAGCACGCCAAGAATTGAGCATAGTCCCTGCCAAACTTTATCCCGTAAGCGTTTGCTTATCGAAATATTTACATCTTGCACATTACCACTCCAGGAAGACTTTCTAACTGAATGATTTGTAGTAAGTATTTTGAACTCTAATTATGCAAATAATACTGACGCCTTTTAATAAAGCAATGTCTAAACTAGCACTGCAAAATATAAAAGCCCCAAGTTTAAGCTTGGGGCTTTTCACTATTCGACTATCACAGCGACCTACTGACTCGATCTAAAACGACTTACCATTGACTGCAACTCGTTAGCAAGCTCATTTAGAGAAGCTGCTGTATGAGACACTTGTGACGCTAAATCATTGGATTCATTTGCGCCATCGTGGATCACCAACACATTGTTGTTAATCTCTTCTGCCACCAAATGCTGCTCCTCCGCGGAGGCACTAATTTGAATCATCATGTCTTTGATGGTCAGAACAGACGCCAGAATTTGTTCAAACACTTGGTAAGTCTGTGCCGCAAGTTCAACCGAGCTGTTGGCTACCGCAACACTGTTTTCCATCTTGCCAGCAACAATGTTGGTTTGCTGTTGCAAGCGCGTTAGTAGCTTATCAATCTCATCGGTTGACTCAGAAGTACGACCAGCCAGTGTACGTACTTCATCAGCAACCACGGCAAAACCACGGCCCTGTTCACCTGCACGTGCAGCCTCAATCGCAGCATTCAATGCTAGCAAGTTGGTTTGCTCGGCAATCGCCTTAATCGTATCCAAGATACCAACAATGTTATTGGACTCTTGTTCTAGGGTCACCATAGACTCATTGGAACTGTTGATCTCAGACTCCAACTTATGCAACGAATCCATCGTTTGCTGAATCAAGCGGTTACCTTCTTGTACCTGCTGCTCACTGTGTTCCGCAGACGCGGCCGCTGAACTACAGTTAGACGCCACTTCATTGGCCGTTGCCACCATCTCATTAAACGCCGTCGAGAGATGATCTACGGAATTCGCTTGTTTCATTACGATGCCACTTAGATCTGCGGACAGAGTTTCCGAGTGATGCGCTACTTTACCGATCTCATTACAGGAGTTTTTCGTACGACCAACAATGCTATCAATCGACTCAACGAACTGGTTGAAGGCTTTCGCCATCTGCCCTGATTCATCGTTTGAATTGGCTTGCAAACGCTGCGTTAAATCCCCTTCCCCTTGGCTGATATCAGTAAGACGTTCCGCCATGACTTTCACTGGCTTGATCACCATAGAAGACAAGAATGAACCAATCACAACAAAGATCGCCACCATGATCACAGAGATAATCACGATATTAGTAATCAAACTATTGGCTTGCGCATAGACCACACTACTAGGAATCAAACCAATGAATTTCCAACCTAACGCTTTTGAAGTGTAAACACGTGCGAACCACTCTTCGCCATTAATGGTCAATGACTGTACCGCATCACTGTTATCTAGCGTGGCATAAGGGCGTGATGCATCAGAGATGTTTTTGAAGTTATTGTCAGGATCAGCAGGATCGGCCAAGATGGTATTGGTGTCTTCTACCATCACCACGTAACCTTCGCCACCGAATTTAACAGTCGCCAATAGCTCTGTCAGTTTCTTCAGGGTCACATCCACGCCAACCACACCGACGGCACCGTCTTTACCCTCGAAACGCTGTAGATAATCTACCAGAGGAGCACCCGTAAAGGTGTCTCGGTAAGCCGGAATACGTACTGGCTTAGTGGCATTAATAGATTGAGTGTACCAACCTTTTTTGGTTGGATCGTAGTTTTCACCGCTGTTGCCGTGTGGCCACTGTAGGTAACCTTTATCGGCTGTTCCCACCCAAATGTAGGCAAGGTCAGGGTGTGTATCACCAAAATCTTGGAACAATGAAAAGGCCGCTTGTTCCTCAGCAGAGTTCGACTCTGGGGTCATTTTTTTCACTGGCTGGTTAGCGTAACTTTCAATGCTTCCTGGCGTGATATTTTTAATCACATCCGCACGCGCAAAAAACGCCGTGTTTTCAGCCAGATTGTTTAAGTACATGGAAAACAAAGAATCTACGTAAAAGATTTCAGATTTACTTTGATGGCCAAATTTCTCAACCGCATCCGTTCGCACGCTGCTGATAATAACTAACGACACCAGCAATACGGGTAATATTACCCCGGCTGCAACCAGTGCAATGATCTTTGCACGAACCGTCATGTTTACCTCACAAAAAAAGCATTCGGGGTGTTCCCCAATTATTAGAATAAAATGCCTGACCAATGCTCTCGACTGCTTTTATTCACTCGATCAGACAGTTGCCCTGAACATCCTTGTGACTTAATTAAGCTCAAACAGCAGTAATGCTCTGCCGTTTTTACTCCATAACTAAATTCTGCCAAACTAAAACACATCAATATTAGATTTATCTTAACTAAGGGCAGAACTTCCCCCCTTTGCCAAACTAACTAGCTAAGGATTGATTTAGATCGCGTAAGAAACCGGTTACTGCAGAACTCTCAACCACACTCGCTCCATAAGTGTATGCAAAGACTGCTTAATTTGCTGAGTTTCGGCGATCAAATCACGTTATTTTTATTGCTAAAAATGTACTGATATGAAACGACAAGTAACTTTTCTACTTCCTTTTAAGGCAATGCTGCCAATGACATAGCGCGATCAGAGGTGAATCCCCCTTAAGGCTATATTTGAGTTCAAACAGGTGAGATCCGTATTGAAAACTACTTTACTAAGATTGGTATTTGAATGAGTACCCCCAGTTGAATTAAGGAGTCTCATTTGAAAACTAGATGTTATCAAATGCAGAATCATTAACTGCATTTATATACTTAATCCTTATTTCTCAACCAATTAGCAACACATATCTATCACGTATTAGGCACTACTTATAAAAAAAACACGTGCTCAAAGCAACATCTTATTGCCTTATTACGACAAATTGTGCCAGATAGCGCTAGTTTCTATAGCGCTATCTGTTGCTAATTTAAAACGTAAACTGCGATTGCTTAGGCACGGAAAGTGTAGCTCAAAATGTCTGCCACCTTGCGATCAATGTCGATGCCAACGGCAGCGATGTCTTCACGAGTTACCTGATACAACAAGGGTTTCATTTCACGTAACTTGACAATGGCTTTCGGGTCTTCAGTGAGCAACACTGCCACATAGGAAAAGGCATCGTAGTAAGCAAAGCCATTATCTTTCAAAGCATTCAAATAAGAGTCTAAGGTCTCTTCGCCAAATACTTGTTTAATGGCTGTCACCGCACCATAGATAGCCGTTCCTTCACTTAAAGCAGTCGCTGAATCCTGACTGTCTTTGCCTAACGGATACAGTGCGCGAACAAGTACCTGAATCAGATCCGCCAGTAACATCACATCGTTAGTAAAACTGCGCGCAGGCATCTGGATGCGGTAGTGAAATGGCTGATCTGAGGAGTCAAATACCAGCTCAGGTTGGGCGACATCAGCGTCGATAACAAAGCCATTAAATCGCGCTTGTTCAAAAGCAGGACCAAATAGAAACTCAACCGCTGGCAACCATGCCTGACGAATTTTCTCTAATTTCTGAACCTGTGTTAGCTGAGACTCGGACACCTGACTACCCCGTTTATCGATCACATTACGTCGAGCAATTGGACTGACGTTTCTGGGCATGAACCATAGCACAGTGTCGCTCTTAGTGACTAGAAACAGCCCCCTCTCTATTGTTTTAAATAGACTCGATCATAGATTCAGAGGAATAAATAACATATCGATTTTTACCAGAGGACTTGGCTTGGTACATGGCCTCATCCGCCAAATGAATCAGGCTTTCTGAGTCCATCCCAGCTTGAAGTAGACTCACGCCAATACTCGGTGAGCAAGAATGCTCAAAACCGTCCAGTTGATAAGGTTGGCCAAGACTTTCTAAGATTCGTTTTAACAAACGTTCAAGCCAGTGCTGATCTGCACCTTTTCGTGCAGCTGGCCCAAATAACATTAAGATAAACTCATCACCACCAAAACGAGCGGCCAGATCAGACTCTCGAATTAAACCATTTAAGCGTTCTGCCACCTGTTTAAGTAACTGATCACCAGCCTCATGCCCCTTATTATCATTTAAGGGTTTAAAATTATCTAAATCAATAAACACCACAGCAAGCTCTTGCTGAGTATGCTGAACTTGTGCACAGGCAGCAGCCAAAGAACTGTAGAGTAAGCGACGATTTGCTAAGCCAGTAAGCGCATCATAATAGGCCAAACGATGAATCTCTTGCTCTGCTTCCTTGGCTCGAGAGATGTCTCGAGCAATTTTTGAAGCCCCTATCACTCGACCATTTAGGTCATAAATGGGTGATATGGTGACCGATACGTCTACTAGGTGACCATTTTTATGTACCCTCTGAGTTTCAAAATGATCTACTTTTTCGCCGCGGCCAATCTTTTTCAGAATGTCAGGTTCTTCGTGTTGACGCTCTTCAGGAATAATATCCGCCATTGGTCGACCAATCATATCTTCTGCGCTGTAGCCAAACACTAACTCCGCCCCACGATTCCAGCTCGAAATTACCCCATTAATGCTTTTACTGATAATCGCATCATCAGAGCAATCCACAATGGCACGAAAGTGAGCCAGGTTTAAATCCGCCAATCGTTGCTGTGTTCTTGCCAGCCAGCCCAATACACTGTGGTGATTTTTCTCTTTCAGCTCAATCCTAGTAAGAAAGTCACCTTTCCCCAAACGCTCAATGGTGCTTTGCAGGTCGGAAATCGAGCACCCTAAAATTCGTTGCAGTTGACGCCCTACCAGTGCAATGAGAAACACCAATGCGACACAGAGCGATGCCACGATAAAAGTCACAACTCGTACATTACTCTTGGCTGCATCAACATATTTTTGCGTTCTTGACACAATCATTTCTTCAGCAGCGATGATGGGCTTCATAATGTCAGCCTTGGCATTAATAAAATAATCATCTGCCAACATCGCCAATGCCAAGTCACGTTTTTTTAAATTCACCGGAAAGTCTTCATCGATCAAAGACATGGCCTTTAGCTCAATCTCCACTAAGGCATCTGAGTTTTGCTTAGCTTTTTCAACCAGCGCCAACTCATTGTCGGTTAGACCAGCTTGGTGTAATAAAGTGAGTAATGGGGTTGCCTGATCATACTCTTCACCATCGTGATGATGATTACTGACATGTAGATCCCAATAAGCGAGGGTGTAATATTTTGGCCGAGGCATGTCACCATTACGAATAGCAACAAGTTCAAGAAATAGCTCTTTATAGATAGGCTCTTTGGTATTGAGGTAATTATTGGCTAACTTGGCGAGATCCGTTGAGGATTGACGAAGCTCTTCGACTAAACGTATCGAATGTTCACGATTGGAAACGGCATCTTGATAACGACGCTGCTCAATCAATAATCCGGTTAAACTCACTGCTAACACCACCACAATAGTCAGCATCAGCATCAGATAACGCGTAAATTTGATTGAATGGTCGCCCATAGTGCTCCTTATATAATGCGCTTCGCCTCGTCTTATCGCCCATTAGATTAGATAAAGCTAAATTAGATAAAAGTAACTTTATGTGTTGTCTCGTAAGAAAGATTTACATGTAAAGCCAATTTAAAGGGAACACAATGAAAGGGGAACAGTTGCCCTGTCCTAAAATGAACAGGGCTTTGGGGGGATTAACGCTGGTGAGCTAATGCGGTTTTATTGCAATCGCCATCCATGCGCTCTTTTTCTTGCTCGAGGATTTCGTCCGTGAACTGTCCCATAAAGCAACAACAGATACCTTCGCCGATCATGGTACGGGGGCCCATTGGGTGACCAATATGTTGGTACACACCATGGTGATGATGGTGACCTTCTCCATGGGAATGTCCATGATGATGGTGTCCATGGGAATGATCATGACTGTGCGAATGGCCGTGGCTATGGGAGTGTCCATGTGCATGATCATGGCTATGTGAATGCCCATGGGAGTGATCAAGCGCTTGAATGGTACCAAAGGTCATTGCATGCTTTTTATCCGACTCCGACAGGCCTTGGGTGTCATCTTCAGGATCCACGTATTCGGCGTGGTGATGATGCACATCCACTTCCCCTGCCGCGAGGCGACGTTTGAACGAGCTCATTAGGGTTTCATCGGCACTGTTAAACAATGAACCGTCCATGATTTCATTGACGCGGTTTTCAAACGCATCGATCACGCGCTCATGATCGCTCAGGTAATGGGCTTGAATAAACTCGATACTAGGGTTCTCTTGCGCGACTTTATCTACATAGCCTTGGATACGCTTAATGAGACGACCGGTAAATAGGAAGTAAGGCGCTACCACGATACGTTTAAAGCCAAGTTTGACTAGCTTCTCAAGACCGACTCCCACAGATGGATAAGTCACACCAGAGTAGACCGTATCGGCCCAACCAAAGCCCATGTTCTCATTCACAATGCGTGTTAGCTTAGCCGCTTCGGCGTTAGCAGAAGTATCCGATGTACCACGGCCAACCACCACCAACATGGTGTCATACAACTCAGCGGGTGGGTTGTTTGGATCTAGACCAAGGGACTCGTATATACGCGCTTGGAAGGCTTCGATCATGTCTTCTTGAAGGCCCAGCTCACGACCGTAGTGCACCTCTAGGCCGTCGCTCTTTTCTTGGAAAGTGGTCAATACTGACGGAATATCATTCTTAGCGTGGGTCGCAGCAAACAACATACCTGGGATGGCGTAAATATCGTTCACGCCCTGTTTGATCAGACTGTTTAGACCCATGTGAATGTTTGGCGCGGAAAATTCCAGAAAACCGTACTCAACCGGTAACTCAGGGAAACGGGCTTTTAGTCCTTCGGCCACCAAGCCAAACTCACGTTCTGCATCCTTATCGCGGCTACCATGACCACAAATCATAATGCCTTTCTTTTTCACTGGGGTTGAATGATTCATATCTCTCTCTGGATAAATTTACGCTTAAGGCGCTTATATTAAAGGGTTAAATCGGATAGACAAGGTTAACTACCTTGTGCTTCTTGGCGCTGATCTATCTCAAGCAATAGGGATTGGATCTTTTCTGAATAATCGCTGGGGTCAGACCACATACCGCGCTGAATCGCTTCTAATAAACGTTCGGCCATTTCTAACTGTGCATGAGGATTATTACGCTGCATAAACTCTTGGTTCGTAGGGTCAAGTAATAACGTATCGGTCACTTGCTTGTACTGATAATCGGCGATCAAATCCGTTGTCGCATCGTAGGCAAACAGATAATCCACCGTCGCCGTCATCTCAAACGCCCCTTTGTAGCCGTGCTCTTGCATGGCAGAGATCCATTTTGGATTCAATACGCGACCGCGAATCACGCGGTTCAGTTCTTCTTTTAAAGTGCGAACTTTGGGCTGACTCGGATTGGAGTGATCGTTGTGATAGACACTGGGCGCTCGACCGCTTAATTGAGTCACAGCGTTAGTCATGCCCCCTTGGAATTGGTAATAGTCATCTGAATCCAATAGGTCGTGCTCACGGTTATCTTGGTTTTGCATCACGACTTCTAATTGACCTAGACGGTTAGCAAACGCTTGCTTCGCTTCGACCCCATCACGCAAGTCACCATCGTAAGCGTAACCGCCCCAGTTTAAGTAAGCTTCAGCAAGATCCGCTTGGGTATCCCAACAACGCTCATCAATTAAGCCCTGCAACCCCGCACCATAGGCCCCCGGTTTACTACCAAATACGCGATATGACGCTTGGCGTGCAGCGTCTTCAGGGCTTAAGCCTTGGCTGAGAAGCTCTTGCTTGCGCGATTCCACGTTGGCACGAATGGTGTTGCCATTGCCTGGCTCTGCAAAGTTAGTAATCGCTTGCACCGCCGCATCATAGAGTCGCATCACATTGGCAAATGCATCACGGAAAAAACCCGACACGCGCAAGGTTACGTCTACGCGCGGTCGACCTAATTGCATACAGGACAAAACCTCAAAATCGGTCACACGATTAAAGCCTGGTGCCCAAATAGGACGTACGCCCATTAATGCAAAGGCTTGGGCAATATCATCGCCGCCAGTTCGCATGGTGGCCGTGCCCCATACCGACAAACCCAAGTTAGTAGGGTAATCACCATGCTCTTGTAGATGACGTAATACCAAGGCTTCGGCGGACTTTTGCCCGATCGCCCACGCGGCAGGAGACGGAATCGCACGATTATCCACCGAGAAAAAATTACGCCCGGTTGGCAGGGTGTCCAATCGACCGCGGGTCGGCGCACCACTTGGCCCCGGTGGTATAAACTGGCCGGATAAACCTTTTAGCAAGGCTGCAATTTCATCGTGAGCACTTTGCTCAAGTGCTTTCGCCAATGTCTGTTTAGCATGCGCCAATAACACTGACGTGTTAGGCAATTGTTGAGAGTCGATGGCTTGTTGTTTGATTAACGAAGTAAGTACTAACTCTTTCGCTAACAGCTCCAAACGCTCTTTGGTATCCGCATGAGTACGCCACACTTGATCAGAAACTTGCGCTAATAACAGAGGCTTAGCACCGCGCCACTCTTGGCGTGAGGCTTCCATGGGATCAAACTCTGGTTCTTGAATCCCCAGATCTTTTACCAAGGCATGCAAAATCCCCATGCTGGTAACACTTGAACCACGTGGCAGACGTAACAAGGCCACCAGTGTATCCGCCAGCTTATCGGGCTCAGGCAACTCCCCTAATCGATGAAGACCATGGCGAATCTGAGACTCCTTGATTTCACAGAGGTAGGCATCCAGCTCCTCTAATACAGAATCATCGTCATCAGCTTGAACGCCGGTGAGTTCTTCTAGTAAGTGGCTGCTTTTCACCTTTTCTAAAATCGAGTCACGCAACCATGCTTCGCGGCGAGTATCCATGCCTAACGCTTGGTAATACTCATCGACCAAGGTTTCCAGCTCCGCCATATCGCCATAGCTTTCGGCACGGGTCATGGGCGGCATTAAGTGGTCGATAATCACCGCTTGGGTACGACGCTTAGCCTGAGCGCCCTCCCCCGGATCATTCACGATGAACGGATAAAAATGCGGCGTTGGCCCCATGGCGATGTCTGGCCAGCAATTTTCGGATAAAGCCGTACCTTTGCCCGGCAACCACTCTAAGTTGCCATGCTTGCCCACATGGACAATGGCGTCCACTTGATAGACATGACGTAGCCAAAAGTAATAAGCCAAATAACTGTGGGGAGGAATCAAGTCGGGATCGTGGTAATTGGCTGCCAGATCCAAGTTAAAACCCCGAGCAGGCTGGATACCAACAAAGGTTTTGCCCAAGCGAATCCCCGCCAGCATCATGCGCCATTCGCCATCGACAGCGCGGCATTTATGGTCCTCTTCCGGCGCTCCCCAACGATCCCACACCGCGTTTTGCGCTTCGATCGGCAGTTGATAGAAATGTTCTAAATAGTCATTAAGACTCAAACTTTGCCAACAACCGCGCTGATGTAAGGTATTAGGGTTATTGGTGACCGCACCCAATAAGGTTTCGATCAAAGCATTGCCATCTTCTGGGATGTCTTCGATCGGATAACCCGCCTGCTCTAAGGCACGCAATAAATTAACGCTGGAAGCGGGAGTATCTAAGCCCACACCGTTGCCAATGCGGCCATCTTTAGTGGGGTAATTGGCGAGGATAAAGGCTATTCGCTTTTCGCCATTTGGTAAGACATGCAAGCGGGCATAACGCTTAGCCAGCTGTGCCACAAAGGTCGCTCGTTCAGGGTGTAATTCATAACGCAATAAATCGATCTGCGCTTGTTCGTGAAAATGAGACAGGGCTTTAAAGCTCACCGCACGAGTAATCACTCGTCCATCCATTTCCGGTAAGACAATCTGCATCGCCACATCGCGACTGCGAAGGCCCTGAGTTTGTGCCAGCCAATCTTCTTCAGTACTACCAGATAGAATAAGCTGCAGCACTGGCAAAGGATGGTCAAACGCAGACTGAAAATCGGTCGGCTCTGAGGCCAAATCAGGACTGCCGGCACGGTTTGCGGAAAAACCAGTGCAATTCAGAATCACTGTCGCTTGCGAGCGTTCAATAAGCGTATTGACCAATTCAAGACTGATGGGATCTTTTAGCGATGACAGGGCGATTTCTAAGGGCACCACACCCTGCTCAAGCAAGATGTTCGATAAATCTGAGAAGACCTGCGTGTTGCCACTTTGAAAATGTGAGCGGTAATACAGCAGCAAAGCAACCGGATAACCTTGTGCTAACGCCGCTTGATAATGGCGCTGCCAAGACTGCAAATCGGTCGCTTTACCGTCCAGCACCATGAGTGCATTGGGGATAGCAATCGGCTCCACCCAATTCTCTTCACCCGCGAAATAGTGATGTGCTAGGAAACGAAACAGGTGCTCGACATTGACCTGCCCGCCTTCCCGTAAATAGCGCCATACACGCTGAACAGTGGTTTGATCCGCAGAAGACGCCTGCATGATGTCAGGATCGGCACTGTCATCGCCCGGCACAATAATCAGGTGACGGTTGCGCTTGGTTTTAGCCCAAGCTTGCAGACGTTCAAAGCCGTAGGGCCAATAATGTTGGCCACCTAACAGAGATAGCACCACCACTTGCGCGCGACCTTTTTGCGTGGGTTTGTCTAAAACAGCATCTTCGTAAAGATCGTAAGCGGCCGGTTTGACCAACTGCATCCAGTTGGCCAAACGTACAGTTGGAGAGTCGTTCCCTTGCCAAGTATCTAATGCTTGGCCAAGAGCACTAAGGAGCGAGTCGGCAGCCGCCAACACTATAATGTCAGCAGGGCTTTGCCCCAAATCGATGATGCCTTCATCGTCAACAAAGCCACCCGGTTTGGCTGCCAGTAAATGCACAGTATTGCTCGCTTAGGCGGTCAGGGCCGCATTTAGTTTGTCTTCAATGTCGTCTTTGCTGATGCCTTTGCCAATGAACACAAGCTGCGTTTGGCGTAGCTCATCGGGTTGCCATAGACGATCAAAGTAGCGCTCAAGACGAGTGCCGACGACTTGGAATACTTGACGCATTGGCTTGCCATTGACCGCGGCAAAACCTTTCACGCGGAAGATATTATTCGCCTCAACAAGGTCCTCTAGAGCATCTTGCAAAGAGTCCGCATCCACTTCCCCTAACTTCACGACAAAGGATTCAAAATGGTCGTGTGCGTGATCGTGCTCATGGCCATGAGCGTGATGGTGATCGTGGTGGTTATGTACATGGTCGATACGGGCTTCGCTCTCCGATTCAAGACCCAACAACACATCCAGCGCCGCTTCACCGTTTTCGATGTAAGCAATCTTAACGCTCGATTCCACTTCATTTTCGATCACTTGCTTCACACGTTCACGCTGACTGTCGTTGAGCAAATCGTTTTTGCTCACCACCACTAGATCCGCGGCACTCAGCTGATCATCTAATAGCTCTTGTAGCGATGGATCGTGATCTAACGACTCATCCGCTAGACGTTGTGCTTGAACCTTGTCTTCATCATGAGCAAAACGGCCAGCGGCGACCGCTGGACCATCGACCACGGTAATCACCGCATCAACGGTACAATGCTCTTTAATACCTGGCCAGTTGAAGGCCTGTACCAACGGTTTTGGCAGCGCCAAGCCACTGGTTTCAATGAGGATGTGGTCGATGTCATCACGGCGCGCTACCAGCTGCTGCATCACGGGTAAGAACTCTTCTTCTACCGTGCAGCAAATACAGCCGTTCGCCAGTTCATAAAAACCGTCTTCGCCACGCTGCGCAGTACTTTCGTCTTCACAATCTAGCGGGCAAGAACGTAGCAAATCCGTGTCGATGTCTAATTCACCAAACTCGTTAACGATCACGGCAATACGTTTGCCTGCCGCTTGCTTGAGTACATTCGATAGTAAAGTGGTTTTACCGCTGCCCAAAAAGCCGGTGACAACGGTAGTTGGAATTTTATTCAGTTGCATTAGGGTTCCTCACGCACCATCGTTTTTTCGATGGATTTTGCGGTAAATATGAGCCTGTGACTTGTCGTATAAGTACGAATCGGCGAAGTCTTCCGTGTCGAGCACGTGTCCCACCAAAATTAAACTGGTGCGAGTAAACTTCTTCGCACGTACCTTCTCTACGATGTCCTTTAACGTGCCCGTCACGTAATCTTGATCGGGCCAACTGGTGCGATAACACACGGCAACAGGGCAATCCTCACCATAGTGTGGCAACAGTTCTTCGACAATTTTGTGTATACGGGTCACCCCAAGATGGATCGCTAAGGTCGCACCACTCTTGGCAAGGGTGGGTAAACGCTCACGCTCGGGGAAAGGCGTCTTGCCCTCGTAGCGGGTCATAATCACGGTTTGCGAAACACCCGATAAAGTCAGCTCTTTTTTAAGCATGGCCGCGGAGGCTGCGACAGCACTCACCCCAGGGATCACTTCATAGTCGATGTTTAAGGCATCGAGACGACGCATTTGTTCCCCTATTGCACCATACAACGCCGGATCACCGCATTGTAAACGCGCCACATTTTTGCCTGCAGCGGCGGCTTGGCGAATGATCTCGGTGGTTTCATCAAGATTCAGTGACGCTGTGTCATAAATCGCTTCTGCACGATCACGCACGTTATCGATCACTTCCACCGGAATCAGCGAGCCCGCGTACAAGATCACTGGACAGCGTTCCATGGTTTTTAGCGCTTTAACCGTCATTAAATCCGGATCACCGGGGCCAGCACCAATAAAGTAGACCGTCATGGCTTAAGTCCTTTTTCAATCGTTAAAGCTTTTTCGAGTAACCGCGCGGGGTGTAAATCCAGTGTTTATCGCCGTTGACGATATGGCGCGATTCACTGTTACCGACACTGACCATGGTAAACATATCCACGTCTTTAGCATCCAACTCACCCAATGTTGTGAAGGTGATGTTTTCTTCTGGACGGGTTAGCTGGCGGCCAATCATCACTGGCGTCGAAGCGGGACGATATTGCAATAGCACATCGCGAGCATGGTTTAGCTGCCAATCACGTTTACGAGACACAGGGTTATAGAAAGAGATAACAAAATCCCCTGCCCCTGCCGCATGTATGCGCTTATCGATGTTTTCCCACGGCGTCAACAAATCGCTCAAAGATACGGTACAGAAATCATGCCCAAGCATGGCACCGACACGGCTAGCACCGGCTTGCATGGCAGAAATACCTGGGATTACTTCGATTTCTACGTCCAGCCACTCTGGGTGGATTTCTTTGCCTTGCAGCTGCTGATCAAGCAGTTCAAACACCAAGGTCGCCATGGCGTAAATACCAATATCGCCACTTGAGATCAGTGCCGTGGTTTTACCTTGTGCAGCGAGGTCTAGCGCCAAACGCGCGCGGCCAATTTCTTCACCTAACGGCAGGTCGTGAAAGGTTTTACCTTCACTTAACTCACCCAACAGTTCAAGGTAATAACCGTATGCGACCCAATCGCTACAAGCGGCTAACGCTTTGGTGGCATTCGGCGCAACCAATCCTAGGTCACCTGGGCCCATGCCCATGACAAATAATTTGCTCATTATCTACTACTCAAACAATTTCGCTAAATTGTACTCGTTCTCACGCCACAAAGGCATGAAAAGGACAGTAAATAAAATGAAGGATACTCAGGCGGGATTAGGGAGTATCTAGTCGTAAGCAGTCGAGCTTGCGATCGCTACTGTACACTAACTGAGCTGTTTTACCGCGATCCCAAAAGCTGAGAATGTCACCATGGTAATAAGAGCCGCTGGCGGAAAGGACTAAAGGCAGGATGTAGGTGTAGTGGTTAATGATTACATGTGCTTTGCCTGGCTCATAGGCAACCGTTACTTTCAGCCCACCACAAGCGTATTCGTGGGTGTTCTCCGCCACGTAGGGATGTGAATAGTATGAGTACGCAGGGTAAGACAGTAACAAGCCCAGCGTGCACAGCAGTCGTTTCATTAGCGTCCATTCATTTATGACAAAGCAATCAGGCCGCTCATTCTAATCAAGCGGCCTAAACTTGTCTTGCCAAATAAACTGACTAATTGATCAGGTTTAAATTTTACTCATTTGTTGTTGCAGCTCTGACATGCGCTCTTCGGTCATCTGATTGACCCAATGAATCACCTGCTCGCTGCCTTCTTCCGCTAAGCGCATGGCATCAACAATGTCATTACGTAACGATGCTTGGGTTTCCCAACTAGAGTTCATCTTCTCAAGCGCCAAATGTACTGATTGGTGTACCTGTTGATGTGGCTGCTCTAGATGTTTAAAGGCAGCAGACTTAGCCACTGACGTTTGCCGCGCGTCGCCATAATACCATTTGCCCATACGACACGAATGATGATCCACTTGCGCCGCTTGATATTCACTGTCCTCAGGCTTCGCGTGTAACGCCACATAACCATTTTGTTTATAGATCACATGGTCGAGCTTAATTAACGAGTGATAGATTACGGTGCCCACACCATCGACACTTAACGCCGACATACGTGAAGAGCGCGCCAGCTGATTAAACTGCTGTTCAAAGCCTCCCACTAACTCTTGCATATTGGCACTCAGAGCTTTTGATTCTTCGGTAATACGGCTGACTTCATTCACTTGCTGACTCAGAGCCGACAACACCTGATCTACGGATTCCGCGGTTTCCTTAGTGCGGTGTGCCAATTGTTTTACCTCGTCTGCCACCACGGCAAAGCCACGTCCTGCCTCACCTGCACGGGCAGCTTCAATCGACGCATTTAATGCTAACAAATTGGTTTGTTCTGCAATGTCTTTAATCGTCACCAATGAAGCGGTCACTTTATTGGAATCTCTACTCAGGGCCGCGACCACGTCCGCGACCTTAGTAATGGTATCGCTGACGGTATTGATCGAATAACGAATTTGTTCAACCGCTCCCAAACTTTGTTCTGCAGAACCTGCATTTTCAGAGGCCTGCGCACCGATGCGTCGGACTTCTTCATCCACTCGCATCAAGTCCGATTGCGCTTCGCGCAGATTACCAATTAGGTTTTCGGTATTCAGTTCATGCAGCTTTGAGGACAACTCATTGCGATTGATCAGTGAGACATTGGCGTGCATGGCCTCGACCGACTTTTGTACGGCACTGATGGAGCGTTTCATATTGCCCGGCAAGCCCACGCCTAAGGGACTGCGATGAAAGTCCCCTTTGGCCACGTAAGCAAAGCTGGTATCCAATTCTTTAAAGTAGGTCTCAATACGATCCAGTAGGTCGTTGAGTTCCCATGCCACCATCCCCAGTTCACCCAGACCTTTGGTATTGGTGATACGGTGATGCAGCTCGCCTTTGCTGCACGCTGAAATGGTAAACGAAAGACGCCCTAAGGTTTCCACCAAGCGCATTCCCTGCCACACCATAATCGCGAAACACACAGCGATTAACGTGGAGGCACAGAAGTTAAAAGCAAAGCTTTGCCATAAAAAGTGGTTACCGAGCATGGCTAGTAGCAATAGCAATGCAAACAGGCCTAGCGTAATAAATTGCGTACGCAGGAATGGAATACTGCGGCTGATATGTTTTTTCTGCATCTGACTATTTCCCCTGCTGATACAAGGCAATCATGGCTTCATTAAACGAGGGCGCTAACGCTTCTACCTGCTCTAGCAGCCAGGTCATGGAGCGATTGACACCATCATTGCCAGGGTGGCGCGCTTCAATATCGCGCATTTTTCGGTACAACTCTTCGCAGGTTGGTAACGCCGAACGGGGAGGCTTACGACGTACCGAGAAATAGCCTTGAGCTTCACCATGTTCGTCTAAGTCGACTGTGACGTTGGCAAACACCCAGTAATAACTGCCGTCTAAGCAGCGGTTTTTAACAAAGGCAAAAAACTCCTCACCTTCTTGCAACATCTTCCACATCAGTCGAAAGGCACCGCGCGGCATATCCGAATGTCGAATTAAATTATGAGGTTCACCAAGCAACATTTGTTCGGAATAGCCGGAGATCTGCATAAAACTGCGATTGGCGTAGGTGATCTTTCCTTTCTTGTCCGTTTTACTAACTATTAAATCGTCGTCCTTGAGCGTTACTTCTTTTTCCAAATTTTTCGTTTGGTCGGCACCCATTGTCTTACATCCTTAAATTGCCTAAGAGGAAACGATTTCGTTGCGCCGAGTGTACCCCTCTAAAAAATCAAACAGGTGTCCTAGATCAACAGGTGCTATAAGGGCAGATTATTATTGGTAACTTTATGTTCGTTTTTGTACAAGTTTTTGACCTTTTTATCTTTGACAGGTAGGCCCTATTGCTAATACAGTAACGCCGTCGCTTAGGCGACTTCGTTCTCGGGGCGGGGTGTAATTCCCCACCGGCGGTAATGAGAGTTTCTCAAAGCCCGCGAGCGCTTTCTTGATGACCTATTGAGGGGAAGAGAAAGGTCAGCAGATCTGGTGTGATTCCAGAGCCGACGGTTATAGTCCGGATGATAGAGGACGGCGTAGACAAGATACTTCTATACAGACTTTGAACTCTTCAAAGCGGTTTGGCTTGCCTCCCGTTCGCCCTGATTCAGCATTTTTTTGTGGAATACAACCTTATGAATCAGAGCTCAACGAATTCTCAAACATTCAATCCAACAACTAAACGTGTAGCATTTCTTCACGCGTCTTGGCACAGTGACATCGTTCTACAGTGCTGGGAAGGCTTTAAAGAAGTGATGCTGTCGCACGGTTACAGCGAAGACAACCTTGAGTTGATCGCTGTACCAGGTGCTTACGAAATCCCGCTACAAGCTAAACTTTTGGCGAAAACGGGTAACTACCACGCCATTGCGGCCAGTGGTCTAGTGGTTGACGGTGGTATTTACCGTCACGATTTCGTAGCTCAAGCGGTGTGTAATGGCCTAATGCAAGTACAACTTGAAACAGAAGTGCCAGTACTAACAGCGGTACTAACACCACACAACTTCCATGAGCACGATGAGCACTCTAGCTACTTCAAGCGCCACTTTGTGAAGAAAGGCCAAGAGCTAGCGGAAGCAGCAAACCGTACTATGTTGCTGACTGAACTAGCGAAAAGCTAATCAGCCAACGTTTAAAAAGGCAGCCTCGGCTGCCTTTTTGCATTCTGTGGTCGTTTACCAAACTAAGTTCATGCCCGCGACAAAACCACTACCCAAGCGCTGCTCATCAAAATCATCGGTGATAATACTGTCGTGAAAATAGTGGCCATAGAGACCAATGTTCTTCATGACATGCCAATCCACACCGACTTTCAGAGCCAACTCGGTCAGCACTTCATTGTCCCAATCCACCGATAAAAAGGTCGGGCGCAGATCACCGCCGATAAACCAAGTCATACGTTCCGCCAAGGGCATAAATAAGGTCGCCTTAGCACTCAAGCCAGTACGCTTGTAGTCGCCATGCTCGGTTTGACTGATGCCCATGGTGATGTCCGCGCCACGCGGATCTGCCGAGGTGCCTTCGACACTGAAACCACGAAAGCCCAGCAGTTTAATATCGGTACCGATGCCATGATCGAGCTCGACTTGCTCGTAGTATAACCCGCCAAAACCTGGACGATTATTCTCCGGCTTAATACCAATGCCCACGCCAAATTGTGTGTAATCGACACCGGCACTGCCTTCTAGCAATAGAGTGCCCACTTCATTCTCAACCGTGTTGGTGGCTGCACTGGCCATGGAAGCACACAACGTCAGTCCTAACATTCCCAATATTTGCTTCATGATCGTCTCTCTCTTCGTCTTCCCTTTAAAAATCCCGCTCTTCCTGAGCGACTGGTTTGCTATAGAGTAGGGAGATTTTTACCATGAAACAAATAAAAAAGCCCTGCTTGTCTGATCTGGCACAAGCAGGGCTTTACCGTCCTTCGAGCTAATTAACGTGGTAAGGCTTTAAACTCTAATCGACGGGCATGAAGCAAGGGCTCAGTGTAACCATTAGGCTGTTCTTTACCTTTGAACACCAAATCACAAGCGGCTTTAAACGCCACCCCGTCAAAACTTGGCGCCATAGCAATATAAGCAGGATCGTTTGCGTTTTGTTGATCCACTACTGCCGCCATGCGTTTCAATGACGCCATCACCTGTTCAGCGCTGCAAATACCGTGCTCTAGCCAATTGGCCAAATGCTGCGAAGAAATACGCAAGGTGGCGCGGTCTTCCATCAAGCCGATGTTGTTAATGTCCGGTACTTTAGAACAGCCAACACCTTGGTCAATCCAGCGCACCACATAGCCCAAAATCCCCTGTGCATTGTTATCCAATTCAAATTGGATCTGCTCGTCACTCAGACTGGTCGGATCTTCCAAAACAGGAATCGTCAAAATATCCTCAAGGCTAGCACGCTTACGCTGAGCTAATTGCGCCTGACGCTCACGTACATTGACCGTGTGGTAATGCGTCGCATGCAAGGTAGCGCCATTTGGTGACGGTACCCAAGCGGTGCTTGCCCCCGCTAAAGGATGACCAATTTTCTGCTCGAGCATAGCGGCCATTTCATCGGGCATGGCCCACATGCCTTTACCGATTTGCGCTTTGCCTGGAAGTCCACATTCGATACCAATATCCACGTTCCAGTCTTCGTAGGCCTTAATCCACGCTTCTTGCTTCATGGCAGTTTTGGGCACAAATGGGCCCGCGAGCATCGAGGTATGAATCTCATCTCCGGTACGATCCAAGAAGCCGGTATTGATAAACACCACACGCTCTTGGGCTTGGCGAATACACTCTTTTAAGTTCACCGTTGTGCGACGTTCTTCATCCATAATGCCGACCTTGATGGTATTACGATCAAGGCCTAGAGCTTGCTCAATACGCTCGAACAGCTCTACGGTAAAGGCCACTTCTTCTGGACCATGCATTTTAGGTTTTACAATATTTACGCTACCAGCACGGCTGTTTTTGCGCTCTGTATTACCCTGTAAATCGTGCATTGCCGCCAAGACGGTAATCATGCCATCCATAATGCCTTCCGGAACTTCCTTGCCATTGGCATCCAAGATCGCAGGATTGGTCATCAAGTGGCCCACATTGCGAATAAACAGCAAACTACGACCATGCAGTGAGAAGCTATTGCCAGATTTATCAAGGTACACTCGGTCTGGGTTCATGGCGCGGGTGATGGTTTTGCCGCCTTTGTCAAAGGACTCTTGCAAGGTGCCTTGCATTAACCCCAACCAATTGCGGTATACCTCGACTTTGTCCTCTGCATCCACGGCAGCGATCGAGTCTTCACAATCCATAATGGTGGAAACCGCCGCCTCTACCAGAATATCTTGCACGCCAGCCTGATCGTATTGGCCGATAAAGCCCGCTGCTTCAATTTGAATCTCTAAATGCAGCTCGTTGTTTTTCAGCAAAATCGCCGTTGGCGCATCCGGCTTACCTTGATAGCCGACACATTTTTCAGTGTTTTGCAGCTGTACCACATCGCCATTTTTCATGGTCACGGCCAGTTCACCGTCAACGATCTGATACTGCAACGCTTGGGCATGTGAGCCCTCTACTAACGGCGCCGCTTGATCTAAAAGCTGACGACCGAAGGCAATCACTCGATTGCCACGCACTGGGTTGTAGCCACCACTGCGCTCAGCACCCTCTTCTTCTGGAATCGCATCAGTACCGTATAAAGCATCGTATAAACTGCCCCAGCGAGCGTTGGCGGCATTTAAGGCAAAGCGCGCATTCTTAACTGGTACCACCAACTGAGGCCCGGCTTGCAAGGCAATTTCCGCATCGACATTTTGGGTGGTCACTTTGAAATCTGGCCCTTCAGGTAGCAGGTAACCAATTTCGCTTAAGAAATGCTGGTAGGCTTGCATATCCTGCGGTTGACCGGAGCGCGCACGATGATAGTCATCAATCTGTTGTTGAATTTCATCCCGCTTGGCCAGCAAGGCGGCATTTTTAGGCGCTAAATCCGTGACGATTTCTTCAAAGCGTTGCCAGAACACCAGCGGATCCATGCCAGTGCCCGGCGCAATCTGCTCGTTAACCAAATGAAAAAGGCTGGATGCGATCTGTAGACCGCCTTGCTGAATTCGTTCTGTCATAGCTCTTTCCTTCCAAAGACTGGCTTATCGGCCAGTTTATTTATTGTTGCCGCTTTTAATCGCCCAACCACACATATTTATTTTATGAATGATTATAAAAATAAATATGAATAAATGAATTCTGAAATCGCCTTACCATTTGGTAATTCACTTTCATAAGTCCATAAAAAGCGTTTGAGACTTCACTATGGCCAGTTTTCACAGAAAAATCACATTCACAAAAAATATGATCACGATAACCAATATAGATTAGATAAATCACAAAAAGCATCGCAGACTGAAATGGTGATCAAGAACTGCACCACCTGCAAACAAGCGGTGAAGCGACCAAACCATGAAAGAGGAATCTGCAATGTCACATTACAAAAACGATATCGACGCAACAGCTACCCTAATCGCTCAACATGGCACACCTTGGGCAGCCATTAATCCTGAATACGCGGCCCGTATGCGTGCTCAAAACCGCTTCAAAACAGGCTTAGACATTGCCCGTTACACCGCTAAGATCATGCGTGCTGATATGGAACGCTACGACCGCGACCCAAGTCAGTACACACAATCTCTAGGTTGCTGGCACGGTTTTATCGGTCAGCAAAAAATGATCTCGATTAAAAAGCATTTTAATTCTACTGACCGTCGCTACTTATACCTATCAGGCTGGATGATCGCCGCGCTGCGCTCTGAGTTTGGCCCACTGCCAGACCAATCTATGCATGAGAAAACCTCTGTACCAGCCTTAATTGAAGAGCTGTACACCTTCTTGCGCCAAGCGGATGCCCGTGAAATGGGTGGTTTATTCCGCGAGATGGATACTGCTCGTGAGGCCGGCGATGAAGTCAAAGCGGCGGCGATTCAAAAACAGATTGAAGAATACCAAACTCATATCGTGCCAATTATTGCCGACATTGACGCAGGCTTTGGTAACGAAGAAGCCACTTACCTACTGGCGAAAAAGATGATCGAAGCCGGTGCTTGCTGTATCCAGATTGAAAACCAAGTGTCTGATGAAAAACAATGTGGTCACCAAGATGGCAAAGTAACCGTGCCACACGAGGACTTTTTAGCCAAGATTCGCGCCGTACGTTACGCCTTCCTTGAGTTAGGAGTGGATGACGGTGTCATCGTTGCCCGTACCGATTCTTTGGGCGCAGGTCTAACCAAACAGATCGCGGTATCTACCACACCAGGTGACTTAGGTGCCCAATACAACGCCTTCCTAGATGTTGAAGAAGTGGACATGTGCACCGCCAATGAAAGCGATGTACTGATGATTCGTGATGGCAAACTGGTTCGACCAAAACGCTTACCAAGTAACCTGTTCCAATTCCGTAAAGGCTCAGGCGAAGACCGCGTGGTACTGGATTGTATTACCTCTTTGCAAAACGGTGCCGATCTACTGTGGATCGAGACGGAAAAACCACACGTTGGTCAGATCAAAGGTATGGTGGATCGCATTCGCGAAGCTGTGCCTAATGCTAAGCTGGTGTACAACAACTCACCGTCTTTCAACTGGACGCTAAACTTCCGTCAGCAAGTATTCGATGCTTGGCAAGATCAGGGTCGAGATCTATCTGCCTACGATCGTGCTCAGCTGATGAGTGTCGAGTACGACAGCAGTGAATTGGCTCAAGAAGCGGATCAACGTATCCGTAATTTCCAAGCCGATGCGGCTCGAGAAGCGGGTATCTTCCACCATTTGATTACCTTGCCAACCTACCACACCGCAGCGCTGTCTACGGATAACTTGGCGAAAGAGTACTTTGGTTCAGAAGGTATGCTGGGCTACGTGAAGAATGTACAGCGTGAAGAGATTCGCCAGAAAATCGCCTGTGTGAAACACCAAAACATGGCAGGCTCTGATATGGGCGACGATCACAAAGAGTACTTCTCTGGTGACGCGGCACTGAAAGCCTCAGGCCACGACAACACCATGAACCAGTTCGCGTAATCCTTTTAAATGCGGCTGATCTATACTCCACAAGAGTGATCTATTCCCCCCGCGTTGGGCCACTTCGGTGGCCCATTTTTTTGCTACCTCATTTGACGCCCAACCAATCCCCATTACACTGAACGTTAGTGCTGTCATGGATTGTTCATTATTAATACGACAAAATGATCGAGGGAACTAATTAAGAAAATAAACCACCAAGTTTATTAAAGAATATTGAGGGGTAAAATGATGACGGATATCTATGATATTAGGGTGAAGGACATCGATGGCAACGAGATGACCCTGGAGCCTTTCTGTGACAAAGTTCTGCTAATCGTTAACGTAGCGTCTAAATGTGGTTTGACACCTCAATACGAAGGTTTGCAGTCCTTATACGAACACACTAAAGATCTAGGATTTGAAATCCTAGGCTTCCCTGCCAATGACTTTGCTGGCCAAGAGCCTGGTACCGAAGCTGAAATTAAAGCGTTCTGCGAAGAGAAGTACCATGTGACCTTTCCTATGTTCAGCAAAATTGTCGTCACGGGTGAAAACAAGCATCCGTTATACCAATTCTTAACGGAAGAAGCGCCGATTGCAGTGCATCGCGCCGAAATGGAAGAAAACCTACGCGGTTACAACATTGAACCAACACCAGAACCCGAAGTGGTTTGGAACTTTGAAAAGTTTGTCATCAGCCGCTCCGGCCAAGTGCTAGGACGATTCTCCCCGCATACACCACTTGATGACATTAACCTAGTTAATACCATTCGCGTTGCGCTCGCAAACGGTTAATTGAGCAGATCGCTTGGCCGAGACAGCCTATTAAAAAGATTCTGTCTCGGCCAAATGATTCAAATAGAGCGACTCAATGTAAGTGATCGCTTACTTCTAAGTATTACCACAAGTTTAGAATAGACAAAATACAAACCTAATTGCGTAAACCATACCCACCAAGCCGACCATAGGTTATGGCTGAAAAAGTGCGCGCCTCGCATCACTTGACCAAAGCCCATCAGTAAACCTAGGCACAAAGCCAACAGCGCCACCATCGTTGCCCACTTTTTCGAGTAGGGATAGACAATAAACAGCAACCCAAGTAGCGCAAAACCACCCGATGCATGTCCGCCAGGGAAACAGCCGCCCTTGCCAGCCACATCCGACACAGGCCCAAGCAAAGGATACTCAAAGCCATCGCCACCATAACGTACCAAATCCCAAGGACAGGAATGAGTACTGACTGACTTCAACGTACTGACGACTAAAGGTCCAGCCATCATAATCAGGGCAATGATCAACCAATCATAACGACGTTTAATCACCCCTACTAACATAATACCTAGCGAAAAAGCGATGATCGCATTTTTCACATAGACATGGTTCACCACCGCTAACCAGTAGTTATCAATCAAAGGAAAGCTTTGGCTTTGTGGACTGAACCACATATCGCTAAGGTAGATATCTAACGCTTGATTACGAGAAATCAGTAAAAATACCAAGCCTGTTAAACCTAGTAGCCAGCACTGCTTAATATAAAACGATTTTGAAAACTGATACGGCATACGTTTTACTCTTAATGAAAGTGGAAAATACGCTGCGACACAGCACGGAATTTTTGAATCAGCAGATTATTAAAGCCTTGTACGCGATGCGCGCAGTAATGCATAAACAGGACACTCCACAGCGCGGATAAAGCGTACGCGGCAAGTACGTCAAATGGATAATGCACCCCTGAAAACACCCGTGCCCAAGCTGTTGCAGCAGACAATCCAAGTAAGCAAGCCCCTAAACATCGGGAATGCTTATTTAGGTATAAACAAAAAGCGATGCAAGCCAAAAAAGTCACATGATCACTAGGAAAAGAGGAATCCGGAACATGACGAATAAAGGTCATCCCCAGATGATCCACAAAAGGTCGGTTATGGGGCCAGATTAATGAAATAATAAAGTTCACTAAGAGTGCAAAACTGGTCACATAGACCGTATTCAGCACCAGCGATTTACTCAAAGAGTCCTTTAGCCACAGTAACACTAGGCAAAGGAGTGCGAAATAAACCGGTACTTGTGCCAAGAATTTGGTCAGACCTAACACAGCAACATTAGGTTGATGGCTGGCATTGATGAGCAGAAAGAGACTCTGATTTAAAGGTTCCATAAGACCGCTACAACTTAAATTTGTAGCACAATCTATCGCGTAAACCTTAGGAGAAGATTATGTGATTTGGTTAACCATAGAGGGTTTTAAGGGGGTAACCTAATTCAAGTGCTGAACGTTGTTGTTTGGTCAATCCTTTTAACACCATGGCATAGGAATGATCGACCATACGACACAGCTCACCCAGTGGTAGTGAGCCATCTAAAAATACGCTGTTCCAGTGTTTCTTATTCATATGATAACCAGGCTTAACCGCGTCAAAAATACTGCGCAGCTCTAAGGCATGGTTAGGATCACATTTCAAGTTAATGCGTTTGACGCCTTCAGCTTCAGTGACCAACGCAAACATTTTGCCACACACCTTATAAACCAGAGCGTCCGGGCCAAATGGATACTCGGCTATGGCTTCAGGTTTGCTAGCAATATAGTGAATTAGTTCATCATACAGATTCATACACTTGTTCCGTTTTAAACATCACCGCCGCGTCCTCACCGTAACAGGCAGCGACCGTTCGCGGCAACGACTTAAAACCAAGCCGTTGCCAAAATGGCACACTGCCCTGAACAGACACTAAGCGAAATTCTAGCCAGCCAAGCTGATCTGCTCGAGCAAGTAAATGTTTGGCTAATTTCGGCCCCACACCCTGCCCCTGACACTCAGGGGAAATGGCTAAGTCGTGCAGAAAGACATACTGCTCCGGTACATTTTTAGCTAATGCAACGCCTAGTTCAGGCAGTGCTTCCCCCGCCCAAGTATGAGCCAATAGGTAACCACCGATACGCTCAGGATTGGAGTCTGAGCAATAGACAAAACATAACTTTGATGAGCGCTGCCATTTGCCTTGCATCACCTCTAAAGGTTCCGGTGTGACATCATGATACACCTGTGACTGGATCGACATAATGTGCGGCCAATCGGTTAACCTAATTTCTCGAATCATGCGCTTTGCCTTTCTAATTTTGTGGAGAGCCATTTCGCTAATAAGGGCCCCACAATCATCACTAATAGGAAGCGTGATACCTGCATGGTCATAACAAACCCGGTATCCACAGGAATATTGGCCGCAATAATCGCAACTGAGTCTGCGCCACCTGGGCTGGTCCCTAAGAAGGCCGATAAGAAATCGATGTCTATCCAGACAACCAGCAGCCAAGCAACAAGGGCATTCATTAACAGCAAAAAGAAGATCGATAATAAAATAAATGGAAATACCTGTAGGGCATGTCGTACCACAGCGGGTGTAAATCGAAATCCGATTCCCCACCCCATGACGGCAAAAGCAATCATTAATAATGACTCAGGCAACTCAATTACCACGAGATTAAACGATTGCAGCACAAAACCAATAAACATGGGGAGCAGCAAAAAACCACCCGAGATACGTGCTTTACTCGACAGTAAAAGTGACAACAGGATTAATCCTAAGGTGGCCACGAAATCCTGCCAATTAGAAACAAACCAATGTACCGAGCTACTTTGCAACGCGCCAGTGTCCACCAGTAAACTCGCCGTCAACATAGCAGCCAAGGCACAAAACGCCACGCGAGTGTATTGCATCACAGCAACCAAGCGCATATCAGCACCATAGGACTCACTCATAATGGTCATCACGCCCGCCGCACCAGGAGAGGTCCCCCAAATTGCCGTGGTACCCGGCAACAAACCGGATTTAGTCAGCACCACGCCAACGACACCTGATGCCAAAATCGTCATGGTGGTGCCAAATAAAAACACATGCCACTGCTGAGCCATATCAGCAAAGGTCGACAAAGGTAAGTGAGAGGCCATCATCAGACCTACGATCACTTGCGCTAGACGAAAAGGCAATGTATGCAGTGTCATAGGATGATCTGAGACGACTAAAATGATGGCCGCTAGCATGGGGCCTAAAAGAAAGGCCGCAGGCGCATGAGCCAACTCAAGTCCTGTTACAAACAGGCCGGAAAGCAGTAGCAATAGACACCAATGTTTGGGTCTATTGGAAGCTTTGTGGGCAGAATTGAACGCTATGGGTGAATCGTTTTGAGAACCAGACATCGCTTATCTTTTATGAAATCCATTCTCAAACATCTTACCACCAGCGACTAAGAAGGACTTCATAACAAAAGAGATTTCAAATCCAGAGATCTCTACATTAGAAAAAACAAAAACCTAGAGCTGGATCAATATATTAATTTGATTAGAAGCAATACACTGGGTGAGATTGTAAGTTTTTACACATTCTTCACAGGTTAAGAGGCAAGCTGTCTATGCATCAGTACATCTCCGTTCGTTGGAAAATTTTATTGCCGATGGCTGGCATCCTGATTTTTATTATTGCCGCACTTAACTTGTATTCCTCCCATCAACAAAAAGACCAACTCTTGGATTTGACGCAGCATCAGCTGGTCGACATTGCCAACGGCTACATGGACAGTATGAACGCGCTAATGTTTACCGGTGCCATGGCCAGCCGAGAAATGCTACGCGATAAAATTTCTCAACGTGAAGGCATTGCCGGAGTGCGCATGCTACGCGGTGACGCGGTTAGCAATATTTACGGTCCAGGCCTTGAGCATGAAAAGCCTCAAGACGAGTTAGATCGTCGCGCCCTAGCTGGTGAAACCATCATCAATGTTGACACTGTCGATGGCGATCGCCATATCACCTTATTGCTACCGTTTGCAGCCAGCACTGATCGACACGGCACCAACTGCTTAACCTGTCACCCTGTTGCCGAAGGTACTATTTTGGGAGCTGCGCGCATTACCTATTCCATGGCAGCACGAGACCAAGACATAGAAAGCGCCATCCTAAAAAACTCTACTATTAATTTTATTGCGATCTTACTAGGCCTTGTGGTGATTTACTTCATCATGCTTAAAGTACTGATCCAGCCGTTGAACCGCTTGAAAGATACCATGTCTGTGATTGGTGAAAATGCGGATCTACGTCCACGTATCCAGTTAGGCGCCAACGATGAATTCCGCAAAGTGGGTGAAGCTACCAACAACATGTTGGATCGTTTCCAACCGACCATTCATAGCCTCACCAAAACCATGGACAACCTTAGTGCTTCCGCGGATCAACTAGCTTCTGTAACCCGTGAAACCAGTGAAGGCGTCGATAAACAGAAAAACGAAAGCGTATTACTAGCTCAATCAATCCAAGAGCTTTCCAATGCGGCAGAAGAAGTGGCGCAAAATGCGGCCAATGCGGAAGTCGCGGCCAGTGATACCAAACATCTTGCTGATGATGGTAAAAACATGGTGTTGCATGTGGCTCAAACCAACTCTGAGTTAGCTCAAAAAGTGGAATCAGCCACCGATGTGGTGAAGAAACTGGCCGAAGGTGCGCAAGGCATCGGTCGCGTGTCACAAGAAATCAGCGACATCGCAGAGCAAACCAATCTACTAGCACTGAACGCTGCGATTGAAGCAGCCCGCGCAGGCGAACAGGGTCGTGGCTTTGCCGTGGTAGCCGATGAAGTGCGTAGCCTGGCCAGTCGTACGCAACTGTCTACCGAAGAAATTCGCAACATCATTGAAAGCTTATCAAGCATTTCCAAAGAAGCGGTCAGTGCTATGGAAAGCAGTAAGGCTCAAGCAAACGACAGTGTTGATGACGCCAATAAAGCGGCCCATGCCTTAGAAGATATTGCCGTCAGTGTGGAGCAAATCCGTGAAATGAATACCATGATTGCCGCTGCTGCTTCCGAGCAAAGCGCCGTGGTCAATGAAATTAACAACAACATTCATGCGATTAGCGCCATCTCGGAACAAACGGGTGCGGGCTCTCATAAAACCCTGATTCAGAGTGAAGAGATTGCCAAAATTTCACTATCACTCGATAGCACCATCAATCAATTTAAATCTTAAGTTCCCATCCTTATGCTGCCACATCGCTACGGCGATGTGTGCAGTATTGATTGACCAATAACACCCACAGCATTCCCAATAACCACCCTGCGATCACATCCGTTGGCCAATGTACGCCAAGCATGATTCGACTGATACCAACCAATAAGGCGCTAAAAACAGCGCTGGCTATTAAGAATCGGCGGGCACTAATTGACGACCAATCTCTTGAAATGATCAAGGCGCTACCTAAAAAGCAGACCATCGACATGGTGGCATGTCCCGAAGGGAAACTTGGTGTATAAACCTCAATCAAATGTGGCACCAGCTCTGGACGTGAACGCTCAAACACATACTTCGCCCCCATACTCAGCACGACACCACCCAAAGTCATCAGCGTCATTTGTCCAGCGTCGGAAAAACGTCGCCCGAGCATTAGCGCAACCGTTAAGATAGCCATGCCGTACAGTAGCACCCAATTACTGCCCAAAGCGGTGACATCTCTTACAATCACAGCTAACCACTCGGGCCCTGCTAGCGCTAACGAATCCTCTCGAAACCACAATAATCCCGCACGATCAAACACTGTGGTAGGCCCCAGCGCTAGCCAGGTAATCACAGCTAAGGCGCCTAATAACATTAAGTAAGTAATACGAATTCTCAAAATGCTCTCCATCCCTTAGCACAACTATTGCAATAATAAGTAAATATACCTGCCTAGATTGTAAAAGTGGGTGTTTACGCGTAGTTTCCACCTTCTTTTGACGCTGTAGAAAAAGCTTCTCAATATCATTTTCATCAAGGGATTTGCCATGCAAGCATATCAATGGGGTGTTTTTGCCCTAGCGCTAGGTGCCTTCGGAATCGGCACCACCGAATTCTTTCCAATGGGGTTATTGCCCACTATCGCTGAAGGTGTTGAAGTTTCTATCCCTACCGCAGGGCTATTGATCAGTGCCTACGCCGTCGGTGTGATGTTTGGCGCACCACTGGTAACACTCTATATGACCCGTTTCAGTCACAAGGCCTCATTGATCGCGCTGATGGCGGTATTCTTTGCTGGTAACCTGCTGTCTGCCATTGCCGTGGATTACACCACGCTGCTGATTTCTCGCGTGGTGACCAGTATGTCACACGGTGCCTTTTTCGGTATCGGTGCCCTAGTAGCCATGAAACTCGCCCCAGTTGGCAAACAGGGCTCCGCCGTAGCATCCATGTTTTTAGGCTTAACCATTGCCAATATCATTGGCGTACCTATTGCTACTTGGCTTGGTCAAAGTATTCATTGGCGAATGGCGTTTGCCGCCACTTCAGCACTTGGCTTAGTCGCCATGATTGGCCTGCTGCGTACGCTACCGGTCATGGAGAAGCCTAATCGACCGAATGTGAAACAAGAGTTGCAAGCGATTATGCAACCCGCAGCCCTACGTACTTTCCTAACGACCGTATTGTGCGCCGGCTCTATGTTTACCCTGTACACTTATGTCACACCGATTATGCAGACTCTTGCCCAAGTAGCCGATGGCTACATTGCTTACCTGCTGATGATCGCAGGGATTGGCTTTACTATCGGCAACTACGTCAGCGGTAAACTGGCTGATAAATCACCGGATTTGTCTTTGACGGTTTCCCTCGTGGGACAAGTGATTATTTTGGCTGCGTTTAGCTTTGTCACGGTTAATCTTATGACGGCTGGCATCACGATTTTCTTGTGGGGTGTGGTGAACTTTATGATTGGGCCACCACTACAGATGAAGGTCATGACCATTGCTGACAAAGCGCCTGGTCTAGCCTCTTCCATTAATATCGGCGCGTTTAATCTAGGCAATGCCCTTGGCGCAGCATTAGGTGGAGCGGTCATTACCGTTGGCTTAGGCTACCAATGGATCCCCGCATCGGCAGCAATCTTATCCCTTGCAGCGTTAATCTTATTGGGTATTAATCGTAAACTGGTCGCTAAAGGCGCTTAATTTCATAGTTTAGGAAGGCTAACAATGGAACAATTGGTCTCCATGATGCTCGATGCTGGTAAGTCCGGCTTAGACATGGCGTTGTATATCTTGCTGCCCATTATGGTCATCATGTTAGCCTTCATGAAATTACTCGATGCCAAAGGCGTGCTCACTTGGCTATGTAACAAGGTCGCGCCTGTTTCGCAAATATTTGGCATTCCTGGGCTTGGTGTATTTGCCGCGTTAAAGCTTACTTTTGTGAGTTTTGCCGCACCGATGGCGTCTTTGTCTATTATGGACACTAAGCGTTTTAACAAGCGCCATATTGCTGCCACCCTGGCAATGATCTTTACCATGTCGCAGGGCAATGCCACTTTTCCCATGCTGGCACTGGGCCTCAACCTGCCTGTGCTCTTAATCAGCTCCTTAATCGGTGGCCTGCTATCGGCCGCGTTTACCTATTACCTGATGACCAAAAACTTGTCAGACGAAATGAGCGTCGAACCCGACACCATTGCCCAAGCAGAGGAAAAACAAAGCAAGACAGTGATGCAAATCTTGTCTGAAGGTGGCATGGAAGGCATGAAGATCGCACTCAATATGATCCCTATGCTGATTCTGGCGCTATTTCTAGTGAACGTGTTAGAAGCCCTGCACGTCATAGACCTACTCACCTCCGTACTCGGTCCCGTGTTAGCCCTGATTCATTTGCCTGAAACTGCCGTCTTACCTTTGGTGACCAAATACATTGCAGGTGGTACGGCGTATATGGGGATTATGTTTGATCTAGTGCAGCAAGGCGTGATCAGCGTACGCGAGATGAATATGATGGCAGGTTTTGCCACCAACCCATTTGATGTGGCAGGCGTTGCCCTGTTTGCCGCCACCGGCAAACGGGTGGCTGATGTGGCGCGCTATGCCTGTTATGGCTGTCTGATTGGCATTATCGTGCGCGGCATCATTCATATTGCCGTGTTCTATTAATAGCTCCCCCTTGAAAAAACAAAGCGCCCATATGCGGCGCTTTGTGGCTTTTAAAGAACACTTTTTATTCGACGCGATAGCGGCCCAATCTTTGATTAAGTTCAGCCGTTAAGCGACTCACTTCTTCACAAGAGCGCATGGTCTCATTCGAGTAACTAATACTCTCCTCGCCGGAATGTTTAATCGATTCTATGTTCTGGCTCAATTCATTCGATACCTGACGCTGCTGATTCGCTGCACTGGCAATCTGAGTGTTAAATTCAGAAATCTGCGCCACAGACTCCAGTACCGCGCTCAGCATCTGGCCAGCTTGTTTGGCACTTTCCACACTTGCCAATGCACCACGCTGGTTATGTTCCATTTGCACAGAGGCTTCACGGCCACCACGTTGTAAGCGCTCAATCATGGTGCGAATTTCTTCCGTAGACGCTTGGGTGCGGCTTGCTAAAGAGCGCACTTCATCGGCTACTACGGCAAAGCCTCGGCCTTGTTCACCCGCTCGCGCCGCTTCAATCGCCGCATTCAATGCCAGTAAGTTGGTCTGTTCGGCGATATCACTAATCACTTCCAAGACTTTGCTAATGTCTTCACTGGCATTGATCAGCTCCTGCACGACCTTACTAGAGGTTTCAATCGAAGTGGCTTGCTGCTCAATACTGTGAATGGTGCTGGACAAGGTGTGATTGGCTTCATGGACTTTATCATTGGCACTCAAGGCCTGTTGCTCTGCAGCCGCCGCATTTTGTGAGACGTCCTCCGCCGCAATACTCATTTGATGAGTCGCCGTAGAGACCTGGTCGATATCATCCGCTTGAGCCGCAACAGCACGTGTAGATCGTGTCGAGGTATCCGCCAACACTCTTGAAGAGTCGGATAATTGCTGTGAGGCCAACTTTGCGTCACGAATCGTTTTCTGTATACGATCCAGCAGAGTATTAAAACCTTTTGCCATAAGGCCAAGTTCGTCATTTGTCTTAGCGTCAAAACGGGTGGTTAAATCGCCCTCACCGCGCGCGATGTTATTAATCGCTTCCACATAACGGCGTAACGGCTCACCCACTAGGAATTTCACCAGTAAGCTAATGACTACAATTAGAATCAAGCCGCTGATAATCACAACCAAGGCCGCTTGCAGTGCACGCCCCGCGGCAATGTCACTGACCTCATCTTGGTTATAAGCCAGCACTAGATCATAGCCCCACTTTTCATAAGGTACGACGGTATAAACCCAATTCGTTTCCGCTCCTGAAACCACGCTATTGATTTGCTCTGCGGATGAATGAGAAGAAAACATACGAATATTGCCTTTGCTATCACGCAATGCCACAAAACCGCTATCTAGGATTTTTGATTTGCTGATAACTTGTTCAAGCTCTTTCAAATCAGCGGAATAACCTACATACCAGATGCCAATGGTTTCGTTACCATTTTTAATCGGCGCGTAGCCTGTTAAATAAGGCCGGCCAAGAATGTCGACTTGACCGAAATAGGCTTGCCCCTTGTTAATAGCCTGAATAGCTTTTCCGCTAGGAGATAGAATGGTCCCTGTGGCACGTTTACCGTCTTTGATAACATTGGTACTGACACGAACATAATCTGCGCCATCACGACTAAATAAAGTGGCCGTCCCACCCATAATGCTGGTCAAATCATCTACCAGATCATAATTATTGGCCTGTGCTTGATCGCCTAGTAACAGGTTGGGGGGTCTTTTATCTCCAACAACGATCCGCTCACCTTGCGAAGGCGCACCAATCGCTAAGCCACGTAACATCAACAATTTCATGCTACTTTGTACCTGTGCCGAGACTAAACTGTCTGTGACATCCAGCAAACGCAGCATGTCTTCACTAAGACGGTTCTTATCTCTTTCAACCTCTGCGCGAATAAGCGTATTGGTTTGATTAACTGCAATTAGCACCATCACCACAGCGGCAAGCGTAATAATTCCAGTCATAATAGCGATAAATTTTTTCTGTAAGCTCATCGATCCAGCTCCATCTTGGTTAATATCTTTGTTATTTAACCAGTTGATCCCTCAACCGTTCGCTTAACTATAAAGCGAAGCTCTGTAATTGTATGTATAAGCTTTGCAGAGTTTGGTCAGCGTTTATAAGTATACGGAAATAAATAATCTAGGCGGATTGATGCATACTTGATAAATATTGCGAAAACGCACTCTGAGCAATTGATTAGCCTGCTAGGCTTTTTCTAAAATACCTAGCAGGCTAATTAATTGAGTAATCACATGGATCAAAATATCGGCTGGAACCTTACCCGTGCAGCAAACAGTTGGCGTCATGTTGTTGACCGCTATATGTCGGACATTGGTTTTACCCAATCAAAATGGATCGCCTTGATGCATTTAAATCGCTTGGGACAAGGCTGCACACAAAGCGATCTAGCCAGCAATATTGGTATCGAACAACCTTCTCTTATAAGAACTCTAAATCAACTGGAAGCATCAGGTTTTATTGAGCGACGCGAATCCCCGAATGACGCTCGCTGTAAAACCTTATGGTTCACTGAAGAAGGGCAACAACAGCTCAATGTCATGCAGAGCATTGCCGAAAAAGGAAGCTCTGAATTGCTAATTGGCCTCTCGACCGAACAACGCGCACTGCTCGATGACGCGCTGCTCACCATTATCTCTAACGCCCAACAAATGAGTTCGAAAGAGTAACTATGACTCCTGATGTACATTTTAATCGCTGGATGAAACGCGCCATCATCCTGTTTTTTGTTATTTTCGCGTACCTAGTCATTGCGGATATGACCATTCCTATGACCAGCTATTCAACCGTGCAGCGCCCTGTGTTAAGCATTGCGCCTCAGGTTTCCGGCAAAGTCGTTGAAGTTGCCGTACACAATAACCAACAAGTCAAACAAGGGGATCTGCTATTCAAAATAGAAGATACCGATTACCGTTTAGCTGAGCGTCAGGCAGAGTTGGCACTGCAGCAAGCTTTCCAAAGCAACGCCACGCTGAAAGCGAATATTGCTGAAGCCGATGCAGAACTCGCCTCAGCGAAGGTTTCCCTACAAGAAAGTGAACGTGAATACCATCGCTTAACCAAACTTCGCGGCCAAGACCTAGTCAGTGAACAACAGCTCGACCAAGCGCAGACCCAGATGCAAGCCAGTCGTGCCAACCTAAAAGCCATTGAAGCACGTAAAAGTGCCATATTGATCGAATTGGGCGAAGACGAAAACAACAATATCGACGTAAACAACGCTCGTAATGCGCTGGATAACGCTCGTTTAGATTTGGCTCGTACCGAAATTCGTGCGCCGCAGGATGGTGTTATTTCCAACATGCAGTTAGTACCCGGCATGGTGACGCAAAGCGGCCAAGCCCTGTTGTCTTTGGTGGTGACAGGTAAAGACCGTATTACGGCAGACTTCCGTGAAAAGAGCATAACCGATGTTCAGCCAGGCACTGCAGCTTTAATCGTTTATGATGCCTTCCCTGGTAAATTGTTTGAGGGCGCATTAGTCAGCCGTGACTTTGGTATTGCTCAAGGCCAAAATATGGCCAATGGCGTCCTAGCGACTCCAGATGACAGTGATCGCTGGGTGCGCGATGCGCAACGCATTCGTGTTTATGTCAAACAACAAGGTGAATTACCAGAGTCGCTAGTCAGTGGCTCCAAAGCAACCGTGATGGTGGAATCGACGGATTCTTCGATTTTCCGTTTTATCGGTCATATTCAAATGCGCATTGTGAGCTTATTGCACTATGTTTATTGAGATGCAGGCTAACGAAAAACGACGCCTGCTGCGCATTGCCATCGGCACCACCATTGGTTTTGCCGTGTGCAAGCTGATGGATTGGCCTTATGGCGTGTTTTTCACGGTATTCCCAATGTTACTTCTGGGTATGGTGCCTACCTTTAACCGTACCCTTGCCATCGAGTTTATTGTCGGTGCGTTTATCAGCGCCGCCGAGATGTGGGTGCTACAGGTGATCTTTAAACCTTACCCAACGGCGATGTGGTTTGTGGTGCTGTTTATCTTTGGTTATCACTTCCGCTTTATGCTGACCACACGCTACTTTTTAATGTGGGCGTCCGGTCTAATCACCTTGTCCACTTTACTCAACTTCGGTAGCTATGATGCGGGACAAGCGACCGATATGGTGGTCGCTACTGTATTAGCTTCGTTATTATCGGCAGCCAGTGCATATTTACTCTATTGGCTATTACCAGATTTGGAGCCCTTCAAAGGCAGTCCGCCACCGCCACCGACAGCGGCTCAAGTCAATCATCGAACAATATTAGGTGCGTTACTGGCAACCGCCTCCTTTACAGTATTCCAAATGTTTGACTTGCGTGACTCCTTATCAGCACAAGTAGCGACCATGCTGATTCTATTTCCTATGACTTACCAAGGTTCCATCTCGAGCGCCAAGAAACGCTCCAAGGGCGTTGCCTATGGCTGTGGCTTGGCATTGGTGATGCAGGTGCTGATGTATACCCTGATTGGAAACTTCTTCTTGGTGTGTATTTCACTGTTTATGACGGTGATGATTACTGCTTACTTCCACTTAGTAGAACGTTCAGGTTCTGGTATTGGCTTTGGCGCCTTAACCACCATCGGCATCCTTTATGGACAGTATCTGACCCCCCATAACGATATTTTTTACAGTGCCGTTTATCGCTTTAGCTCAGTAATAGTAGCTATGTTTTTAGTGCTAATGCTGGCCTACGTAATTGACTATGCTTTGAATAAGTTTGAAGTCACCAGCAACTACGCTTAGCGACCTCCCCTTTAGTGAAGAGATAAAGGCCACATCGTATGTGGCCTTTTTACTATGGAAAATAGGTAACAGATTGGGATTCATCCCAGGCAGGAAATTTAGTCATCACTTGCTGAAACCGCTCGCTGTTTAAGAAATCATTCAGCCAACATTTCAAGTGCGGGTAATCACTCTGCTCAAACCACTTCGCATTCACCCCTGCAAATTGGCGAATAAAGGGAAACACACCAATATCGGCAATCGTCATTTGCTCACCCAGAAGATAACGAGAACGCTGTAGGCGAAGATCTAAACGCTTTAAAAACCGCTCCCCCTTTTCCCGATAATAGCTTTCCGACAGCTCGGGATGACGATCCGCATATTTATAGCGGTCTAGCCAAGGCTTAAAGCAATGATCATTAAATCCTAACCATGCTCGAATTTTCGCTTGTTGGCGAGCTTCAGCGGGCCAAAGTTGATCAACAATCTCGATATTTTGTGAGTGATTTAGTGCCCAAAAGATGATATCAAGACTTTCAGGGTAGCGTTTATCACTCGTGATAAGCTGTGGCACAGTGGAACGACCGCCTAGGCTCAGTAATGCGGTAGGCTTATTTTTCAGGACGACCTCACGCAATTGCACAGTTAACTCTAATGTCGCCAGCGCATAGCGCGCACGAATTGCATAGGGACAACGGCGGAAACTGTACAAAATAGCAGACAAGGCTCTCTCCTGATCAATCAGCTAAAAGATGGACATTATAATTAAAGCTCTGGTTACGATGAAGTAATTCTCTTTTTGAGCCATTTCCAACAATACGACTAATGACTGCCCATTTGCGACACCCTGTCTATTGAATAAGCAACAATGTTCATAGAATGCGTAAATATTATAAGCGTTTAACATCACAAAAGGATTCATAATGAAAAAGCTTACTAAGTTCTTTTCTGCTCTAGCGTTTGCACTGCCTCTAACGATCCAAGCTCAGACGGTTGATTTAACAACCATGAACTGGCCACCATTCTACGGTGACAGTCTAGAGCGTGGTGGTTTCATTACGGCTATCGTTGATGAAGCGCTAGCTCAATCAGGCTACGAAACGACGATGGAATTCACCGCTTGGCAAAACGCTCTAGACACTGTGAAAAGCGGTGAAAAAGATGCCATCGTAGGTGGTTACTACTCAGAAGAGCGTGCGCAAGAGTACTACTTCTCTATTCCAATCTACACAGTACTAGCGGGTCTAATCAAAAAGCCAGACTTCCCACTAAACAACTATGACTCATTCGAATCTCTTGATCAGTACAAGATCGCCAAAATCAAAGCGACTGTAATCGGTGAGTCTTTCGATAACTTCCCATTCTCAAACCTAAAAGAATACCCAGAAGTTAAAGATGCTGTAAAAGCACTGGATGCAGGCGAAGTTGACCTTTACGCAGACAGCCTAGCAGTAGCAAAAGCAGCCGCTGAAAAAGAAGGCGTTGATGGCTCTCAACTACAGATTCTTCTTCCACCACTTGAAGAAAACGATCTATACCTATTGATCTCTAAGTCTATTCCAAACGCAGAAGAACTACGTGACGCGTTCAACAAAGGTTTGATCGCAATCCAAGCTTCTGGCCGTTACGACCAAATCCTAGCTGAGTTCAACCAGCAGTAAGATGCTTAACCTGTTCAATAGAGCAGGCAAAGAGTATGCTAATAAGGCTCACAGGTGCTGCCTGTGGGCCTTATTTATTTCCGGACAAAGAATACGGAGCATGGAATGTTCTCTCCTAGTACCATCACTTTAGTCGCTACTCCTCCTCGCCTTAGTGACTACGATACCGCTTCAGACGAATACTCGCTGAAAGATAAAGATCAATATCATAAGAAACTGAAGAAAGCCCAAGAGCTAATGCTTCAGGTACAGCAAGCCTATTATCATCAAGGCAAGCGCGCGATCATTGTGTTCCAAGGCTGGGATGCAGCAGGTAAAGGTGGGGCTATCCGTCGTATTACGGAAAAACTAGACCCACGTGGTTACCGTGTGCATCCTATTGCGTCACCAACCAAAGATGAGCAAGGCCGTCATTACCTCTATCGTTTTCAAACACGCCTGCCGAAACCTGGTTCTATCGCCATTTTTGACCGCTCTTGGTATGAGCGCGTATTGGTTGAACGCATTGAAGAATTTGCTTCGCCTAATGAGTGGCAGCGTGCCTATCAAGAAATTAACGAGTTTGAGCGCATGCTGACCGACGATGGGGTACGCATCATTAAAATCTTTATGCATATCTCTAAGGATGAACAGCTAAAACGTTTTGAAGAACGCCTGAATAATCCTGTTAAGCAGTGGAAACTAACCGAGGAAGATATCCGTAATCGTGCCAAATGGGAGCTTTACGAAGGTGCTACAGATGAAATGTTCCAACGCACTTCAACCATCTCAGCACCTTGGCATATTATTCCAGGCAATAAGAAATGGTTTGCCCGAGTGGAAGTGTTAAATACCGTGATTGAGGCTTTATCTAAAGAAATGGATTTGTCGCCACCACCAGTGGACGAAGCCGTTGTGAAAGCCGCTCGAAAACAGCTGGGCATAGAAATAAACGACTAGACACATTATAGAAATAAAAAGGGTCGAATAAATCGGCCCTTCTTGTTTTCTTACCACATCAAATCATCAGGGATTTGGAATTCAGCATACGGATCATCTTCATCGATATCCTCTGTTTTAGAGGAGGTATTCAATACCAGAATCATGTCCGGCTCTTTCTCTTGTACCTTCTCGGCAATACCTTTTGGCACGATCTCGTATTGACCTTCTAGCTTAGCAATCGCTAGACGTCCTTCTGATAAGTCTTTATGCATCTTCTCTGACACATACAGCTTCTTCACTTTCTTCTCATCAGTGAAGTTGTAGGCAATCTCACCGTCTTCTTTTGCAACGCGGTTTTGAATAATGATTTGACGGATCTGCCCTAGAATGGCTTTGTACTCAATCTCCGCTTGGCGCTTAAGATTCAGCTCTTTATCGCGTGCTACTTTCTCTTCTTTCTGACGCTTTAGCTCAGCCTGACGGGCTTCTTCTGCAGAATTGTCTAGCTGCCCCTTCTTCATCTTTTGCTTTGTTTGCAGCTTCTCAGCTTTGATCTTATTCGCCTTTTTCTTATCGACGATACCAGCACCTAACAGCTGTTCTTGTAAGGACTTAGCCATGTAAAACCTCTAATCAACGCGTATCAATAAACTGCGTGCATTATAGCGTTTTTAAAGGGTAATGCCCTGCCCTTTTTTAGCTCAGGGATCAGATCCCTGTATGTACATCAGCTTCCAAGCACTGCCATCTGTTAAGGGATCTGACCCCTTTGCTAAGCTTGCAAATTTTTCTTCAGACGTAAAAAAGCCCTGACAGCTTGAGCT